>NZ_JBIVVA010000008.1:0-459409 GCF_044757465.1 Streptomyces sp. NPDC091279 | reverse complement strand
TCTATCAGATCTTTCCGATCCGATTTCCTCGGTGCTTTCCAGGTTCTTCGCTTTCGCGCTTTCCCTTTCCGGCGGTTCCGACTTTATCAGAAGTTTCGCGCCGGTCTGACCGGCAACTCATTTTCCGATTCATCGGGAGTGCTTCTACAGCATCGAAGTTCATCGACGTTTTCGAGAAGCGAGTTAGATACTAACCTCTGCCGACCGGGGCGAACCCAGTTCTAGGCAACTGTTCGAATCTACCGCCCCGGTCGTTCCGTGTCAACGGCTTTCTTGGGGCGAGGAAGAGACTAACAGCTCCACGGGGGTGCTTGCACATCAGGCGGCCGTGGGCACCGAGGCGCTCCGTTCGGCGGCCTCGACGTCGCCCGTCGCACCCGCGCGGACCGCTCGTCCGCCCAACACGAAGACGTAGGCGAGGAAGGCCAGCTCGGCTGCGACGCCGATGCCGATGCGGGCCCAGGTGGGCAGGCCTGACGGAGTGACGAAGCCTTCGATCGCCCCGGAGACGAAGAGGACCAGGGCGAGGCCGATGGCCATGCCCACGGCCGCTCGGCCCTCTTCGGCTAGCGCTGTGCGTCGGCTGCGTGGGCCCGGGTCGATGAGGGTCCAGCCGAGGCGCAGTCCGGTACCGGCGGCGACGAAGACCGCGGTCAGTTCGAGGAGGCCGTGCGGGAGCACCAGGCCCAGGAAGGTGTCGAGGCGGCCGGCGGAGGACATCAGGCCGAAGCCGACACCGAGGTTGAGCATGTTCTGGAAGAGAATCCAGAGGACGGGGAGGCCCAGGAAGATCCCGAAGATCAGGCACTGGGCGGCGGCCCAGGCGTTGTTCGTCCAGACCTGGGCGGCGAAGGAGGCCGCGGGGTGGCTGGAGTAGTACGTCTCGTACTGGCCACCAGGACGCGTGAGTTCGCGCAGTTCGCCGGGGGCCGCGATGCCGGCCTGGACCTCGGGGTGGGTGCCGATCCACCAGCCCAGGAGCGCCCCGACCACCGTCGACAGGAGTGCGGTGGGGACCCACCAGCGGCGCGAGCGGTAGACCGCGGCGGGGAAGCCCACCGTGAGGAACCGGGTCACGTCCCGCCAGGAAGCACGCCGGGTTCCCGTCACCGCACTACGCGCGCGTGCCACGAGTTGGCTGAGCCGTCCCGTCAACTGTGGGTCGGGGGCGCTGGACTGGATCAGGGAGAGGTGCGTGGCCGTGCGCTGGTACAGCGCGACGAGTTCGTCGGCCTCGGCTCCGGTGAGGCGACGTCGGCGTCCTAGAAGGGTTTCCAGACGGTCCCACTCGGCCCGGTGAGCGGTGACGAAAACGTCGAGGTCCATCGGTCTGCCTGCTCCTCGGCTGTTCGTCGGCGGCTCGTCGCTGATGTCAGCTTGTCGTACTGGCGCACAATGTGCGCTCAGCTTGGCAGACTGACCGTCCGCAAGGCAGCCCAGGGGAAGGACGATGTGGTGAGTGAGCTGGTGACGGGCGAGGCGGTGGTGCTTGAGCTGCGCCCCGCGAAGCTGCCCAGCAGGGCGCTCGCGGTGTCGCTCGACCTGATCGTGGCCCTGGTCGCGTACATCGGCCTGAGCATCGGGCTGTTCGCCGCGACGGCTTCGTTGGACGAGGCCGCGCGGACCGCGGTGGCGATGGCCGGGTTCGTGCTGATCCTGGTGGGTGCGCCGATCGCGGTCGAGACGCTCACGCACGGGCGGTCGCTCGGCAAGATGGCGTGCGGGCTGCGTGTGGTGCGGGACGACGGTGGTCCGATCCGGTTCCGGCACGCGCTGGTCCGGGGCGGGATCGGCGTCGTCGAGATCCTGATGACGTTCGGGGTCGTCGCCTGTATCGCGTCTCTTGTCTCGGCTCGTGGGCGGCGGCTCGGTGATGTGTTCGCGGGGACTCTCGTCGTGCGGGAACGGGTGCCGGTCTCGCGGGCCGGTTCTCTGCCGTCGCCTCCGCCGTGGCTGGCCGGGCGGTTCACGGACCTCGACCTGTCGGCCGTTCCCGATGGGTTGTGGCTGGCCGTCCGTCAGTACCTGACGCGGATGGGGCAGTTGGACCCGCAGGTCGGCTGGGGCATGGCTGAGCGGCTGGCTGCGGACCTGGCGGCGCGTACGGGGGCGCCGGTCCCGCCCGGTGTCCCGTCGGCCGCGTATCTGGCGGCCGTGGTGCACGAGCGACAGACCCGAGAGGCACGGCGGGCCTTCGCGAACGGCGCTGCGGTGGCGGGCGGTTCGGGCGGTGCCGTTCCCTCGTATCCCGTCGCTCCGCCTGCGCCTGCGGGGTCCGGGACGGGTGCCGGGGTTTCGGCCTACGACCCTCGATCGGCCGCTGCTCAGACTTCGGGTGCTGAGCCCGCCGGTCCGGATGGTGCCGCTTCTCCCGCTGGTCACGCCAGTCCCGCCAAGCCCACCGGGTTCGTGCCGCCCGCGTAAGTCGGTCTGGTCGGCTGTCTGTCGCTTGGTCACGTGAAGGTCGACGGGGGTGTCTCCAGGTCCTCCAGCTCGATTCCCGGTGCCGAGAGCACGACGTCCCCGGCGAGGTGCACGGTGTGCTGTTCGCCGGTGTCCAGGGCTGTGACCTGGTATTCGTCCACGGTCAGGGGGCCGTTGTCAGTGGCGTGTGCTTCGCTGTTCACCAAGGCCCAGGACTGGTCCACGGTGCGGGGGGCGAGGACCGGGTCCGTGAGGGCGACGAGGCGGACGCGGGTGGCGGCGGCGGAGGGGGTGAGGCGCAGGAGGCGGGCGGTGGCGATGAGGAACGCCGGGGAGGTGCCGGTGAAGGCGTGGGCGCGCACATTGCCTTCGGTGGCGTGAGTTCCGGTGGGGTCTGTGCGGACCCAGGTGACGCCGTCGAGGGCGGCGCCGCGGATCTGCCAGGCGGCGGCGTGGAGTTCGAGGCGGAGGGGTCGGCCGAGTTCGTCGAGGGTGAGGTCGACGGAGCCGTGGTGGTCGCCTGTGGGGGTGGTCAGTTGGGAGACGTAGCGCCAGCCGGAGGGGCCGGGGGCGCAGTGGAAGTGTTCTTCTGCGAGGGGGGTGTGATCGTGCGGATCGTGGAGCGAATAACGGCCGCGGGGCATGGGGGTCCTGGGTCTTGACGGGCTGATGCGGGCGCGCCCGGCAAAGGGGCAGGCCCCCGGCACGGGGGTGCGGGGGCCTGCCTCGGAGGACGTGCCGGTGCCGGTCGCGGGGTGCGCGGTCGGCGGGGCCGGGTCGGTCAGTAGCGGTAGTGGTCCGGCTTGTACGGGCCGTCGATCTCGACGCCGATGTACGAGGCCTGCTCGGGGCGCAGCTCGGTGAGCTTCACGCCGAGCGAGTCGAGGTGCAGGCGGGCGACCTTCTCGTCGAGGTGCTTGGGCAGCACGTAGACGTCGGTCGGGTACTCGTCGGGCTTGGTGAACAGCTCGATCTGGGCCAGGGTCTGGTCCGCGAACGAGTTGGACATCACGAACGACGGGTGGCCGGTGGCGTTGCCCAGGTTCAGCAGGCGGCCCTCGGACAGCAGGATGAGGACCTTGCCGTCGGCGAAGGTCCAGGTGTGGACCTGCGGCTTGACCTCGTCCTTGACGATGCCCGGGATCTTGGCGAGGCCGGCCATGTCGATCTCGTTGTCGAAGTGGCCGATGTTGCCGACGATCGCCTGGTGCTTCATCTTGGCCATGTCCGAGGCCATGATGATGTCCTTGTTGCCCGTCGTGGTGACGAAGATGTCGGCCTTGTCGACGACCTCGTCGAGGGTCGTGACCTGGTAGCCGTCCATCGCCGCCTGCAAGGCGCAGATCGGGTCGATCTCGGTGATGATCACGCGGGCGCCCTGGCCGCGCAGGGACTCCGCGCAGCCCTTGCCCACGTCGCCGTAGCCGCAGACGACGGCGGTCTTGCCGCCGATGAGGACGTCGGTGGCGCGGTTGATGCCGTCGATCAGGGAGTGGCGGCAGCCGTACTTGTTGTCGAACTTCGACTTGGTGACGGCGTCGTTGACGTTGATCGCCGGGAAGAGGAGGGAGCCCTCGCGCTGCATCTCGTACAGGCGGTGGACGCCGGTCGTGGTCTCCTCGGTCACGCCGCGGATCTCCGACGCCAGCTGGGTCCACTTCTGGGAGCCGTCGGTGATCGTGCGGTTGAGGAGTTCGAGGATGACGCGGTGCTCGTCGGACTCGGCGGTGTCCGGCGAGGGGACCTTGCCGTCCTTCTCGTACTCGACGCCCTTGTGGACGAGGAGGGTGGCGTCGCCACCGTCGTCCAGGATCATGTTCGGGCCGCCGGTCGGGGTGTTCGGCCAGGTCAGCGCCTGCTCGGTGCACCACCAGTACTCGTCGAGCGTCTCGCCCTTCCAGGCGAAGACGGGGACGCCCTGGGGGTTGTCCGGGGTGCCGTTCGGGCCGACGGCGATCGCGGCGGCGGCGTGGTCCTGGGTGGAGAAGATGTTGCAGGACGCCCAGCGGACCTGCGCGCCGAGCGCGACCAGGGTCTCGATGAGGACGGCGGTCTGCACGGTCATGTGCAGGGAACCGGTGACGCGGGCGCCGGCCAGGGGCTGCGCCTCGGCGTACTCCTTGCGGATCGACATCAGGCCGGGCATCTCGTGCTCGGCGAGGGTGATCTCCTTGCGGCCGAAGACGGCCAGGGAGAGGTCGGCGACCTTGAAGTCCTGTCGGTTGTCGACAGTCGTCATGGGGAGCTGCTCCTCGGGGTTGGGGCGAGGTGGGTACGGCTGGTCTGCGCGACGGCGGACACCGGGTGTCCGGAAGAGGACACAGGCATGCCACGTGCGCGCAGCGCAGTCCGTCGGAGGCCCTCTCTCCCTCGGCCGGTCCGTGGGGACCGCCCGACCGCCATCAGCAGCGACGTCTGGCTCTGCTCCAAGCTACACCGGGCGGGGTAGCGGCCCCCAGTGCGCATCGGAATCCGCTACCCCTATCCGGTCGGGGGAGGCAGCGGGGAGGGGGAGTGCGCGGAGGGGTCAGTGGTCGGTGGGGTGTTGGGCCGGGCCGCCGGGGGTGGCCTCCCGGTCGGCGCCCTTGGCGGCCTCGGCCTCGCTGTAGATGTCCGGTTCGAGGTAGATGACGCGGGCGATCGGGACGGCGTCGCGGATGCGGGCCTCGGCGGCGTTGATGGCGGCGGCGACCTCGGCGGCGGTGTCGTCGTGCTGGACGGCGATCTTGGCGGCGACCAGGAGTTCCTCGGGGCCGAGGTGGAGGGTGCGCATGTGGATGAGGCCGGTGACGGTGTCGCCGTCGACGACGGCGGCCTCGATCTTCTTGACGTCGTCGATGCCGGCGGCCTCGCCCAGGAGCAGGGACTTGGTCTCGGCGGCGAGGACGAGGGCGATCATCACGAGGAGGACACCGATGAGGACGGTGCCGATGCCGTCCCAGATGCCGTTGCCGGTGAGCAGGGCGAGGCCGACGCCGCCGAGGGCGAGGACCAGGCCGATGAGGGCGCCGAAGTCCTCCAGGAGGACGACGGGCAGTTCGGGGGCCTTGGCGCGGCGGATGAACTGGGACCAGGAGAGCTTGCCCCGCAGTTCGTTCGACTCCTTGATGGCCGTGCGGAAGGAGAAGCCCTCGGCCACGATCGCGAAGAAGAGGACGCCCACCGGCCAGTACCAGTGCTCGATGTCGTGCGGGTGGAGGATCTTCTCGTAGCCCTCGTAGATGGCGAACATGCCGCCGACGGTGAAGAGGACGATGGAGACGAGGAAGGCGTAGATGTAGCGCTCGCGGCCGTAGCCGAACGGGTGCTGCGGGGTCGCCTCGCGCTGGGCCTTCTTGCCGCCGATCAGGAGCAGGAACTGGTTGCCGGAGTCGGCCAGTGAGTGGACGCCCTCGGCGAGCATGGACGACGAGCCGCTGAAGGCGAACGCCACGAACTTCGATACCGCGATCGCGAGGTTGGCGCCGAGTGCCGCCACGATCGCCTTGGTGCCGCCTGACGCGCTCATGTGTCCGCGTTGTCCCTTCACTTTCGTACGCCCGTCGGCCAGGTCTTCTGCCCGCGCTGGGGTTTTGCCCGGCCTTTGCCGGTGGGCCATTCTTGCAGTCCCGCCGGGCCGTGGTGCGTCGGGTGTCCACAGGCCCGGTGCGACAAACCGATCAGACGACGACGGTGGCCCGGAAGATCGTCCCCGTGCCGGACACCTCGGCCTTCTCCCCCGCCGGGACGAACACCGAGCGGCCGGGCGTCAGTTCGTCCTCGCCGGCCAGGACCGTGCCCTGGGTGCAGAGCAGGATCTGCGGGGTGGCCCGGGTGAGGTCGCGGACGGGGCCGTTCTCGGGGAGGACGTAGCGGGAGAGCCGGAACTCGTCGATCGGCGTCTCGTAGACCTCCTCGCCGTCCGGTGCGGCCTCGGGGCGCAGGACGCCCGCGTCGGCGGCCTCGAAGCGGACGATGCGCAGGAGTTCGGGGACGTCGACGTGCTTGGGGGTGAGGCCGCAGCGCAGGACGTTGTCGGAGTTGGCCATGATCTCGACGCCGAGACCGTTCAGGTACGCGTGCGGGATGCCCGCGCCGAGGAAGAGGGCCTCGCCGGGCTGGAGCCGGACGTGGTTGAGGAGCAGCGCGGCGATGACGCCGGGGTCGCCCGGGTAGTGCTGGGCGATGTCGGCGTAGGGGGCGTAGGCGCCGCCGAGGTGGGCGCAGGCGAGGGCGGTCTCGGTGACCGTGTGGCGCATCGCCTCGGGGTCGGCGGTGAGGATCGCGGTGAGGACCTCGCGCAGCGCCGCGTCCTCGGGGTGGGCGCGCAGCAGGTCGACGTAGGGCTTGAGGGAGTCGACGCCGAGGCCTGCCAGGAGGTCGGCGGACTCGGCCGGGTCGCGGAAGCCGCACAGGCCGTCGAACTCGGTGAGCGCGCAGATGAGTTCGGGCTTGTGGTTGGCGTCCTTGTAGTTGCGGTGCGGGGCGTCGACGGGGATGCCGCGGCGCTCCTCGTCGTCGTAGCCCTCCTGCGCCTGGGCGAGGTCGGGGTGGACCTGGAGGGAGAGCGGGGCGCCGGCGGCGAGGAGCTTGAGCAGGAAGGGCAGGCGGGGGCCGAACTTGGCGACGGCGGCCGGGCCGAGTTCGTGCTCCGGGTCGGCGTCGATCACCTCGACGAGGGTGCCGCGCGCGGTGCGTGAGGGGGCGCCGGGGTGGGCGCCGAGCCACATCTCCGCCTGTGGTTCACCGCTCGGTTCGACGCCGAGGAGGTGCGGGATGGCGGTGGTGGAACCCCAGGCGTAGGGGCGGACGGTGTTGTCGAGGCGGTCCATGGTGGTTCTCTCTGCCGTTCTCGGTGCGGGGTGCTGCGGGGACGCGCTGGGCCGTTGCCACGGCGGTCAGGGCGTCGGCGTCAAGATCAGGCCCCGGAGACGAGCGCCAGGTAAACGGCGGCGAAATCCGTGATGGCGATCAGTTCGGCGAGGGTCTCCAGTTCGCCGCCCGCTTCGGGTTCCAGTTCGCTGATCGGCGTGTCGTGGCTGAGGGCCAGGTCACGGGCGGCGGGGGCGGCGGTGAGGCCGCCGGTGGGGCGGTCGCGGAGCAGCACCACGCGTGCGTGCAGCGCGGGTGCCTCCTCCACGCGGTCGCGGAAGAAGTCGTCGGGGTCGGCTCCGGCGGCGAGTCGGCCGGCCAGCAGGGTGCTGTGGGCGACGAGCGCTTCGGGGAGTTCGGCGACGACGGCGGGGGTACCGGAGAGTTCGGCGAGGGAGGCGGCGAAACGGCGGCCTGCCGGGCCCGCGGAGACGCCCTCGGTCCAGACCACCGGCAGGGCTTCGGCGAGTTCGGAGGCGAGCGTCTTGGCGGGGTTGCTGTAGGTGGCGATGGCCGGGCCGCAGCGTTCGGCGACCTGGTCGAGGCGGTCGGCGACCTTCTCCAGGGCGTCCGGCGGGGCGCTGAGCACGCCGGTGCGGTCCAGGAGGGCGAGCAGCGGGGTGAGCAGCGCCCACAGGACGCCGGGGGCGGACGCGGCGACCTCGGTGCCGTTCGCGCCGTTCTCCTGGTCGTAGGGGGCCGTCGCCATCGGTACGAAGAGGCCGTGGGCGCCCGCGACGGACTCGCTGAGCGGGGTGCGGGCCGGGGCCACGGCGACGACCGTGCAGCCGCGCCGGTAGGCGGCGTCGGCGAGGAGGGACAGGCCGGGTTCGGAGCCGTCCGGGGTGGCGATCAGGAGCAGGTCGACGGAGCCGGCCCAGCCGGGCAGTTCCCAGCGCAGGGCGCCCGCTGCGGGGGCGACGCCGGTGGGGGCGAGGCGGGTGACGGGGCTGCCGGCGCCGGCGAGGGTGCCGAGGAGGTCGGCGACGCAGGTGGCGGCGGCGCCGGGGCCCGCGATCAGGACGGCGCGGGGGCGGCCTTCCGGTGTGAGGTCGGGGATGCCGGCCTCGACGGCGTTCCGTGCGGCGGTGCGGACCCGGGCGCCTGCTTCGGCGGCGCCGCGCAGCAGGGCGCGGCGGTCGGCGGCCGAGAGGGCGTCGGGGTTGTCGAGCAGCGATTCGTCGAGCATGAGCGGCAGCCTCCGGGCGCCGGGCGGGCGGGGCGGGTCGTGCGGGGCGAGGTACCTGGCGGGTGCCGTCGCGCCGTTATGCCGGGCGGCGGGCCTCGTCGACGAGGAGGACGGGGATGTCGTCGCGGACGGGGTAGGCGAGGCCGCAGTCCTGGCCGGTGCAGATCAGCTCGGTGTCCTCCTCCGTGAGGGGAGCGTGACACGCCGGGCAGGCGAGGATCTCCAGGAGGCCGGCTTCGAGCGGCATGGGGTTTCCCTTCGGAGCGGGGCGGATGTGCCTGGTCAGGGTACCGCCGTGGCAACGCCCGGTCCTGGCCGGCGGCGTCGACCCGTCCGGCGTCCCAAGGTCAGCGCCTGTTCAGGGCCGGTGGGGGGCGGCGGCACGTCCCCGGTACGGCACCCTGGCGGGCGGTGCGGCATCTGCGGGCCGCCCGCCCGGCCGTCGTTGCCGACACTCCGTTCGCATGGGTGTCGGCCTCTTCTTTGGAGGCCGTTTCACGATCCGCGCTTCGAACGGCGTTCCTGGCGTCCTCTTTTGATGCCGTTCACGGTCCGCCGCTCGGACGTCGTCGTCTTCTTTTGACGTCGATCAGGGCTCGTCGCTCGAACGTCGGTCCGGGCGCCCTTCATAGGGCTCGGTCCCGGTGCCCTCATCGAACGGCGTTCCCTGTTCGTCGCCCGAGCAGCTCGCGCCGGTCGCCGCCCGGGGTGGCGGGCTCGGGGTCAGCCTCGGATCAGGGCCAGTGCCTCGTCGCGGATCTTGGCCATCGTGGCCTCGTCCCGTGCCTCGGCGTTCAGGCGCAGCAGCGGTTCGGTGTTGGAGGGGCGGACGTTGAACCACCAGTCGGCGGCGGTGACGGTGAGGCCGTCGAGTTCGTCGAGGGTGATGCCGTCGGCGCCCTGGTAGGCGGCCTTGATCGCGGCGAGGCGGCCGGTCTGGTCGTCGACGGTGGAGTTGATCTCGCCGGAGCCGACGTAGCGGTCGTAGGCGGCGACGAGGCGCGAGAGCGGGCCGTCCTGACCGCCGAGGGCCGCGAGGACGTGCAGGGCGGCGAGCATGCCCGTGTCGGCGTTCCAGAAGTCCTTGAAGTAGTAGTGCGCGGAGTGCTCGCCGCCGAAGATCGCGCCCGCGCGGGCCATCTCGGCCTTGATGAAGGAGTGGCCGACGCGGGTGCGGACCGGGGTGCCGCCGTGCTCCTTCACCACCTCGGGGACCGACCAGGACGTGATCAGGTTGTGGATGATCACGCCATGGCCGCCGTTGCGGGCGAGTTCACGGGCGGCGACGAGGGCGGTGATCACGGACGGGGAGACGGGGTCGCCGTGTTCGTCGACGACGAAGCAGCGGTCCGCGTCGCCGTCGAACGCGAGGCCGAGGTCGGCGCCCTCCGCGCGGACGCGGGCCTGGAGGTCGACGATGTTGGCCGGGTCGAGGGGGTTGGCCTCGTGGTGGGGGAAGGTGCCGTCCAGCTCGAAGTACATCGGGACCACGGTCAGCGGGAGCCCCGCGAGGACCGTGGGGACCGTGTGGCCGCCCATGCCGTTGCCCGCGTCGACCACGACCTTCAGGGGGCGGATGGAGGTCAGGTCCACGAGCGAGCGGAGGTGGGCCGCGTAATCCTCCAACGTCTCGCGCCCGCTGAGGGTTCCCGGGGTCGCGGCGGGTTCGGGGGCGCCCGACTCGCTCCACTGCTCGGCGAGTTCGCGGATCTCGGTGAGGCCGGTGTCCTGGCCGACCGGGGTCGCGCCCGCGCGGCACATCTTGATGCCGTTGTACTGGGCCGGGTTGTGCGAGGCGGTGAACATGGCGCCGGGCAGGTCCAGCGCGCCGGAGGCGTAGTAGAGCTGGTCGGTGGAGCAGAGGCCGATCTCGGTCACGTCGACGCCGAGTGCGGCCGCCCCGCGCGCGAAGGCACGCGAAAGGCCGGGCGAGGAGGGGCGCATGTCGTGGCCGGTGACAATGGCGGCGGCGCCGGTCACCCGGGCGAAGGCGGCCCCGAACAGCTCGGCGAGCGGCTCGTCCCACTGGTCGGGGACGACTCCGCGCACGTCGTACGCCTTGACGATCTGCGTGAGATCAGCAGCCACGGCCAGCCTTCCTGAAGTCCTGTCGGTCGCCTCAAACTACCCGTCCCGGATGGCCGCGCGGTGTCCGGACGCCGGGTGTGCCCGCCGCCTCGCCCCAGGTCGGAGCAGTGATGAGGGGCAAGGTAAGAGGGCGACGGGAATCAGGGCAGCATCCAGTCCAGGACCGGTGAGCTCTGGCCGACCACGATCAGGCACATGATCAGCAGCAGGCCCAGGCTCCACGGCAGCACCTTGCGCAGCACATCGCCCTCGCGTCCGGCGAGGCCGACGGCGGCGCAGGCGATGGTGAGGTTCTGCGGGGAGATCATCTTGCCGAGGACACCGCCCGAACTGTTGGCGGCGGCCAGGAGCGCGGGCGACAGGCCGGACTCGCGGGCGGCGGTCACCTGGAGGGCTCCGAACAGCGCGTTGGCGGACGTGTCGGAGCCGGTGACGGCCACCCCGAACCAGCCGAGCACCGGTGACAGGAAGGCGAGTCCGGCGCCGGCCGCGGCCACGAAGGAGCCGATCGTCGCGGCCTGTCCGGAGAGGTTCATGACATAGGCGAGGGCGAGCACGGAGGTCACAGTGAGGATCGCGAACCTCAACTCGCGGACGGTGGCGAGCCATTCCGTGACCGCCACGCGTGCGTGCACGCGCAGCACGAGCGCCGTGCCCACGCCGGCGATCAGCACGAGGGTGCCGCCGGTCGACACGATCGGCCAGCTGAAGACGTTGCCGCCGACGGGTCGGCCGTCGGGGCCGGCGACGTCGAGGAAGGGCCAGTCGACGGTCCGGGTGGCCCGCGCGAGCCATTCCTTGAGGGCCGGGATCTGGGCGATCGAGAAGATCACCACGATGAGCGCGTACGGGGCGTAGGCGCGCAGGACTTCGGGGCGTGGGTCGGCCGCGTCGAGTTCCTCGCTGCGCGCACCGGTGAGCACGGACGCCCGGACCGCCTCGGCGGCCGGTACGCGTGCGTGCGCGACGGCGACCAGGGCTGCGGCGCCCGCCAAGGAGGCGACGATGTCGGCGAGTTGCACGGAGAGGTGGTTGGAGGCGGCGAACTGGGCCGCGCCGAAGGCGAGTCCGCACACCAGGGCGGGCATCCAGGTCTCGCGCAGTCCGCGCCGCCCGTCGACGAGGCCGACCAGGACCAGCGGCACCAGCACGGCGAGCAGCGGGGTCTGACGGCCCACCACGGAGGCCACGGTGTCCAACGGCACCCCGGTGACCTGGGCGAGCGTGACGACCGGGGTGCCCATGGCGCCGAAGGCGACCGGCGCGGTGTTGGCGACCAGGGCGACGACGGCCGCGCGGACCGGGTCGAAGCCGAGGGCGACGAGCATGACCGAGCAGATCGCGACCGGGGCGCCGAATCCGGCGAGGGCCTCCAGGAGGGCGCCGAAGCAGAAGGCGACGACGAGGGCCTGGATGCGCGGGTCGTCGGAGAGGCGCCCGAAGGAGCGGCGCAGGATGTCGAAGTGCCGGGTGCGGACGGTCATCCGGTACACCCACAGGGCGTTGACGACGATCCACAGGATGGGGAAGAGGCCGAAGGCGGCGCCCTGGGCGGCGCTGGAGAGGGTCTGGTCCAGGGGCATGCGGTAGGCGAGCCAGGCGACGAGAACGGCCGCGAGAAGGCCGCTGAGGCCCGCGAGATGGGCTTTCACCCGCAGACCGCCGAGCAGGACCAGGACGATCACCAGGGGCAGGGTGGCGACGAGGGCGGACAGGCCCAGCGAGTCGGCGACGGGTTCCAGGTGCTGGACGTACAAGGGCGCGCCTCCGGTCCGGTTCCGTGATGCGGAAAGCGGTTTCTCCATTCCGCTCAGGGAATCGTCGTGTCCGCGACAAGATTGCGTCAATGGGTGTGCGTCGGCGATCAACGAGCGTGCATCGCCCGGTCGTTGGGCGCACAGGGCCGAACAGCACGCGCACGCGTAAGGACGCATGCGCGAACGGCTGAGCACGCACGCGTGCGGGAGTTCAGGGGAACGTCGGACGGCGCACCGGGGGCGCCGGGAGGAAACCGTTCAGCAGGTGTCGGGCGCGACGGCCGTCAGTTGTCCGGGGAGCGCAGGACCCGCAGATGACCGCGGCGCGCGACCTCCATCGGGTCCGCCCCACGGGCCCCGCCGGCCTGCGCGCGGCGCTCCTGGGGGCGGGCCGCCTCGCGGACCGCGTTGGCCAGCGCCTCCAGGTCGTCACCGCTCGGGCGGGCCGGAGCCGAACTGTCGAGGAGCCGGACGACCTCCCAGCCACGCGGCGCGGTGAGGCGCTCGGAGTGCTCGGCGCACAGGTCGTAGCAGTGGGGTTCGGCGTAGGTCGCGAGGGGGCCGAGGACCGCGGTCGAGTCGGCGTAGACGTACGTCAGCGTCGCTACGGCGGGACGGCCGCAAGCGGTGCGCGAACAGCGACGTACAGGGCTCACGACGTTGGACGGTACCGCACTCTTGAACGGGCCGCGACGACTCTCCACCAGGTCACTCCACCGTGTCGTGTTGTGAAACGCCCCACACGTCCCTTTCGGCACACCTCGTTGACCTGCGCGGACGGTGACTGACACCCTGTCACGTGAACCCGGACTTGATCAACACTCGGTACAAACGCACCAATTGTCTCCTGATCGGCGGTCCGAGAGGGTGCGCATTCGAGCCCGACCTTGGCTGAAATGATCTCCTGGTGACAGCCCGTGGGCGGGGGCCGGGCGGTGGCTGTGATGCCGCGTCGGGCCGGGCGGCCGGGCCCGGCGGGGACTACGCTTCAGCGGTGATGGACAGCCCCGTACCGCCCCGTGCCGCAGGCCCAGGACCCCGCCGTCGTGACCGCCACGGGCGGGGCATGCGCGGGCCGATCGCGCCGCCCCAGGTGCCGCTCGCGGCGAGCCGCTCCGACGCGTTCGCGGACCTGGTGCAGGACTCGGTGGAGCGTCTGGAGCGGCGCTGGCCGCAGCTCGCCGACATCGACTTCCTGGTGCTGGAGGTGCCGCGCGTCGACGGCACGTGGGACGACGAGGCGGTGCCGTTGGGCGGCACGGTCGCCGCGCACGACAAGCAGCCCGCGCGCGTGGTCGTGTACCGGCGGCCCGTGGAGATCCGCACCAAGGGACGCGACGAACGGGCCGCCCTCGTCCACGAGATCGTCGTCGAGCAGGTCGCCGAACTCCTCGGGCTGACCCCGGAGACGGTCGACCCGCGCTACGGCGAGGACTGACCCGCCCTCGTCACTGCTGGAGCACCGACAGGTCCTGTTCGGCGTGCGGCACCGACACCATGCCCCGGTCGCCCGGGAGGGTCTGGATGGTGAAGCCCGGGACCCCCTCCTCCGTCGCCGCCAGGGTGCGGGCCGCGTAGACCGGGCCGCCGGAGACCGGCTCGACCGTCAGCGCGTATGTGCCCTTGCCGCCGTTCGGCACGGGCGCGGCGACGTTCTGGGTGGTGCCGCCCTTGATCGTGAACGTCTTGGACACCGCCGTGCCGCCGTCGCTGCCGGCCGACGCGGTCACCTTGACCTCGGCGGTCTTGCCGGGCGCGGTGATCGACAGGGTGGAGCCCTTCGAGGTGTTGTCGGCGACCGTCGCGCGCGTGCCGACCGGGGCGGTGGCCGGGATGAACGCCGTCTCCTGGTCGGAGCCCTTGCCGCGCACGACTCTCAGCGCGGCGACCACCGGCACGGACTGGTCGCTCGGTGTCAGCACCAGGGAACCGGCCTCGCCGCGCGTGACGTCACCGAGGTCGAGCGCGGACGTCATGCCCGCCTTGACGTGCAGCGTCTCGCTGCCGGCGGGCGTGATCAGCCCGGACGGCGAGGCGAGCCGCACATTGAGGTCGGCGTCCGTCCCGCCCGGCGTGAAGGCGATCAGCCGGACCGCGGTGGCGTCCTTGGGGATGCCCGGCAGCACCAGGCTGCCCGCCGGTTCGGTGGAGGCGGCCAGCCAGTCGCCGCCGATCTTGTCGTCCAGTGCCTGCACGGACGCGCCGACGCGCCCGCTGCGGACGTTCACCCGGACCGTGAGATCGGGCTGCTTCTCGTCGGTGAGCGTGGACAGCAGGATCGGCTCGCTGGCGTGCGCCGGGACGGTGATGTCCTCGCCGACCGTCGACGGGATCGCGCCGTCCTTGCCGTACAGCTCGATGTCCACGACGGCGGCGGAGTCGTCGGGGTTGGTGAGGTGGACGTAGTCGGTGCGGTCGGCGTCCGTGCTGGCGCCCGGGAACCAGAACTCGGTGTCCGGAGCGGTGCAGTTGACGCCCTGGAGGCCGCGTCCTGCGCCCGCGGCGACCTCGGTGGTCTCCTGCACCGTCCAGCCCGGCGCGAACCTGCCGTCGGCGGTGCCCACCAGCGCGGGCGCGTCGCTGCCCGAGGTGTCGCCGGTGACGGGGGTGCCGGGTTCCTTGGGCGTGAGGACGGGCTTCTCGGTCTTCTTCTTGGCGCCCTTGTCGCTGCCGCTCTTGCCGTCCGCCGACTGCTCGGTGGCGGCGGACAGTTCGGCCGTGCCCGTGCTCCGGGTGCCCTTCGTGACGGGCGTGTACGACGTGTACGCCGTGTCGGCGATGTCCGAGGTGCTGGGCGCCGGGCAGAGCAGGCTGGTGCGTTCCACCGGCAGCACGGCGGCGGCCTGGGCGGTGTCCTTCCCGGCGGCGGCCGGTTCGGACATCGAGGCGAAGCCGGTGACCGCGGCGAGCGCCGCCATGCCGGCGAGCAGGGACAGGGTGGTGCGGTTCACTGCTGACTCCCGTCGGGGCGCTCAGGGGCGTTCGGGTGGGGGTGCTGCGCCGGGTCGTAGTGGGGGTCGTAGCCCTGCTGCTGGTACGACGGGTCGTACGGCTGCTGCTGCCCGTACGTGCCCTGGGTGGCGTCGTAGGCGTACGGGTCGTACTGGCCGCCCTGGTAGGGGTCCGCCTGGTACGTCTGGTCGTAGCCGCCCGCCGGGTACTGCGGGGCGTTCGGGTACTGCTGGTCGCCGTAGCCGTACTCGGCGCCCGCGTACTGGTTCTGGTTCTGGTCCCACTCGTCGTAGGACTGCTGCTGCGGGATCGGCGCCGGGGGCTCCTGCGCGGGAGGAGACGGGAACTCCTCGGGGACGCCCGCCTCGGCCGGTTCGGCCTCCTCCGCCTGGGCGCGCAGCCGACGGGCACGACGGCCCTCGCCGGCCTCGGCCTGGGCCGGGACGACCTCCTCCTCCGGAAGGTCGTCGTCGACGACGCGCCGGCGCCCGGGCAGGGCGAGGATGACCAGGGTGACGGCGAGCAGACCCTGCGCGCACAGCCACGCGGTGTGCGTGAGCGGGGTGTCGTAGGTGACGTCCAACCGGCCGCCGGAGGCGGGCAGTCGGAAGCCCTGCGCCCAGCCGTCGACCGTGGTCGCGGTGAGCGGCTTGCCGTCCAGGGTGGCGCTCCAGCCCTCGGCGGCGGTGTCGGCGAGGCGCAGCACCCGGCCGTCGGCCCCGGCCGGGATCTTCGTGTGGATGTCGACGGGCCCGGCGGCGACGGTCACCGCGGCCGCCTTGCCCGAGGTGATGGTGGCGCGGGCCACCTCCTGATTGACCTGCCAGAGGGCGCTGCCGCCCTGCTGGCTGAGCCGGGACAGGCCGGGCGTGGCGTCCAGCACGCGCGTGACCTCGTGCGGGGCGCCCTTGTGGACGAGGACGTAGCGGACGGCGAACTTGCCGAGCTGCGCGGACTGGTCGGCGCCGGAACCGGCGACCAGGTTGGCGACGACCTTGCTGAGGACGCCGTTGGTGCCGTCGGTGGCGGCCATGTCGGCGTCGCCGAGGCGGGCGCCGGAGCCGCGGACCAGGGTGTAGGCCACGCGCGCGGTGGAGTCGCTGTCGAGCACCAGGGTGCGGGCCTGGTCGCTGGTGCCGCTCTCCTCGGCGACGAACGCGGGCACCTGGACGGGGTCGCGGCGTTCGACGGGGCCGTCGGCGCCGCGGATCATCCAGCCGGCGGCGATGAGCAGCGGGCCCGCGGCGGCCGCGAAGGCGATCAGCGCGGCCACCGGCTGGCGCCAGCCGAAGCTCTGCTCTGCGACCCGCGCGCGGGCCCCGTCGGCGCCCAGGACGGCGGCGGCCAGCAGGGCGAGGCCGTAGACGAGGGTGGCGGGTCCGGCCCAGGTCGAGCCGTTGGACAGCACCGCGAAGACCAGGCCCACCAGGGCGACCAGCCAGGACGCCCAGATCCCGAACTGCCGCTCGGAGCGCAGCAGGGCGGCCAGCGCGGCCAGGACGATGCCGATGAGCATCAGCCCGCTGACCGTGCCGGGGCCGCCGGGGCTCGCGCCGAGCAGGTCGAGGGCGGAGGCGGCCGAGGGCCCGTAGTCCAGGCCCGCTTCCTTGAAGAAGCCGAACGGCAGCAGGGTCAGCGACCAGGGCGCCAGGACCAGCAGGGGGGTGCCGAACTGGGCCAGGAAGCGCGGGCTGTAGGCGGTGAGTTCGGTGCGGCGTACGGCCAGGACGGCGACGCCGAGCACCAGGGCGAGGGGCCACACGATCGGCGTGAACGCCGTGGTGACGGTCAGCAGCAGGGCGTACGCCCAGGTGGCGCGCCAGCTGCCGCGTGCGCCGGAGGCGTGGGTGAGGCCGCTGGCGGCGACGCCCGCGCGGGCCATCAGCGGCAGCAGCACGGCCAGCACGGCGGTGCCGAGCCTGCCGCCCGCCAGGGCGCCGGTCGCGGCCGGGAGGAAGGCGTAGCCGACGGCCGCCCACGCGCGCAGGAGCCGTGACTCGACGAGCGGGCGGGAGGCGAAGTACGCGCTGAGGCCCGCCAACGGCACCGAGCAGACCAGCAGGACGGTGAGCGCGAGGCCGGTCGAGCCGAGCAGCAGGGACGCGAGGGTCGCGACGATCGCGAGGTAGGGCGGCGCCGCGGGGATGCCGCCTGCGCCCACCGGGTGCCAGGCGTCGAGGTAGTGCGACCACAGCTCGGAGGCGTCGGCCGGGGCGGGCAGCAGGGCGCCGCCCGCGAGCGCGCCGGAGCCGAGCAGGGCGCGGCAGGCGGCCAGCGAGACCAGCAGCAGCACCAGGAAGAGCATCGGGCCGGGCTTGCGCGCGATGCGCTTGACGCGGGCGAACTGCTCGATCTCCAGGAAGTCCGCGTCGTCGCCGCCGGGGCCCGACTCGATGCCGCCGCCGTGGCGCCCCGCACCGGAGGTGATCTCGGGGTCGGAGGTGTCGGCCAGACTGCCCGCGGCCTGTTCGATGGTGGCGCGGATGGTCGCGCCGGGCGGCGGGAAGAGCGCGCGCAGCTCTTCCTTGTCGATCTGCGGGGTGCCCCGGCCGCGCCGTCCGGCGATGATCCGCTCGGGGCGCAGCAGGGTGCCGAGGAGGCCGCGGATCTCGTCGAGGGCCTGGCCCGGGACCTTGCCGACGACGTAGGCGACGGTGCGCAGGACGGTGCCGAGGACGAGGCGCAGCAGCACCCAGGGGAGTACGGCGGTACGGGTGTTGACGAGGAGGGTGTAGGCGGCGCCCGCCTTGTCGACCTTGTGCGGCGATGCGGCGGTGCGGCCCACGCAGTCGACGGCGCGGCGTTCGCGGGAGGCGGCCTCGGCGTGCCGGACGACCGCCTCGGGGGCGATGAGGACGCGGTGGCCTGCCGTGTGGGCGCGCCAGCACAGGTCGACGTCGTCGCGCATGAGCGGGAGGCGGCGGTCGAATCCGCCGAGCTGCTCGAAGACGTCGCGGCGGATCAGCATGCCGGCGGTGGACACGGACAGCACGGTGCGGACGTGGTCGTGCTGGCCCTGATCCTGCTCACGGCGGTCGAGGCCGGTCCAGCGGCGGCCGGAGTGGGCGATGGAGACGCCGACCTCCAGGAGCTGCCTGCGGTCGTACCAGCCGCGGAGCTTGGGGCCGACGACCGCCACGTCGTCGCGGCCCAGCTCCAGTTCGTTGTCGACGACGCGCAGCAGCTGGGCGAGCGCGTCCGGTTCGGGGGCGCAGTCGTCGTGCAGCAGCCACAGCCACTGGATCGGTTCGCCGTGCGGCAGGTCGGGCAGGTCGTAGGCGTCGTCGCGCCACGTGCGCGTGACGGGGTCCCAGCCGCTGGGGCGTTTCAGGTACGGCAGTTCGTCCGGGGTGAGGAGCGGCGCGGTGCGGCTGGCCTCCTCGACGGCCTGGCCGAAGCCGGTGCGCCGGGCGAGGTGCAGGACGTGGTCGGCGCCGAGGGCCTCGGTGACGAGCTGGGCGGAGGCGTCCGCGCTGCCGGTGTCGGCGGCGACGGCGAACTGGACCGGGCGTTCCTGGCCGAGCAGCCCGGCGAGCGCGTCGGGCAGCCAGCGGGCGCCGTCGTGGGCGACGAGTACCGCCGTCACCACATGGCGCGGGAACTCAGGAGTGGCAGCGTCGTGTTGGGCTGCCGTATGGCTGTGCACGGACATCGAGGTACGGGCCCCGGTTCGATGGACTGCGGTGGACTCCCGCGCCCGCTGAGGGCGGCGAGTCTCGGACGAGCGCCCACACTATCGGCTGGGCATGACGGCGGCCCGCCGCCTGTGGATAACTCACTGGTGACGGGCCGTTGCCGTGCTGTCCGTGCTGTTCTGCGCTGTTTCGCGCGGCCTTGTTCGCGCTGTCCTGGTCAGACGGCGGCCTTCTTGAGGCGGCGCCGCTCGCGCTCGGACAAGCCGCCCCAGATGCCGAAGCGTTCGTCGTTGGCGAGGGCGTATTCAAGACATTCGGAGCGGACTTCACAGGCGAGGCAGACCTTCTTGGCCTCGCGGGTCGAGCCGCCCTTCTCGGGGAAGAAGGACTCGGGGTCGGTCTGGGCGCACAGTGCGCGCTCCTGCCAGCCGAGCTCCTCGTCCGCGTCGTCGACCAGCAGTTGCTGCACCAGCTCGGTCATGTGCGCCCCTCGTCTGTTTCGCGTCCCCGTGATGCAGCCGTCACCTGTTCCGGCTGAACGACACGAGTGAAATTACAAGTGTGCTGATCCGGGCGAGTCAAGCTGAGATCTGCTATTGAGCCCCTTATTCACTCTGCGGAACCAAGGCCATGCGGTAAGTGTTCAAATCGGCATAAACCTTGACACACGGAGAAGGCCCTCCAGGGCCACCCCTCCATGCGGGCTCCGCGCAGCGCGCGTGCGGAGCCTTGCAAAGAGGAGGACGCCCAGGGTCGCGATCCCGTTCCCGCGCACCCCTCGAAGCGCACCGGATCACCGTCGGATCACAAGTACCGCGGCGAGGGTTGCGCGCCCGGTTGTGCGCCATGTGTCCCGGCCGCCGCGCGAGCAAACCTTTCATCTTTCAGGAGAACCGGAAGAGGTGAACCATGTCCCACATTTCGGGCGTCGAGTTGACAGTGGAGGTGTGAGCCGCTGTCCTAGTGGGCATGCTCGCGAACTTGGCACTCACCTCGACCCGCCCCGCCGGGTCCCACGGTGCTGCTCGCCCTCGCTGTAGCTGTTGTTGCCGTTCCGGCTGTTGAGCCACCCGCGCTCCGGCCGCCTCTGAGTCCACCCCGACTCGGCTGCTGCTCCCCACCCGCCCCATCCAGGGCCCGCCTCTCCCGCCCGCGACCCGGGCGGACGGTATGTGATCCCAGCCAGCCCCACTCTCGCCGAGGACCCTCACCACCCCCATGAACAGCGACAACGACCTCCAGATCGCCGGCGACATCCTCGAAGTGCCGCACCTGTTGCAGCCCCCGCGCGAGCACCCGGTGACCGTCGCCGAGTTCGTCGGCCTGGCCCGTTCCCTCGCCGCCGACCGCTCCCAGTGGGCGCATCTGGTGCGCTACGACGCGACGACGCGCTGGTACCACCGGCTGCGCACCGGGCCCGGCTACGAGGTGTGGCTGCTGTCCTGGGTGCCGGGGCAGGGCAGCGGGCCGCACGACCACGGCCGGTCGTCCGGGGTGCTGACGGTCCTGGAGGGCACCCTCACCGAGCGCACGGAGCGCGGCACGCGCGCGTGGGGGGCGGGCGCGCAGCGGGTGTTCGCGCCCGGATATGTGCACGAGGTCGTCAACGACGCGCTGGAACCCGCCGTCAGCCTGCACATCTATTACCCGGGGCTCACCGAGATGCCGATGCACACCGCCCCGCACTGCGAGGCCAGGACCGAGCCGCGTTCCGAGGCCCGTCCGGTGACCGCCTGAGCCAGGAGACCGGCTGATCCGGCGGGCCCGATCCGCGACTGCCGGACGCGTTGTCAGACCCGCCTGCGAGACTTCTCCCATGCGCATTGTGGTTCTGGCAGGGGGTATCGGCGGTGCCCGGTTCCTGCGCGGTCTGAAGCGGGCCGTGCCGGACGCGGACATCACCGTCATCGGCAACACCGGGGACGACATTCACCTCTTCGGGCTGAAGGTCTGCCCGGATCTCGACACGGTGATGTACACGCTCGGCGGCGGCATCAACGAGGAGCAGGGCTGGGGGCGGGCCGAGGAGACGTTCCATCTCAAGGAGGAGCTGGCCGCGTACGGCGCCGGGCCGAGCTGGTTCGGGCTCGGCGACCGGGACTTCGCCACGCACATCGTGCGGACGCAGATGATCGCGGCGGGCTTTCCGCTCAGCGCGGTCACCGAGGCGCTGTGCGACCGCTGGCAGCCGGGCGTGAAGCTCATCCCGATGACCGACGACCGCGTGGAGACCCACGTGGCCGTCGATGTCGACGGGGAGCGCAAGGCCGTCCACTTCCAGGAGTACTGGGTGCGGCTGCGGGCGTCCGTCCCGGCCGAGGCCGTGGTGCCGGTCGGGGCCGAGCAGGCCAAGCCCGCGCCGGGGGTCCTGGAGGCGATCGCCGCGGCGGACGTCGTGCTGTTCCCGCCGTCCAACCCGGTCGTGTCCATCGGCACGATCCTCGCGGTGCCGGGGGTGCGTGAGGCGATCGCGGACGCCGGGGTGCCGGTGGTCGGCCTCTCCCCCATCGTCGGGGACGCGCCCGTGCGCGGGATGGCCGACAAGGTGCTCGCCGCGGTCGGCGTGGAGTCGACGGCCGCCGCGGTCGCCGAGCACTACGGCTCGGGACTGCTCGACGGCTGGCTCGTCGACACGGTGGACGCGGGCGTGGTCGACCGGGTCGAGGCGGCCGGTGTCCGCTGTCGCGCCGTTCCGCTGATGATGACCGATCTCGACGCGACGGCCGAGATGGCACGGGCGGCGCTGGAGCTGGCCGAGGAGGTACGGGCGTGACCGACGTGAGCGGCTGGAGCGCGGGGGACGGACCGGGCGCGTTCCGGGTGTGGGCGGTGGGCGGACTGCCCGAGGTCCGCGCGGGCGACGACCTCGCGAAGATGATCGCCGCCGCCGAGCCGGGGCTGGCCGACGGCGACGTCGTGCTCGTCACGTCGAAGATCGTGTCCAAGGCGGAGGGCCGGATCGTCGAGGCCGCCGACCGGGAGGCCGCGATCGACGCCGAGACCGTCCGGGTCGTCGCGCGGCGCGGGACGCTGCGGATCGTCGAGAACCGGCAGGGCCTGGTCATGGCCGCGGCCGGGGTCGACGCCTCCAACACCCCCGTCGGAACGGTGCTGTTGCTGCCCGTCGACCCCGACGCCTCCGCGCGCGTGATCCGCGCGGGACTGCGCGACGCCCTCGGTGTCGACGTGGGTGTCGTGGTGACCGACACGTTCGGGCGGCCGTGGCGCTCGGGGCTCACCGATGTCGCCATCGGCGCCGCCGGGGTGCGTGTCCTGGACGATCTGCGCGGCGGCACGGACGCGTACGGCAATCCGCTCGTCGCGACGATCGTGGCGACCGCCGACGAACTGGCCGCCGCCGGTGACCTCGTCAAGGGCAAGGCCGCCGGGCTGCCCGTCGCCGTGGTGCGCGGGCTGGCGCACGTCGTCGCCGAGGACCACGGCGAGGGCACCCGGGCCCTGGTGCGTGACGCGCGGGGCGACATGTTCCGGCTCGGCACCTCGGAGGCCGTGCGGCAGGCGGTGACGCAACGGCGGACGGTGCGGGCGTTCACGGACGCGCCCGTCGATCCCGGGGCGGTACGGCGGGCGGTCGACGCGGCCGTCACCGCGCCCGCGCCGCACCACACCACGCCGTGGCGGTTCGTGCTGCTGGAGTCCGAGGCGGCACGGACGCGGCTGCTCGACGCGATGCGGGACGCCTGGATTTCCGATCTGCGACGCGACGGCAAGTCCGAGGAGTCCATCGCCCGCCGGGTCCGGCGCGGTGACGTGCTGCGCAACGCGCCCTACCTGGTCGTGCCGTGCCTCGTCGCCGACGGCGCGCACCACTACGGCGACCCACGGCGGGACGCGGCCGAGCGCGAGATGTTCGTCGTCGCCACCGGTGCCGGTGTGCAGAACTTCCTCGTCGCGCTCGCCGGTGAGCAGTTGGGGTCGGCGTGGGTGTCGTCGACGATGTTCTGCCGGGACGTGGTGCGCGAGGTGCTGGAGCTGCCGGGGAACTGGGACCCGATGGGGGCGGTGGCCGTGGGGCACGCGGCGGAGGAGCCCCGGCCCCGGGCCGAGCGGGACGGTGGGGGGTTTGTCGTGGTGCGGTGAGGTCTACGGTGGGGTGATGTGGCGTGGGCTGAGGTGGTGTGGGGTGTAGGGGGAGTGCGGGGACGTCGGGGGCTTCGGCCTTGATGGCGGTGTCCGTCGGGGCATCGTTTTTGATCTTGAGGTTTTCTTGTGGCTGGTCGATTCGCTCCTCGGGCCGCCCGTACGTCCGTGCGCGGCGGGGCTGCCGGTGTGCCCCGGCAGGGCGGGGACCTCGCGGGGCGGGTGCGGACCGTGGTGCCGGAGGGGCCGGTCGATCTGGGGCTGGTGCTCGGGCCGTTGCGGCGCGGGCCCGGTGATCCCACCTTCCGGGCCACGCCAGACGGGGCCGTGTGGCGGGCCAGTCTGACGCCCGCCGGGCCCGGCACCCTGCGTGTCACCGTCGCCGCCGGTGAGGGTGTCGTGCGCGGCGAGGCCTGGGGGGCCGGGCGGGAGTGGCTGCTCGATCAACTCCCCGAGCTGCTCGGGGGCTGCGACGATCCCGGTGCCTTCGTGCCCCGGCATCGGGTCGTGGCGCATGCCTGGCATCGGCATCCCGGGTTGCGGCTGACGCGGACCGGGCTCGTGCTGGAGTCGTTGATCCCGTCCGTCCTTGAACAGAAGGTCACCACCGACGAGGCGTATCGGGCGTGGCGGTTGCTCGTACGGAAGTTCGGGGAACCGGCGCCCGGGCCTGCGGCGGGCGGGCGGATGTGGGTCATGCCGGCGCCTCGGAGCTGGGCGTTGATCCCCTCCTGGGAATGGCACCGGGCCGGCGTCGACGACAAGCGGGCGTCCACGATCCTGCGGGCCGTGCGGGTCGCCTCCCGGCTTGAGGAAGCGGTGCGGATGGACTCCGAGGACGCTCGGGCGCGGTGGGAGGTCGTGCCGGGGATCGGGCCCTGGACGTCTGCGGAGACCGTGCAGCGCAGTCATGGGGCGGCTGATGCCGTGACCGTGGGGGATCTGCATCTGCCGGGGATCGTGGGGTGGGCGCTTGCGGGGGACCGGGACGCGGATGATGCGGTGATGTTGGAGTTGCTTGAGCCTTATGCCGGGCAGCGGCATCGGGTGGCTCGGTTGGTGATGGTCGGTGGGGCGGGGGTGGGGAGGCGGGCGCCGCGTATGCGGCGGTGGGACATCGGGGCGTTGTGAGGGCGGCCCGGTGAGCCCGGCCCTCTGGGGGCGGTGCCCCCAGACCCCCCTTCGGCCCTGAACGGGCCTCGTCCTCAAACGCCGGACGGGCTGTTTTTGGTGGCCTGCGTTGCCTGGCTGGGTACAGGACCCTGGGGGCTGTGCCCCCAGACCCCCCTTCGGCCTGGACGGCCTCGTCCTCAAGCGCCGGACAGGCTGGAGCGGCTGGCCTGCGTCGATGGGCTCGGGTACAAGACCCGGGGGCTGCGCCCCCGGACCCCCCTTTCGGCCTGGACGGCCTCGTCCTCAAGCGCCGGACGGGCTGGAAGTGCCCTCACCGGGGCTCCAAAAGGTCAGGGCTTCGGGCTCCCCCAGAGGGAGCCCCCGCTGGCTAGTGCCGTGGGCTACTGATCCGAGGAGAATCTGACCGCTCCCGGGGGGATCTGGGCGTTGCACCAGACGCGCATTCCTTCTCGGAGTTCGTTGTCGTCGCCGATGATGGCGTCGTCACCGATGACGGTGTTGGTGAGGATGGAACGTTGGCCGACTCGGGCGCGGGTGCCGATGAGGGAGTCGGTGACGACGGCGCCGGGGCCGATGACGGCGCCGGGGAGGATCGTCGAGCCGAAGACGCGGGCGCCCTCGGCCACGAACGCGCCCTCGCCGACCACCGTGCCGCCGGTCAGTTTCGCGTCGGGGGCCACCGTGGCCGTCGGCAGGACGAGGCGGTCGCCGCAGCGGCCGGGGACCGCAGGGGACGGCGCCCGGCCCAGGACCAGGTCCGCCGAGCCCCGCACGAACGCGGCCGGGGTGCCCAGGTCGAGCCAGTACGTCGAGTCGACCATGCCCTGGAGGTGGGCGCCCGCGGCGAGGAGGCCGGGGAAGGTCTCCCGTTCCACCGAGACCGGGCGGCCGGTCGGGATCGTGTCGATCACCGATCTGCGGAACACGTACGCGCCCGCGTTGATCTGGTCGGTGACGATCTCCTGCGGCGTCTGCGGCTTCTCCAGGAAGGCCAGGACCCGGCCCGTCTCGTCCGTCGGGACCAGGCCGTACGCGCGCGGGTCCGTCACCTTCGTCAGGTGCAGCGACACATCCGCGCCGGTCGACTCGTGGGTGTCGACGAGCCGTCGGATGTCGAGGCCGGTGAGGATGTCGCCGTTGAAGATCAGGACCGGGTCGTCGGGGCCCGAGTGCAGGCGGGAGGCCACGTTGCGGATGGCGCCGCCGGTGCCGAGGGGTTCCTCCTCCGTGACGTACTCAAGGTGCAGGCCGAGCGAGGAGCCGTCGCCGAAGTGCGGTTCGAACACCTCGGCGAGGTACGAGGTGGCGAGGACGATGTGCTCGACGCCCGCCGCTCTCGCCCTCGCCAGCTGGTGCGTGAGGAACGGCACCCCGGCCGCGCGGACCATGGGCTTGGGGGTGTGCACCGTCAGCGGGCGCAGCCGGGTGCCCTTGCCACCGACCAGGAGGATCGCTTCTGTCACCTGTCGTCTCTGCTTCCTGACGGGACCGGCCGAACTGTCTTTCGACCGGCCAGTGTATGCAGCAGGCGACCCCCGGGTCCGGTCCGGCCGTCAGCGGCCCTGGTAGCGGGCCGCCGTTGCGCGGGTGGTGCCGAGTTTGCCGTAGAGCTGCCGGCCGGGGCACTCGGTGGCGAAGCCGTCACGGTGCCCGGAGATCACGTTGAGTCGTACGTTCTTTCCTTTTCGGTAGAGATTGCCACCGCCGGACTTGAGATATGTCTTTCCACGCGGATTGGCGCCGTAGAGACCGAGTTTCCACGCCGTGAGCCGGGAGATCGCCTTCAACGCGGCGGCGGACGGTTTGGCGGTGCCGAAACTTCCGAGAACGGCGATGCCCATGCTGTTCGTGTTGAAGCCCAGGGTGTGGGCGCCGAGGACCGCCTTCGCCACTCCCCCGGCCCGGCCCTCGTAGATGCTGCCGCACTTGTCGATCAGGAAGTTGTAGCCGATGTCGCGCCAGCGCAGGCTCTTGACGTGGTAGCGGTAGATGCCCCGGATGACGGACGGCGACTGCGCGCAGGTGTATCCGTTGCCGGTCGCCGAATGGTGCACGAACGCCGCCTTGACCTTCCCCGTGTACACGAACCGGCGTTCGCGCAGCCGTTCGTCCGCGCCCCAGCCGCGCCGGGTGACGATGCGGGGGCGGTCGCCGATGTACGGCTTCACCCGCTGGGCGTCCGTCAACTGCTTGCCGCGCAGGGTCAGCAGTTCGCGTTCCGTCTCCGCGTGGGTGAGGGCCGCGATCTCGGTGGCGCCCGGCAGGGCCAGGTCCGCGTTGGCCACGGCGGTCTGCGTCGCCTCCGCCGACTCGACCGACCCCGTCGATTCGGTTGACCCCCTCGATTCCGCCGACTCGGCCGGTCGTGCCGGTCGTGCCGGTTGGGCCGCTTGCGGTGCGGGGGCCGCGCGGGCGTCCGAAAGGGGCGGGGTGGGCGGGGCCTTGCCCGGGTCGATCAGTTCCAGGTGCAGGCCCGGGGGGAGGGGGGTCGCGGTCTCGACGGTGCGGGTGCCGCGGGCCGTCTCCTCCGTGCGGTCGGTGCGGTCGGCGCGGACGCGGGCCTCGACGGCGTTGGAGTCGCCGACCCACAGCGGGGCCGTCGCGCCTCGGACCTGGTCCGACGTGTGTTCGGTCGAACTGGGGTCGGGTGCATCGTCGTTGTGCGTCTCCAGGTCCTGCCAGCCGGACCAGACGCCGGTGTTCGTCGCGCGGGCGCGGACCTGGACCCGGCCGTGCAGGGTGGCGTCCTGGTCGTCCCAGACCACGCCGACCATCGAGAAGTGGGCCACCTCGCGGCGGGTCACGCCCTGGTCGGCGGTGGGGGCGAGGGTGCGGTCACTTCCGGTGGTGCGGTCGCGGTCCGTGGTGCGGTCGCGGTCCCTGGTGAGCGGGGTCAGGGGGAGGGACTGGGTGCTGCCGGGTAGTTCGGGTGGGTCCACCGCTCGCGTGGTGGGCGGTCCGCTCGACGCCGGGGGCGTGCTCGGCGCGGGCGCCGTTCTCGTCGCGGGTGCGGTGAGGGCCGTTCTCGTCGCGGGTGCCGCGGTCGCGGGCGGGGTCAGCGGAAGGGCCAGGGCGACCGCGCAGGTGACGCCGATCGAGGAAGCAAGGAGTCCACGCATGCCCCTGATCTTGAACAGAGTCAGACATATATGTCCATACGGGAATTGACGGGGCGTCGGGTCCGTTCCCCCGAACCGGTGGCCCGCGGCCCGGTGCGCGGGCCTCGCGGCGCGTACCCTTGCGTGGGTGAACGCCACCGATCGCACCCCTGCCGACCTGCTGCGTTCCGCGCTTGGCGCGGACCCCGGACGTCCCCTGGTGACCTTCTACGACGACGCCACCGGCGAGCGCGTGGAATTGTCCGTGGCCACCTTCGCCAATTGGGTGGCCAAGACCGCGAACCTTCTCCAGGGGGACCTTGCCGTCGAGCCCGGTGACCGGGTCGCCGTGTTGCTGCCCGCGCACTGGCAGACGGCGGTGTGGTTGCTCGCGTGCGCGTCGGTGGGGGCGGTGGCCGATGTCGGCGGGAATCCTGCGGCGGCCGATGTCGTCGTCAGTGGGCCTGACACGTTGGAGGCGGCGCGGGCGTGCCGGGGGGAGCGGGTCGCTCTTGCGCTGCGGCCGCTCGGTGGGCGGTTCCCGCAGGTTCCCGACGGGTTTGTCGACTATGCCGTCGAGGTGCCGGGGCAGGGGGATCGGTTCGCGCCGTTCTCGCCGGTCGATCCCGGGGAGGTGGCGTTGGTCGTGGGCGGGCGGGAGTTCACCGGGGGTGAGGTGGTTTCGCTGGCGGGCGGTTCTGACTCCGCGTCCGGGACGGGGGCGCGGGCGCGGGCGGGGGGTTCTGACTCCGTGTCCGGAACGGGAGCAGGGGCGGAGGGTTCTGGAGTGGGGGGTTCTGGAGTGGGGGCTCGGGTTTTGTCGGGGCTCGGGTATGACACGTGGGACGGGTTGGCGGTGGGGTTGTATACGCCGCTGGTCGGTGGGGGGTCTGTGGTGTTGTGTCGGCACCTTGAGTTGTTGAGTGAGGGGGCGTTGGCCACTCGGGTGGGGAGTGAGCGGGTTTCTGTTGTGCGGCGGTGACGGTCGTATGTCGGGTGCGGGGCGGTGGGGGCTGGGCGCGCAGTTCCCCGCGCCCCTAAAAAACAGCGGCGTGGCCCCGACGACCTCCGGCATGAGCCCCGCGCTGCTGCGGGCGCCCCGCTCGGGTGGTGACGGTTGCATGCCGGGTGCGGGGCCGTGGGGGCTGGGCGCGCAGTTCCCCGCGCCCCTAAAAACGCCTGCGTGACCCCCGCGCCCCTCCACAAGGCCCCGCCCGCCCCCTCGCCCAACGCCCCTCCCCGCGCCCCCTCACCCGCCCAGCCCAGCATCTCCGCGCTTGCCCGGCGGCGGCGGTCTCGGTGGGTTTGGGGTGGGGGGTTTGTTTGACGCTGGATGGGAACATCGGCGCTGATGAGGTGGCCGGTCGGGAGTTGGCTCGGTATGAGGAAGAGCGGCCCGGGGCGCTGGTCAAGGGGGCTCAGAACGTTCTGCTGATCGGGTCGGACTCGCGTTCCGGGGACGGCAACGGGCGGTACGGGCGGGACTCCGGGACCGAGCGGTCGGACACCACGATCCTGCTGCATCTGTCGGCGGGGCGGCAGCGGGCCACCGCGGTGTCGTTGCCGCGGGATCTCATGGTGGACGTGCCTGCCTGCCGGCGGGGCGACGGGACTACCGCCGACTCGGTGTTCTCGATGTTCTCGATGTTCAACCATGCCTTTCAGCGCGGCGGCTCGGCGTGCACGATCCGGACCGTCGAGAAGCTGACGGGCGTGCGGGTCGACCATCATGTGGTCGTCGACTTCCACGGCTTCAAGGAGACGGCGTCCGGCTCTGTCTGTCCGAGCCGATCCACGACAAGGCCGCCAGGCTGCGGCTGCCGGCGGGGAAGGTGACGTTGACCGGCGAGCAGGCGCTCGGGTACGTGCGCGCCCGCACGTCGCTCGGCGATGGCAGCGACACCGACCGGATGGAGCGCCAACAGCGGTTCCTGGGCGCGTTGGTGACCAAGGCGCAGAGCAACGGTGCGCTGTTCAACCCGGTGAAGCTGTACCCGGTGCTGGACGCGGCGACCTCGTCGCTCACCACGATCCGGGGCTGGCGCATCTGCGTGGGTTGTACGCACTCGTCCGGGGCCTGCGCGACATCCCCACCGAACAGGTGCAGTTCCTGACCGTCCCGAGGGAGTCGTACCGCTACGACTCCAACCGTGACCAACTCATGGAGTCCGAGGCGCGGAAGCCGTTCGAGCAGTTGCGCCGGGACGCCCCGGTGACCGTCGCGAAGAAAGCGCCACAGGGCATTGCGGAATCCTCCGAGAAGTCCGATCCGGATTCGGATATGAAATCGGACGGTGATGACTCGGGTGGGGAGAGTGACGGGAAGCGGGAGGGGGAGGCGGGGGGTGGGGCCTCTTCCCGCGTTTCGGCCGCGCCTACTTTTCGCGGGAACACCGCCGCCGAGGACTCCTGTAAGTAAAGCGATCGCCAAGTCGGTGAAGACTCGCCGGGAAAAAGTCCAAGGAAATGGGTGGATTGCCCAGTTGTAGGGCTGACTAATTTCCCACCGGCGTCGCTCCGCGCCGAACTGGCCGGATACTGTGAGCCGATCCGGTGCACCCGGCCGCTTGGGTCCCTTCTCGGGTCGAGCACTGCGACACCGAGACGATCCGAGCGCCGATGAAGGGGAAGGCGCCGCGTGGCCCAGACGGAGGATTCGGTAAACCGTGGACGCGCAAGGCCGTGGGCGGGCGGACAACATCGACCCCGCAGACCAGTGGGTACTCAACCCGAACACCGGTGAATACGAACTGCGACTGACTCCCTCCACTCCGCAGTCACCGGTCCCCGGACCACGTCGGTCCGCTTCGCGCGCCAAGGGTGACGCGGCCGGGCGGTCGGCGAGCGCGGGGCGGGCCTCAAGTCCCGGGCGGGCGACGGGCCGTGACGTTCCCTCACCGCGTCGGCGGGGCGGGGCGCCACCGGCGGAGGTGTCGAACCGGCGGGGCCGGCGTCCGGCGAAGAAGTCGAAGGCGAAGAAGGTCCTGCTGTGGACCGGCGGTTCCATGGCGCTGGTCCTGGTGGTCGCGGCCGTCGGCGGCTACCTCTACATCGAGCACCTCAACGACAACATCACGGCCGTCTCCGACGACGGCGCGGGCACCGGTGGCTTCAGCAAGGACAAGGCCATCAACATCCTGCTGATCGGCACCGACAAGCGCACCGGCTCCGGCAACGAGGGCTACGGCGACTCCGGCAGCGTCGGCCACGCGGACACCACGATCCTGCTGCATGTCTCCAAGGACCGTTCGAACGCGACCGCGTTGAGCATCCCGCGCGACCTGATCGTGGACGTCCCGGACTGCCCGACCACACAGGCCGACGGCTCCACGAAGGTCATCCCGGGCGACAGCGACGTCCGTTTCAACACCAGCCTCGGCCAGGACGACCGCACCCCGAGCTGCACCATGCGCACGGTCGAGGAGCTGACCGGCGTCACGCCGGACAACTTCATGGTCGCCGACTTCAACGCCGTCAAGACGCTGACGTCGGCGGTCGGCGGGGTCGACGTGTGCCTCGGCAAGGACATCAACGACGCCGACTCGCACCTCAACCTGAAGAAGGGGATGCAGCACATCTCCGGCGAGAACGCCCTCGCCTTCGTGCGCACCCGGCACTCGGTCGGGTTCGGCGGCGACCTGAGCCGGATCGCGTTGCAGCAGCAGTTCCTCAGCGCGCTGATGCGGAAGCTGAAGTCGAACGACACGCTCACCGACCCGACCAAGATGATCAAGTTGGCGGAGGCGGGCACCAAGGCGCTCACCGTCGACTCCCAGCTCGACGACATCAGCAAACTCAAGGACCTGGGCCTGGAGTTGGGCAAGCTGAACGTCAAGAACCTGACGTTCACGACGGTCCCGGTGATCGACAACCCGGCGGAGAAGGTCAAGGCGACGGTGGTGCTCGCGGCGTCCGCGCCGGAGGTCTTCAAGGCGATCCAGAACGACGTCTCCTTCTCCGCCGTCAAGAAGCAGCAGGCCAAGGCCAAGAGCGACGCGCAGGCAGCCAAGCTCAAGGGGACCAAGTCCGCCGCCTCCGAGGTCCGGGTCCGCATCCTCAACGGCGGTGCCGAGGCGGGCAGCGCCCAGGAGACCCTGAGCTGGCTCCAGAACGACGAGGACATCACCAAGTCGGAGAACGCCGGCAACGCCCCCGCCGAGCTGGCCAAGACGACCCTGGAGTACGCCCCCGACCAGGCCGACCAGGCGCGCAAGCTGGCCGACGTGATGGGTCTGTCCGGTTCCGCGATGAAGCCCGGCAAGAGCGTCACCAACTCCCAGGGCCTGCCCGCGATGACACTCACCCTCGGCAAGGACTTCCAGGGCGCCGGGGAATCCCTCACCGCGCCGACCAAGGCCCCGGATGTCGAGAAGACCACGGCGGACAAGGTCGAGTGCGCGAAGTAGCGCTCCGGACACCGCCCGAAGTCGTCTGCCAAGAAATGGTTGCGCAGTGATCCCCGAAGGCCTGCCGTACGTCTGACATGACACACGGCAGGTTTTTCATCCATGCAACGGCGTGGCCGCTCGGCATGCCTTCCGTCCCGCCGCCCTCCGGGCGCCGCCGGGGCGGCTTACGGGGAGGACGGTGACATGGCAGCGAACGGAGTCCGCGGGGACGGGGCGCGCCAGCAGGCCCGGGGCCGGAAGGCCGGCAGAGCGGCGGACGGCCGCTGGGACCGCACGGCCAAGGGCACCGCCGTTCCCACACCCAACGGCGGTGCGGCGGGCGGCGGTTCGCTCGGCGCCGGGCCTCGGCGCGGGCGCCGGGTGCTGCGGCTGTCGGCGACCGGCCTGGCCGCGCTGATCCTGGCCACCTCGGGGGCCGGGTACCTCTACTACGAGCACCTCAACGGCAACATCCAGAAGGGCGAGCGCAGCAGCGGCGACTCCAAGGCGCACCGCGCCGGGGCGAACGCGGCCGGGCAGACGCCGTTGAACATTCTGCTGATCGGGTCGGACAGCCGGAACTCCGACGCCAATGTCCGGCTCGGCGGTTCCAAGGCGAGCCGGGGCAACCCGCCGCTGGGCGATGTGCAGATGCTGATCCATCTCTCCGCCGACCGCACCAGCGCCTCCGTGGTGAGCATCCCGCGCGACACCCGGGTCGACATACCGCAGTGCGAGGACCCCGACACCGGCCACACTTATCCCGCGACCAACGGCATCATCAACGAGTCGCTGGCCCGGGGCGGCGCCGGGTGCACGCTCGCCACCTGGGAGAACCTCACCGGCGTCTATGTCGACCACTGGATGACGATCGACTTCGCCGGGGTGGTGTCGATGGCCGACGCGATCGGCGGCGTCGACGTCTGCGTCAACCAGAACGTGTGGGACCGCCCGCTGCCCGGCGTGCCCGGCGGTTCGGGCCTCAAGCTCACGGCGGGCACCAAGAAGGTCAAGGGCGAGCAGGCGTTGCAGTGGCTGCGCACCCGGCACGCGTGGGGCAGCGACCCGTTGCGGGCCCGCGCCCAGCACATGTACCTCAACTCGATGATCCGCATCCTCAAGGCGCAGAACGTCTTCACCGACTCGGGCCGGCTGATGGACCTGGCGGAGGCGGCGACGAAGTCGTTGAAGGTCTCCTCGGAGATCGGCACCGTGAAGAAGCTGTACGACCTCGGCACGCAGCTCAAGACCGTGCCGACGAACCGCATCACGATGACGACCATGCCGGCCGTCGCCGACCCGCAGGACGACGACCATCTGCTGCCCGACGGGGACCGCGCCGAGAAGATGTGGACGATGCTCCGCGACGACGTCCCCTTCGACGACCAGGGGACGGCCACGAGCGGGAAGCAGTCGGCGGCGCCCGCGAAGGCGTCGAAGGAGCCGTCGGCGGACGACGGTTCGATCGGGGTCGTCGTGCAGAACGCCACCGGGTCCGCGTCGCTCGCCCCGGTCACCGGGCGCGCGGGCACCATCGCGCAGGAGCTGGTGGGCAAGGGGTTCACGCGGGCCGGGAAGGACAGCACCGCCGGGCTCACCGAGGAGAAGACCATGGTGCGCTACCCGAGCGCCGAGCTGGAGGGTGACGCCCAGCGGGTCGCCGAGGCCCTCGGCATCCCGCTCTCCTCGGTGAAGCGGTCCACGGACGTCTCCGCCGTCACCGTCGTCGTCGGCGCCGACTGGCGTACGGGGGCGGCGTATCCGAAGGAGTCCGCGCCGAAGGCCGGTGACCTTCCGGACAACGCGGACGCCATCAACGGCTCGGACGCGAAGCAGTGCATGGACGTCTACGCGCCCTACCGGTTCTGACCTCATCGTTACCTGATCCGCAGGTAACCCCTCGGGGGGTTCGTGCGTCTGACTTGGCACGGGAGAGCCAAGTCGGGCGCAGGGGTGGGAGGCACGGAGTTGACGCAGACGGTGCGTGGTGAGGTTTCCGCGGTCGAGGACACGTCGTCACCGCGAGGCGACGGGACGCCGTCGGACGCGGGCCGGTCGTCCGACGACGCCGGTGAGGGCGGCAGACGGCGTCGGCGGCGGGCGTTGCGCTGGTCGGCGCTGGTGCTGGCGGTGGTGATATCCGGCTCGGCGGGCGCCGGTTACCTCTACTACCGGCATCTCAACGGCAATATCCGCAAGGACGCCCTGAACATCGGCGCCCACCGGGACCGGGCCGTCGCGGTCACGGCGAACGCGGCCGGGCAGACGCCGTTGAACATCCTGCTGATCGGGTCCGACGCGCGGAACTCCGCGGAGAACCAGAAACTCGGCGGTGCCCGCGACACGTACAACACCACCCCGCGCGCCGATGTGCAGATGCTGCTGCACCTGTCGGCGGACCGCACCAACATGTCGGCGGTGAGCATGCCGCGCGACACCCTCGTCGACATCCCCGAGTGCACGGACCCCGACACCGGCACCGTCTACCCGGCGCTCACCCGCACCATCACCAACGACTCCCTGGGCCGGGGCGGTCCCGGCTGCACGGTGGCGACCTGGGAGAAGCTCACCGGCGTCCACATCGACCACTTCATGATGATCGACTTCGCCGGGGTGGTGTCGATGGCCGACGCGGTCGGTGGCGTCCCGGTCTGCGTGGACGCCAACATCCACTCCCTGTCCGCCGACGGCCACGGCTCCGGCCTGAAGCTCCCCGAGGGCACCACGTCGGTCAAGGGCGTGCAGGCCCTCCAGTGGCTGCGCACCCGGTACGGCTTCGAGGACAACACCGACATCGCCCGCGCCAAGGCCCAGCACCAGTACATGAACGCCATGGTCCGCGAGTTGCGCGCCAACGCCACCCTCAGCAACCCGGGCAAGCTGCGCACCCTCGCCGAGACCGCGACCCAGGCCCTCACGGTCGACGACGGTCTCGGCACGGTCGCCCAGCTGTACGCCCTGAGCGAGGAGCTGCGGAAGGTCCCGACCGAGCGCATCACGATGACGACGATGCCCTGGGAGTACTCGACGACCGCCAGCGGCCGTGTCGTCCCCCGCCCCCACGACGCCGACCAGCTCTTCCGCCTCGTCCGCGAGGACATCGCCCTCGACGGCAAGGACCCGAAGAGCGCCCCGACGACCGTGTCGGCGACGCCCCTCACCCCTTCCGCTCCGGCCTCGCCCTCGGCCTCGGTACCGGTGTCACCCTCGGCGTCCGCTTCCGCCGGGGACGACGACACCACGCCCGACTCCGCCGAGGCCATCAACGGGTCCGACGCCACGCAGTGCATGCACGTCAACCCCGGCTACACCTGGTAGCCCGGGGCGGGCATGGTCGCAGAGGCCGAGGGGGAGCGCATCCCGGCGCGGGCGTTCGGCGGCGGTCACGTTACCGCGAACGGGGGACACGGGTGCGCGCCACGGGGGCGGGTGCGGCGGTCCGCAGATCGTATGGGCCTACGGTGCTCACGGCTTCCCCGTTCGGCCGTCGCCCGGAGGTGTCCCCTTGCCCACGCCGCCTCGGTCCGCCGCTCCGGCCCGCCCGCAGCGCCGCCCGCAGCAGCCGCCCGCGCCGCCCCGCCCGCCCCGGCCGCGGGCGCCGCGTCCCCTGCCCCCGCGCGGTCGGCCGCGCTGGGCCGTGCGGGCGGTGACGGCGCTCTCCGTCGTCGTGCTCGCCTCGGCCGGGATCGGACACGCGGTCGTCACCAGCCTGGACGCGGACATCGCCCGGGTCGACCCCTTCAAGGACATGAAGAACCGCCCCAGCGCCGGGCACGGCATGAACGTCCTGCTGGTCGGCACCGACGGCCGCGACCGGATCAGCGAGCGGGAGCGGCAGGAGTACCGGCTCGGCGGGGCGCCCTGCCACTGCACCGACACGATCATGATGGTGCACATCTCGGCGGACCGGGAGCGGGCCAGCGTGGTGAGCCTGCCGCGCGACTCCTACGCGATGACACCCGCGCACACCGACGAGACGACGGGGCAACGGCACAAGGGCCACCCCCTCAAGATCAACGCGGCGTACGCGGAGGGCGGCCCCAACCTCACCGTGCGCACGGTCGAGGACATGACGCATGTGAAGATCGACCACTATCTGGAGGTCGACTTCACCAGTTTCATGCGGACCGTCGACGTCCTCGGCGGCGTCCGGATCTGCACCAGCGAGCCCCTCAAGGACTCCTACACCGGCCTCGATCTGCCGGCCGGCACGCACACGTTGGGGGGCGGCCAGGCGCTCCAGTACGTCAGGTCCCGGCATGTCGACGGCGCCTCGGACCTCGGGCGGATGAAACGTCAGCAGCGTTTCCTGGCCGCGCTGATCGAGCGGGCGACCTCCTCGGGGGTGCTGCTGAACCCGTTGAAGTTCCGGGACGTGACGCGGGCGGTGCTCGGCTCGGTCCGCGCCGACCAGGGCTTCGGGACCGACCAACTCCTCGATCTGGGGCGGGCGATGCGGAACTTCTCGCCGTCGTCGTCGGAGTTCACGACCGTGCCGATCGGGCAGATGGCGTACGAGGTCAAGGGCATCGGCTCGACCCTGAAGTGGGACACCGCCAAGGCCGACAAGCTCTTCCAGGCGCTGCGCGAGGACCGGCCGCTCGCCGTGCACCGCCCGCCGAGCAAGGTGACGACGGTGGAGGTGGCGCCCCGCGACATCCAGGTCCAGGTGGAGAACGGCACCGGAACCAAGGGGGTCGGCAAGCGGCTGGACGCGGAGCTGGCCGCGACCGGGTTCCGCACCACCGGCGCCCCGACCGACGCCCCCGGCCGGCCCGTCGAGCGGACGGTCGTCTCCTACGACCCGCGCTGGGACCGGTCCGCCAAGTCGCTGGCGGCCGCGCTGCCCGGCAGCGAACTGCGCCAGGTCACGGGCCTTGGCCCGACCCTGAAGGTGACCGCCGGTTCCGATGCCCGGCCGGTGCGCAAGGTGCGGGCCCAGGAGGCGTACGACGGTGAGTTCGGGGTGGCGACCGGTGACCGGGTGGTGTGCGGGAAGCAGGCCTGACCCCGGCGGTCACCCGCCGGGGCCTGTCGGTCGCCCGCTGCCGGTCACTCGCTGGAGACGGTGACCTTCTCGTCGTTGTTCAGTTCGTTCACCAGCGTCTTGACCTTGGTCTTGTCCCAGACGAGGTTGCCGCCGGTGGAGCCGGAGATCGGCATGTTCATGGAGGTGCCGTCGCCGCCGCTGACGCCCTTCATCGCCCAGAACATCGACGCCAGGTCCCACAGCGACATGTCCTTGTCGACGGTCAGCGAGTCCAGGCCCGCGCTCATCGTCGGGTACAGCTTGAACGGGTTCAGGACCGTCGACGGGGTCGCCACCTGGTGGGCCAGCGCGGAGAGGAACTTCTGCTGGTTCTTGGTGCGCTGGAGGTCGGAGGCGGCGAACGCGTGCCGGGTGCGGACGAACGCGAGGGCCTGGTCGCCGTTGAGGGTCTGCTCGCCCGCCTTGAAGTCGGCGCCCGAGTACTTGTCCTTGAAGGCCTGGTCGATCTTGATGTCGACGCCGCCGACCGCGTCCACGATGTTCGCGAATCCGGCGAAGCCGATCTCCACGTAGTGGTCGATGTGCAGGCCGGTGTTGAACTCGATCGTGCGGACCAGGAGGGTCGGGCCGTCCTCGGCGTAGGCCGCGTTCAGCTTGGTGTGGCGGCCGGTGCCCTGGTAGGTCTTGCCCGACTCCGCGCCCTGGTAGGTCGGGATCTCGACGTCCGAGTCACGGGGCAGCGAGACGAGGGTGTCGCCGTTGCTTCCGACGTGCAGGATCATCATCGAGTCGGTGCGCTTGCCCTCGGCGGACCCGGTGTGCAGCTTCTTCTTGTCCTCGGCGGACAGGCCCGCGCGGCTGTCGGAGCCGACGATCAGGTAGTTGGTGCCGGCGCCGGTCTCCGGGCGGTCGATGACCTTCGAGAGGTCGACGTCGCGGTGCAGCTTGGAGTCGGCCCAGAAGTAGGTGCCGACGGTCGTCACGACCAGCACGGTGACGAGGGTGATCGCCGTCCACTTGATGCGCCGACGCCAGTTCGGGCGGGGGCCCTGTCCTGCCGGGCCACCCGGGCCGCCGGGGCCGTGGCCGCCGGGCCTGCCGTAGACGTGGCCGGTGTTGTAGCCGTCGTCGTAGCCGGTGTTCCCGTGCCCCTGGCCGTCGACGTACCCCTGCTGCTGCGGGACTCCGCCGCCGTAGGGCGGTGCGGTGGGGCGGGGGCCGCCGCCCTGGCCGCCCGAGGCGGGCCGGCGTACCTGGCGCATCACGCGGGCGCCTTCCGGCTGTGCGTTCGCGTTGCCGCCGCCGTACTGGTTGTTCCGGCGGTTCCGGTCGGACCTTGCCTCGGGCCAATCACTCATGGCCTCAGTGTGCAGGCAGCGCCCGGGGCCATTACAAGGGTCGTCGGAAAATCAGGGCACTGCTGTTGCCAAGCCGACACAAAGTCCCCGGATGTCCGTTCGGCATAAGGTGGAGGCCATGACAGATCAGGCCTCCGGCGCGGACCGGGGCACTCCGGAGATCCCCGGCAAGCCCACCTCCGCGTCCCGGACCACGCTCAGTCACATCATGGGCAACGGGGACACGAACCTGCTCGGGACGGTGCATGGGGGCGTGATCATGAAGCTCGTCGACGACGCGGCGGGCGCGGTTGCCGGGCGGCACAGTGGCGGGCCCGCCGTGACCGCATCCATGGACGAGATGGCGTTCCTGGAGCCGGTCAGGGTCGGCGACCTCGTCCATGTGATGGCCCAGGTCAACTGGACGGGGCGGACCTCCATGGAGGTCGGGGTTCGCGTCCTCGCGGAACGGTGGAACGAGTCGACGCCCGCGACGCAGGTCGGCTCCGCGTATCTCGTCTTCACCGCCGTGGACGCGGAGGGGCGGCCTCGGCCTGTGCCGGCGGTGATTCCGGAGACCGAGCGGGATGAGCGGCGGTATCAGGAGGCGCAGATTCGGCGTACGCATCGCCTTGGCAGGCGGCGGGCGATCTTGGAGTTGCGGGAGCGGAGGGTTGCTGAGGGGTTGGATGGGGGGCGATGAGATCGGCGACGCGTTCAGGGGGGCACCTGGGGTGCCGGGTTCGGTTGTCGGGCCTGTGCGGCGCCGTGGGGGCATTAGGGGGTGCCGGGTTCGGTTGTCGGGCCTGTGCGGCGCCGTGGGGGCTGGTCGCGCAGTTCCCCGCGCCCCTTAAGACACGGCGTTGCCGGGCGGGCGTTGACAGGTGCCCCGGGTTTTCGTTGCGAGTGCGGCGCCGTGGGGGCACCAGGGGGTGCCGGGTTCGGTTGTCGGGCCTGTGCGGCGCCGTCGTGGCTGGGCGCGCCTGCGCGGCGGAGCCGCAGATCGATACAGCCCCGCGCCCCCAAGAAGGCGGCTTTGTGGAGCCGCGTATTGATGGTGCGGCTCCACTGGGCGTTGGCCGTTTTGGGGTTACGGGAGGTTTCGGGCCATGACGATTCTTTGGACCTGGTTGGTGCCCTCGTAGATCTGGGTGATTTTGGCGTCGCGCATCATGCGTTCCACCGGGTAGTCGCGGGTGTAGCCGTAGCCGCCGAGGAGTTGGACCGCGTCGGTGGTGACGTCCATCGCCGTGTCCGAGGCGAAGCACTTGGCCGCGGCTCCGAGGTAGGTGAGGTCGGCGTCGACGCGTTGGGAGGCCGCCGCGGCCTGGTAGGTGAGGGCGCGGGCCGCCGAGATCTTCATCGACATGTCGGCGAGCATGAACTGGATGCCCTGGAAGTCCGCGATCGGCTTGCCGAACTGCTTGCGTTCCTGGACATAGCCCTTGGCGTAGTCGAGGGCGCCCTGGGCGATGCCGAGGGCCTGGGCGGCGATGGTGATGCGGGTGTGGTCCAGGGTCTTCATCGCGGTGGCGAATCCGGTGCCCTCGGCGCCGATCAGGCGGTCGGCGGGGATACGGACGTTGTCGAGGTAGACCTCGCGGGTCGGGGAGCCCTTGATGCCGAGCTTCTTCTCGGGGGCGCCGAAGGAGACGCCCTCGTCCGACTTCTCGACGACGAACGCCGAGATGCCCTTGGAGCGCTTGGCCGGGTCGGTGACCGCCATCACCGTGTAGTACTGGCTCTCGCCCGCGTTGGTGATCCAGCGCTTCACGCCGTTGAGGACGTAGTGGTCGCCGTCGCGGACCGCCTTGGTCTTCATGCCGGCCGCGTCGGACCCCGCGTCGGGCTCGGAGAGGCAGTACGAGAACATGCCCTCGCCCTTGGCCAGCGGCGCGAGATAGCGCTTCTTCAGCTCCTCGGAGCCGGAGAGGATGACCGGCAGCGAGCCCAGCTTGTTCACCGCCGGGATCAGCGAGGAGCTGGCGCAGACGCGGGCCACCTCCTCGATGACGATGACCGTGGCCAGCGCGTCCGCGCCACCGCCGCCGTACTCCTCGGGGACGTGCACGGCGTGCAGGTCGTTCGCCACCAGGGCGTCGTGCGCCTCCCGCGGGAAACGCGCCTCCTCGTCCACCGCCGCGGCGAACGGCGCGATCTTCGCCTCCGCCAGCGCGCGGACGGCGTCGCGGAGCATGTCGTGCTCCTCGGACGGGCGGTACAGGTCGAAGTCAGCCGATCCGGCCAAGGTCTCTCACGCTCCAAGGACGATGGTGAAGAGAGGGGTGACACGTTGCTAATTACCGTTAAGTAACTCAAATTTTAGAGGGCGGCTCACGGGAGTGGTACGTGAGCTACGCGACAGCGGGAAAAGTGCCCGTCGAGAGCCGTTCCCACGCCCCGATATGCTCGGGCACCGCAGCAGCCGACGTACCCGTCTGGAGCATCGATGAGCCTCAAGATCACCGTGATCGGCACCGGCTATCTCGGCACCACGCACGCCGCCGCCATGGCCGAGCTGGGCTTCGAGGTCCTGGGGCTCGACATCGTGCCGGAGAAGATCGACATGCTCCGGCGCGGTGAGGTCCCGATGTACGAGCCGGGACTTGAGGACCTGCTGCGCAGGCATGTCGCCGGCATCGAGGGCTCCAGCGGGCGGCTGCGGTTCACCATGGACTTCGCCGAGGTGGCCGACTTCGGCGACGTGCACTTCGTGTGCGTCAACACGCCGCAGCGGCACGGCGAGTACGCGGCCGACATGGCGTACGTGGACTCCGCGATCGCCTCCCTCGCCCCGCATCTGACCCGGCCCGCGCTGGTCGTCGGCAAGTCGACGGTGCCGGTCGGTTCGGCGGACCGGCTCGCCTCCTACCTCGCCGCGCACGCGCCGGTCGGCGAGGACGCGGAGCTGGCCTGGAACCCGGAGTTCCTGCGCGAGGGCTTCGCCGTCCAGGACACCCTGCACCCGGACCGGATCGTGACCGGCGTGCGCAGCGAGCGGGCCGAGCGGCAGCTGCGGCAGGTGTACGCGACGCCGATCGCGGCCGGGACGCCGTTCGTGGTGACGGACTTCCCGACCGCCGAGCTGGTGAAGACCTCCGCGAACTCCTTCCTCGCCACGAAGATCTCCTTCATCAACGCGATGGCCGAGGTGTGCGAGGCGGCCGGCGGCGATGTCGCCAAGCTGGCCGAGGCGATCGGGTACGACGACCGGATCGGCCGGAAGTTCCTGCGGGCCGGCATCGGCTTCGGCGGCGGCTGTCTGCCCAAGGACATCCGGGCGTTCATGGCCCGCGCGGGCGAACTGGGCGCGGACCAGGCGCTGACGTTCCTGCGCGAGATCGACTCGATCAACATGCGTCAGCGCGGTCAGATGGTGGAGCTGGCCCGGCAGGCGCTGGGCGGCGGTTCGTTCCTGGGGCGCCGGGTCGCGGTGCTCGGTGCCGCGTTCAAGCCCGACTCCGACGACGTCCGGGACTCCCCCGCGCTGAACGTCGCCGGGCAGATACACCTCCAGGGCGGCCAGGTGACGGTGTACGACCCGAAGGGCATGGCCAACGCCCGCCGTCTCTTCCCGACCCTCGGCTACGCGGACAGCGCGCTGGAGGCGGTACGGGGCGCCGATGTCGTGCTGCATCTGACGGAGTGGCGGGAGTTCCGTGAGCTGGACCCGGAGGCGCTGGGGTCGGTGGCGGCGGCCCGGGTGATCCTGGACGGGCGCAACGCCCTGGACCCGCAGGTGTGGCGCAAGGCCGGCTGGACGTACCGCGCGATGGGCCGCCCGACGGCCTGACCCGCCCCCTCGGCCGGGCGACGCCGGTTCGGCCGAGGCTCAGTCGGCCGAACCGGCGTCTGTGCACAATTCTGCCCCAGATGCCGCCCGCGCGCCGGACGACGGCCCAACTCCTGCCCCAACGACGGTGTCGCGCACGTCACTTGACGTGGAGCGGTGGGGAGGGGCTCGCGGCTGTGGCGGGCGGCTACTTCGCTCGGTAGCGGCGCATCTTCGCTCGGGCGCCGCACACCTGCATCGAGCACCCCGGGACTGGACCAGCGTGAGGCTGCCCCGTTCTGCCTCTGCCGACCGGCCACGCGGGGGGCGTAGGGGGGTCTCCCACCTGCGGCCCGGTGGGGGCTGATCGCGCAGTTCCCCGCGCCCCCGAGGGGGGGGGTGGCCGAGGGAGTCTCGTACCTGCGGGCCGGTGGGGGCTTGGCGCGCAGTTCCCCGCGCCCCTAAAAGCCACAAGCCGGGGTGGCCGAGGGAGTCCCGTACCTGCGGGCCGGTGGGGGCTTGGCGCGCAGTTCCCCGCGCCCCTGAAAGGCCTGCCCGGCTCGGTGCTGAGAAGTGCCGCCCCGAAGACGGGCGCACCAACCCCACACGCCCACCCCCACCCACCCAGGGGCGCGGGGAACTGCGCGGCCAGCCCCCGCCGGGCCGCAGGTGACCGGGATAGGTGCAGTGGCCGCAGGCCCTGCTTCTGGGGGCGCGGGGAACTGCGCGACCAGCCCCCACCCGGCCGCAGATGACCAGGGGTGGGTGCAGTGGCCGTAGGCCCTGTTTCTGGGGGCGCGGGGAACTGCGTGGTCTGTCCCCGGCGGGGCGGAGGGGTCAGGTGAGGGTGGGTTGTTGTGGCGTTGCGTGGGACGGGCCTCGGGTTGCGCTTACGTCTCGGGATACGGATTCCGCCGCGTCCAGGACGCGGAGCGCGTTGTGCCAGGTGAGCTTGGCGAGGTCGGCACGGGACCAGCCCCGGTCGAGGAGTTCGGCGATGAGGTTCGGGTAGCCGGAGACGTCGTCGAGGCCGGCCGGGGTGAAGGGCGTGCCGTCGAAGTCCCCACCGATGCCGAGGTGATCGACGCCCGCGACCTCGCGCATGTGGTCGAGGTGATCGGCGACGGTGCTGACCGTGGCGACGGGACGAGGGTGCCGTTCCTCGAACGCCCGGTGCACGGCCATCGCCTCCGGCGTGGCGGAGAACGCCGTCATCCCGTGCGCACGGATGTTGTCGTCGGCGGCGGCCGTCCAGTCCACGGCGGCCTGGAGGACGAACTTCGGCACGAAGGTGACCATGGCCATGCCACCGTTGGCGGGCAGCCGTTCCAGCACGTCGTCAGGGATGTTGCGCGGATGATCGCAGACCGCGCGGGACGACGAGTGCGAGAAGATCACCGGCGCGACCGACGTGTCCAGCGCCGCCCTCATCGTCGTCGCCGCGACATGCGAGAGGTCGACGAGCATGCCGAGCCGGTTCATCTCGCGGACGACCTCGTGGCCGAACGGCGAGAGGCCGCCGACCTTGGGCTCGTCGGTGGCGGAGTCGGCCCAGGAGACGTTGTCGTTGTGGGTGAGGGTCATGTAGCGGACGCCGAGGGCGTACAGCCCGCGCAGGACGCCGAGGGACTCGCCGATCGAGTGACCGCCCTCCGCGCCCATCAGCGACGCGATGCGCCCCTCGGCCCGCGCGGCCTCCATGTCGGCGGCGGTGAGCGCGGCGCGCAGGTCGGCCGGGTAGCGGGCGATCAGCTCACGCACGCAGTCGATCTGCTCCAGCGTCGCGGGCACCGGGTCGGGCAGGTCGGAGCGGACGTACACCGACCAGTACTGGGCGCCGACCCCGCCGGCCCGCAGCCGCAGCAGGTCGGTGTGGAGGTGGGCGTCCTGCGGGGTGGCGATGTCCCGGGCGTCGAGGTCGTAGGCGACCTGCTCGCGCAGCGCCCAGGGCAGGTCGTTGTGGCCGTCGACGACCGGGAACTCGCGCAGCAGCTCGCGGGCCTGTTCGCGCGAGGTCATCGCCGTCACTTCCCGAATCCGAAGCCGCCGCGGCCGCCCTCGACCTTGGCGCGCAGGCGCTTGCCCTTCTCGGTGGCCTGGTCGTTCAGTTCCTGCTGGAAGTCGCGCATCCGGTGCTGGAGTTCCTCGTCGTGGGTGGCGAGGATGCGGGCGGCGAGCAGCCCGGCGTTGCGGGCACCGGCGACGGAGACGGTGGCGACGGGGACGCCGGCCGGCATCTGCACGATCGACAGCAGGGAGTCCATGCCGTCGAGGTACTTCAGCGGGACGGGCACGCCGATGACGGGCAGCGGGGTGACGGAGGCGAGCATGCCGGGCAGGTGGGCGGCGCCGCCCGCGCCGGCGATGATCACCTTGAGGCCGCGTTCGGCCGCGTGCTCGCCGTAGCCGACCATCTCGCGCGGCATCCGGTGCGCGGAGACGACGTCGACCTCGTAGCCGATCTCGAACTCGTCCAGCGCCTGAGCGGCGGCCTCCATGACGGGCCAGTCGGAGTCCGACCCCATGACGATGCCCACCAGGGGGAAGGGGCGCGCGTCGGCGCTCGTTGCGGGGTGGTGGTCGGGCGACGGGCGGGCGGGGCTCATTCGGTGATCGTGCCTCTCAGGTAACCGGCAGCGTGGCGGGCGCGCTCCAGCACGTCGTCCAGGTCGTCGCCGTAGGTGTTGACGTGGCCCACCTTGCGGCCGGGTTTCACGTCCTTGCCGTACATGTGGATCTTGAGCTGGGGGTCGCGGGCCATGCAGTGCAGGTACGCGGAGTACATGTCGGGGAAGTCGCCGCCGAGGACGTTGACCATGACCGTCCAGGGCGCGCGGGGGCGCGGGTCGCCGAGCGGCAGGTCGAGGACGGCGCGGACGTGGTTGGCGAACTGCGAGGTGATCGCGCCGTCCATCGACCAGTGGCCGGAGTTGTGGGGGCGCATCGCGAGTTCGTTGACGAGGATGCGACCGTCGCGGGTCTGGAACAGCTCGACGGCGAGGTGTCCGACGACGTCGAGTTCCTTGGCGATCCGCAGCGCCAGTTCCTCGGCCTTGAGGGCGAGGGTCTCGTCGAGGCCGGGCGCGGGGGCGATGACGGTGTCGCAGACGCCGTCGACCTGCCGGGACTCGACGACGGGGTAGGCGACGGCCTGCCCGTGCGGGGAGCGCACGACGTTGGCGGCCAGCTCGCGGACGTAGTCGACCTTCTCCTCGGCGAGGACGGGCACCCCGGCCCGGAACGGCTCGGCGGCCTCGGTCTCGTCGTCGACGACCCACACCCCCTTGCCGTCGTAGCCGCCGCGCACGGTCTTGAGGACGACGGGGAAACCGTCGCCCTCCGCCGCGAAGGCGGCCACGTCCGCCGCGTCGCTCACGATGCGGTGCCGCGGGCAGGGCACCCCGATCTGTGTGAGCCGCGCGCGCATGACGCCCTTGTCCTGGGCGTGCACGAGCGCGTCCGGGCCGGGGCGGACGGGGATGCCGTCCGCCTCCAGGGCCCGCAGGTGCTCGGTGGGGACGTGTTCGTGATCGAAGGTGATCACGTCACAGCCCTGCGCGAACGCACGCAGCGTGTCGAGGTCGCGGTAGTCGCCGACGACGACATCACCGACGACCTGCGCCGCGGAATCCTGGGGAGTGTCACTGAGGAGCTTGAACCTGATGCCGAGCGGGATGCCCGCCTCGTGTGTCATACGAGCGAGCTGCCCCCCGCCGACCATGCCGACTACCGGGAACGTCACGCCCCTAGGGTATCGGCCGCGCCGACGGCGACGTTTTCCGGCCGTCGGCGGACCGCTCCCGACCTCACCGAACCGCCTCTTACCTGCCCTTTCCCCGCACCTTCCACCGTTCTTCCCAAGCTGTGCCCAAGCCGTGAGCGCAGAGGCGGGCGTTCATGGAGGGGGGTGGTTAGCATGGCTGTGTTGACGAATCGACCCGGACGGGGGCCTGCACGAGCATGGGACGAGGTTCCTCGGGGTTCACACGGCTGGTGCGCGAGGCCGCCAAATTCGGCGCGGTCGGCGGTATCGGCCTCCTGGTCAATCTCGTCGTCTTCAACCTGGTGCGGCACCTCACCACCCTGCCGGTGGTCCGGGCCAGCATCATCGCGACGGTCGTGTCGATCGCCTGCAACTACATCGGGTTCCGGTACTTCACCTACCGTGACCGCGACAAGGGCGGCCGGACCCGGGAACTGACCCTGTTCCTGCTGTTCAGCGCGGTCGGCCTGGTCATCGAGAACGGCGTGCTCTACGCCGCGACCTACGGCCTCGGCTGGGACACCCCGCTCCAGAGCAACGTCTTCAAGTTCCTCGGCATCGGGGTGGCGACGCTGTTCCGGTTCTGGTCCTACCGCTCCTGGGTCTTCCGCGCCCTGCCCGCCACCGAGCCCGCGGCAGACGCGGAATCGTTCCTGGCGCCGGACCAGCCGGACCCGGCCCCGCCGCAGCAGCGACCCCGCCCCACGGCCCACAAGGTCGGCTGAGCCCTCCCCTCCGTCGCGTTCCTCAGCGAACGGTGGTGGAGTCCTCGTTCGCCGGGGGCAGCTTGAGGGGCGTGCGGGACAGGAAGAGACCGAAGACCGGCGGCTTGACCTGGAGCATCTCCAGGCGTCCCCCGTCGGCCTCCGCGAGGTCACGGGCGACGGCGAGACCGATGCCGGTGGAGTTGCGGCCGCTGATGGTGCGCTCGAAGATGCGGGCGCCGAGGTCGGCCGGGACGCCGGGACCCTCGTCGGTGACCTCGATGACGGCCTGGTTGCCGGTGACGCGGGTGCGCAGGGCGACGGTGCCGCCGCCGTGCATGAGGGAGTTCTCGATCAGCGCGGCCAGCACCTGAGCGACGGCGCCGGGCGTGCCGACCGCCTGGAGGTGCCGTTTGCCGGAGCTGACGATGGCCCGGCCCACCCCCCGGTAGGCGGGGCGCCACTCGGCGAGCTGCTGCTGGATGACCTCGTCGAGGTCGAAGGTGACGGCGGAACCGGTGCGCGGGTCACGGGAGTTGGTGAGCAGCCGCTCGACGACGTCGGTGAGCCGCTCGACCTGCGTGAGCGCGACGTTCGCCTCCTCCTTCACGGTGTCCGGGTCGTCGGTGAGGGTGATCTCCTCCAGCCGCATCGACAGCGCGGTGAGCGGCGTGCGCAGCTGGTGGGAGGCGTCGGCGGCGAGGCGTCGTTCGGCGGTGAGCATGCGGGCGATGCGCTCGGCGGAGGAGTCGAGGACGTCGGCGACCCGGTCCAGCTCGGGCACGCCGTACCGCTTGTGGCGGGGGCGCGGGTCGCCGGAGCCGAGGCGTTCGGCGGTCTCGGCGAGGTCGGTGAGGGGGGCGGAGAGCCGGTTGGCCTGCCGGATGGCGAGCAGGACGGCGGCGACGACCGCGAGCAGCGCGACCAGCCCGATGATCAGCAGGGTCCGGCCGACCTCGCGGGTCACCGAGGAACGCGGTTCCTCGACGACGACGGTCTCGCCCTCCTCGCCGGTGGCGCTTCCCCGGATGACCTCGCCGTCGGGCTTCTTCCCGACCTCGAACGCGGGCTGCCCCGGCAGCTTGACGATGGCGAAACGGTCCCCGGTGACCTGGGTCCGCAGTATCCGCGCGTTCACGGCGCCGGCCCCGATCAGCCGGCTGTCCACGATGCTGGCCAGCCGCTGCGCCTCGGAACTCACCCTCTCCTGAGCACTCGTACTGATGGTCCGCGTCTCCACGATCACCAGGGACACGCCGAACACAGCGATCACCACGAGCACCACGGCAAGAGTGGACTGAATAAGACGACGACGCACAAACCCCTCCGGGGACAGCCAAGTTGAAGAGACCTTCGGGGCATTCCCGTGTTTTCGAGCGAGCTTCACCGCACGGGCGTGACCGCCCCGCGCCCGGCCAGGGCCCGCGCTTCACAGGGCGGCGCAGCCGCCTTCAGCAGGGGCGCGGGGCTGTGTCGATGTGCGGCTCCGCCACGTGGGCGCGACAAGCCACGACAAGCCACGACGAGCCCGCACCCGCCCACCGGCAGAAAGCCCCCAGGCAGTGGGCGCAACCGTCCACCCGAGCCCGGGGGCACCGCTCAGCTCTTCTCGAACCGGAACCCGACCCCACGCACTGTGGCGATGTACCGCGGATTGGCGGCGTCGTCCCCCAACTTCTTGCGCAGCCAGGAGATATGCATGTCCAACGTCTTCGTGGAGGACCACCACGTCGTGTCCCACACCTCGCGCATCAGCTGGTCCCGAGTGACCACCCGCCCCGCGTCCCGCACCAGAACCCGCAGCAGATCGAACTCTTTCGCGGTGAGCTGAAGCTCCTCGTCCCCCATCCACGCCCGATGCGACTCGACGTCGATCCGCACCCCGTGCGTGGCAGGCGGCTGCGCCGCTTCGGCAGCCCCGCGCCGCAGCAACGCCCGCACCCGGGCGAGCAGTTCGGCGAGCCGGAAGGGCTTGGTCACATAGTCGTCGGCGCCCGCGTCGAGACCGACGACGGTGTCCACCTCGTCGGCGCGAGCGGTCAGGATGAGGATGGGAACGGCATGGCCTTCGGCGCGCAGTCGACGGGCCACTTCGAGGCCGTCCATGCCGGGCAGCCCGAGGTCCAGTACGACCAGGTCGATGCCGCCCTGGATTCCGGCGTCGAGCGCGGTGGGTCCGTCCTCACGCACCTCGACCTCGTAACCTTCCCGGCGCAGGGCGCGGGCCAGCGGCTCCGAGATGGACGCGTCGTCCTCGGCGAGCAGTACACGGGTCATGAGGTGATGGTAGACCGCCGGTGACACGTGCAGGGGTGTGATCGGCATCAGCGGTTCTTACCTTTGGGCGTACCGGGAGGAACCTGCGTCTGTGGGATACGTTCGAAGGGAGAGCCTTGGAATGAGGCCCACGGTTCCGCCGTTGCCTGTGATTCGGGTCTCAAGTCCTTTCATATCCGGCTGTGTCCTGCCGTATGGTGTTCGGACGCCTGTAGTACGACAGGGACCTTTGGCGCCGATTTGACGCTGAAGGTCTCTTTTGTGTGCGGACGGTACCCGCCGACGCGCACGGAAGGCCTGTTTCGAACGACCCCCCGCACCACCTGATGTAGACCTGACGAACGACCTGTGGCCGGGCCCTCCGCGGTGATCTCCGCGGCGCGGGCGTGGCTCCCGGCGGCAGTCGGCCACCGCTCCGAGACCCGGGGCGGGCACCCCGAGGGCGTGGGGTGGACGGCTCGGCCCCGCCGGTGCCGGCCTCCCCCCACCGGCTCCCCCACCGGGCGCGTCCCGCTCGCGCGAGCGCGTCCCGACCAGCAAGGAACGACATGGCGTCCAGCCTGACGAAGGACTCGGCGACTCCGGGCACCCCCGGTTCCGAGAAGACCTTCTTCGGCCACCCCCGCGGACTGGCCACTCTCTTCATGACCGAGATGTGGGAGCGTTTCTCCTACTACGGCATGAGGGCCCTGCTCCCGCTGTATCTGGTCGCCCCGGGCGGCCTGCACCTGAACGCGGCCACCGCGACCGCGATCTACTCGGTGTACGTGTCCCTGGTGTACCTGCTCGCCCTGCCCGGCGGCTGGGTCGCGGACCGTCTCCTCGGGCCGCGCAGGACGGTCGCGGTGGCCGGCGGGGTCATCATGCTCGGCCATCTGACGCTGGCGCTGCCGTTCGCGGGCACGTTCTATCTGGGCCTCGGCCTGGTGGCGATCGGCTCGGGGCTGCTGAAGGCCAACATCTCGACGATGGTCGGCCACCTCTACGACGGCCCCGAGGACCCGCGCCGGGACGGCGGTTTCACCGTCTTCTACATCGGGATCAACGTCGGCGCGTTCGTCGCCCCGCTGGTGATCGGCACGGTCGGCGAGAACGTGAACTGGCATCTGGGCTTCGCGCTGGCCGCGGTCGGCATGGCGCTGGGGCTCGGGCAGTTCCTGCTGGGCGGGCGGCACCTGAGCCCGCGTTCGAACGCCGTGCCGACGCCGATGAGCGCGGCCGAGAAGGCGTCGACGCTGCGCAAGTCCGCGCTGTGGGCCCTGGTCGCCGTCGTCTTCTACGCGGCCGTCGGCTTCTCCGGCCACTACACGCTGAACTGGGTGATGGTGCCGATCATCGCCGCCGGTCTGGTCATCCCGGTGATCGTCCTCGGCCGCATCAAGCGGGACCGGTCCCTCGACCGGGCCGAGCAGTCGCAGATGTCGGCGTACATCTGGTTCTTCGTGGCCGCGGCCGTGTTCTGGATGATCTACGACCAGGGCGGCTCGACGCTGTCCATCTTCGCGGACTCCTCCGCCGAGAACTCGGTCTTCGGCTGGCACTTCCCGGTCTCCTGGTACCAGTCGGTCAACCCGGTCATGATCATGGCGCTCGCGCCGGTCGTCGCGTCCGTGTGGCTGGCGCTCGCGCGGCGCGGCAAGGAACCGAGCACGGCGGCGAAGTTCGCGCTGGGCCTGATCCTGGTCGGTCTGTCGTTCTTCCTGTTCCTGGCCCCGCTGGCGATCGCGGGCGGCGGACACAAGGCGGCGGCGCTGTGGCTGGTGGCGATCTACTTCGTCCAGACGGTCGGCGAACTGCTCCTGTCCCCGGTCGGCCTCTCGGTCACCACCAAGATGGCCCCGGCCAAGTACGCCTCCCAGATGATGGGCGTCTGGTTCCTGGCGGTGACGGCGGGCGACGCCACGACGGGCCTGGTCTCCATCGCCGGAGTCGACCTCAACAAGACCGGCGTGGTCGCCCTGGAAGCAGTCCTGGCGGTCGCAGCGGGCGCGGCGATCTGGATGTACCGCAAGCGAGTCCGAGACCTCATGGGCGACGTCCGCTGACCAACCCCACCCCCAAACAGAAGGGCCCCACCGCACTACCAGGTGCGACGGGGCCCTTCTGCCATGTCCCCCCCCTTGGCCACCACATGGGCTGACGCCGCCGCCGACATCCCCCGTCACCCAACAGGGCGACATGCTCATCCTGTTCCACCCAGAGCATCCCGGACGCCTACACAATCCCCCCATGACGGAACCTCTGAGCCGACGTCACGTACTCGGCAGCGCAGCGGCCGCAGGTGCCGCCGTTCTCTTCACCTCGGGAACGGCGACGGCAGCCGGCCGGCGCCCCGCCGCTCTCGTGGCGCCCCTGCGCCCGGGCATCTACGCCCTCACCAGACCGCATGACCAGTTCCTCAGCCTGGAGGGCGGCCGGGAACACGTCGTTCTCCTGCCGTCCGTGGGGCTGCCCGGCGTGCAGGAGTGGCAGGTCCAGGCACGTTCCGACGGCACGGTCACCCTCAAGAACGTCCGGCACGGCACCTACATCGGCTACGAGGACAAGCCCAGGGCCAACCAGCTGATCGTCGCCGGGGACATGCCCAAGGCCTGGGCCCTGCGCCCCGGCGCCGAACCGTCCGCCTTCCACGTGGTCGTCCCGGGCGGCCCGGTCGGCGGCTCCGAACTCGCCCTGGACCTCAGCCTGTTGATGCTCTACCCGCCCCGCACGGCCCTGCGCCCCTACCGCCGCACCGACCAACGCCAGACCTGGCGCTTCGACTTCCACGGGTAGGCGGGCCCTGGCCCGGTCTGGTCGGTTGGGCGAGCCCGTGTCGCGCTCGCCCCTCAGCTCATGAGAGCCACTTCTTCCAGGTTGGTTTGTGGTTCTCCACCCATTGTTCTGCTGCCTGGTCGGGGGTGAGTTTTTTGTCGGCTATGAGGAGGGAGACCTCGTTCTGGTCGGCGGTGGTCCAGTTGAACTTCTTGAGGAAGGCCGCGGCCTGGCCGCCGTTCTTCGCGAAGTCGGTGTTGAGGTACTTCTTCAGCGGAGTGTGCGGGTAGCCGCAGGTGATCTTCGCGGTGTCCGCGTCGCAGCCCTCCTTGTAGGCGGGGAGCTTCACCTCCGTCATCGGGACCTTCTTGAAGAGCCACTGGGGGGCGTACCAGTAGGTCAGGAAGGGCTTCTTCTCCTTGGCGAACTGCTTCATCTGCGTGATCTGCGCGGCCTCGGACCCGGCGAACACCACCTGGTAGTCCAGGTTCAGGTTCTTCACCAGCGCCTTGTCATTGGTGACGTAGGACGGCGAACCGTCCATCAGCTGGCCCTTGCCGCCGCTCTCCGGGGTGCGGAACAGGGAGGAGTACTTGTTGAGGTTCTTCCAGTTGGTGATGTCCGGGTGCTGTTTCACCAAGTACGTCGGGACGTACCAGCCGATGTGGCCGGTCACGCCCAGGCCGCCGCCGTCGGTGATCGTCTTCTTGTCGTCGACGTACCGCTTCTCCTGCTCGGGGTGGCCCCAGTCCTCCAGGATGGCGTCGACGCGGCCCTGGCTGAGCGCGTCCCAGGCGGGCACCTCGTCGACCTGGACGGTGTCGACGTGGTAGCCGAGTTCGTGCTCCAGGAGGTACTGGGCGACGGCCACGTTGGACTGGGCGCCCACCCACGACTGCACGGACAGGGTCACGGACTTGGTGCCGCCCGCGTTGGCGAACGGGGACGCCTGCTTGGTCATGTCGGCCGCGCCGCAGCCGGTCAGCGTGAGCAGGAGCAGGGCCGAACCAGCGGCCACGGTCGTCGTCGTGCGGATCTTCATGTCACGCTCCCTTCTTCGTACGGCGTTCGGTCGGCTGGGTCACCCGGTCGAGCATCAGGCCGAGGCAGACGATCGCGGCGCCCGCGACCAGCCCCGTCGCCAGGTCGCCCTGGGCGAGGCCGAAGACGACGTCGTAGCCGAGCGCGCCGCCACCGACCAGGCCGCCGATGATGACGACGGCGAGGACCAGGACCACGCCCTGGTTGACGGCGAGCAGCAACGAGCGCCGGGCGAGCGGGAGTTGGACCTGGCGCAGCTGCTGCCAGGGGGTCGCGCCGAGGGACCGGGAGGACTCCAGGGCGGCCGGGTCGACGCCGCGCAGGCCCTGCGCGGTGATGCGGACGACGGCGGGCAGCGCGTAGACGACGGCGGCGGCGACCGCCGGTGCGCGGCCCACCCCGAACAGCGCCACCACCGGGATCAGGTACACGAACTGCGGCATCGTCTGGAAGACGTCCAGGACGGGGCGGAGCAGGCGTTCCACACGGTCGCTGCGGGCTGCCGCGATGCCCGTGGTCACGCCGAGGACCAGGGTGACCGCGACGGCCGCCAGGACCTGGGAGAGCGTGTCCAGGGACGGCTGCCACAGGCCGAGGACGCCGATCGCGGCCATCGCGAGCACGGCCGTCAGCGCGGTGCGCCAGGTGCCGATCACCCAGGCCAGCGCGGCGACGATCAGCAGCAGCGACCACCAGGGCAGCCATTGCAGGCCGTCGCGGACCGGGTCGAGGACCCAGGTGGTGAAGTGTCCGGCCCAGTCGGCGGTGCCGCCCACGACGGGCACGCCCGAGTAGAGGTGGGCGGTCATCCAGTCGACGGCGCGGTTGACGGGCGCGGCGATCTCCAGGGTCCAGCTGTCCGGCCAGTTCAGGAGGTTCGCGAGGTGTCCCGCCACCGCGATGACGGCGGCGGCGGCCAGTGCGTAGGCCCAGGCCGCCCGGCCGCCGGGACGGTCCCCGGTGGACTCGCCCGCCGCGCCGGTGACCCGGTCCAGGACGACCGCGAGCAGCACGATCGGGATGCCGGCCGCGAGGGCCGCGCCGACGTCGACGGAGGCCAGCGCCTGGTAGACGCGGTCACCGAGGCCGCCGCCGCCGATCACGGAGGCGATGACGGCCATCGAGAGGGCCATCATGATCGACTGGTTGAGGCCGAGCAGGAGTTCCTTGCGGGCCAGCGGGATACGGGCGGTCAGCAGCCGCTGCCGGGCGGTCGAGCCGAGCGACTCGACGGCCTCCAGGACCTCCTTGTCGGCGCCGCGCAGGCCGAGCGCCGTGAGGCGGGCCATCGGCGGGGCCGCGTAGACGACGGTGGCGAGGACGGCGGCCGGGACGCCGATGCCGAACACCAGCACGACGGGGAGCAGGTAGGCGAAGGCGGGCAGCACCTGCATGGTGTCCAGGAGCGGCCGCAGCGCGCGGTCGAGCCGGTCGGAGAGCCCGGCGGCGAGGCCGAGCAGGACGCCCACGACGACCGACGCGAGAACGGCGACGACCATCAGCGCCAGCGTCTGCATGGTCGGCACCCACATGCCGAGCAGCCCGCACGCCAGGAACCCGGCGGCCGAGCCCAGGGCGAGCCGGAGGCCGGCCACCCGCCAGGCGATCAGGGCGCCGAGCGCGGTGACCCCGGCCCAGCCCACGCCGAGGAGCAGCAGGTAGACGGCGCGGACGGCGAGGGTGACGCCGTTGCTGAGGTAGCCGAAGAAGTAGAGGAACAGCGGGTGGCTGTCGCGGTTGTCGATGATCCAGTCACTCACCGAGGTGAGCGGCGCGGTCAGGTCGACGGTCAGCGCGTGCGGCCAACTGCCGCTGGCCCAGCGGGCGTTGGCGAGCGGCACCAGGACGGCGGCGGCCAGCGCGAGGAGCAGCAGCTTGTGCGCCGTGCGGCTCTTGAGGACGCCGGGCAGGGCGAGGCGCGGCACGGAGTTGGTCAGCGTGGCCATCAGACGGCCTCCTCGACCAGCTCCGTCCCGGCCACCACGGCCAGGAGCCGGGCGTGGTCGACGACGCCGACACAGTGGCCGTTCTCGACGACGCAGGCGGCCTTGCCGCGCCGGGCGACGACCTGGATGGCGTCGGCGACGACGGCGTTCGGGGCGAGGGCGGCGGGGTGGTCGGCGGCGCCGCAGCCGCCGGGGCGCATCGCGGTGCGCACGGTGAGGACCTGCTCGCGCGGCACGTCCCGGACGAACTCACGGACGTAGTCGTCGGCCGGGGTCGCGACGATCTCCTCGGGGGTGCCGAGCTGGACCACGCGGCCGTCGCGCATCAGGGCGATGCGGTCACCGAGCTTGAGGGCCTCGCTGAGGTCGTGCGTGATGAAGACCATCGTGCGGCCCTCCTCGCGGTGCAGCCGGACGACCTCCTCCTGCATGTCCCGCCGGATCAGCGGGTCGAGCGCGCTGAACGGCTCGTCGAACAGCAGGACCTGGGGGTCGACGGCGAGGGCGCGGGCGAGGCCGACGCGCTGGCGCTGGCCGCCGGAGAGCTGGCTCGGGCGGCGGTGTTCCATGCCCTCAAGGCCGACCTTGGCGACGACCTCCTTGGCCCGTGCCCGGCGCTCGGCCTTGCCGACGCCCTGGATCTCCAGGCCGTAGGCGACGTTGTCGAGGACCGTGCGGTGCGGGAGGAGGCCGAAGTGCTGGAAGACCATGGCGGCGCGGTGCCGGCGCAGTTCCCGCAGCCGGGACTTGTCCATCGCGCGGACGTCCTCGCCGTCGATGGCGATGGTCCCGGAGGTCGGTTCGATCAGCCGGGTCAGACAGCGCACCAGGGTCGACTTGCCGGAGCCGGACAGCCCCATGACGACGAAGACCTCGCCCTTGCGGACGTCGAAGGAGACGTCCCGGACAGCGGCCGTGCAGCCGGTGCGGGCGCGCAGCTCGGCCGGGTTCAGCGCGGCCAGCTCGGGGTCGGCCGGAACCTGTTCGGACTTGGCGCCGAACACCTTCCACAGCCCCTGGACGGAGAAGACGGGCTGGTCGGCACCGGCGGGGGTGTCCGTGCCGGTGTGCGTGGTCAGGTCGGTGTGCGTGTTCAGGTCGGTGTTCGTGCTCATCACGCACCGCCTCCGATCAGGTCTACGGCCCGCTCGCCGACCATCAGCACCCCGATCATCGGGTTGACCGCGGGCATGGTCGGGAAAACGGAAGCGTCGGCGATCCGGATGCCGTCCAGGCCCCGGATGCGCAACTGTGGGTCGACGACGGCGAATTCGTCGTCGGCGGCGCCCATCCGGCAGGTGCCCGCCGGGTGGTAGACGGTGTGCGCGACCTTGCGGGCGTACTCGCTCAGCTCGGCGTCGCCGAGGATCTCGGGGCCCGGCGCGACCTCGCGCTTGAGCCACCCGGCGAGCGGCTGGGACTTGGCGATCTCGCGGGCGATGCGGATGCCGTCGACGAGCGTCCGGCCGTCGTAGTCGTCCTCGTCGGTGAAGTACCGGAAGTCGAGGGCGGGCTTGACGGCCGGGTCGGCGCTGGTCAGGTAGAGGCGGCCGCGGCTCTTCGGCTTGGGGATGTTCGGGGTCATCGAGACGCCGAACTCCGGGCGCTGGTAGCCGAGGCGCTCCGGATTGTCCGTGAACGGGATCTGGTAGAAGTGGAACATCAGGTCGGGGCCCTGGTGTTCGGGGTCGCGGCGCACGAACAGACCCGCGTCGGAGTCCATCGCCGAGTTCTCCGGGAGGGGTCCATTGGTCTCCCAGACGATCACCGACTCCGGGTGGTCGAGGAGGTTCTCGCCGACGCCGGGCAGGTCGACGGCGACCGGGATGCCGAGCGCCTCCAGATCGGCCTTGGGGCCGATGCCGGAGTGCAGCAGCAGCCGGGGGGAGTCGACGGCTCCGGCGCACAGCAGGACCTCGTTGCGGGCCCGTATGAGCTGTTCCTCGCCGTCCTTCGTGCGCACGTGGACGCCGTCGGCACGGGTGCCGTCCAGCTCCAGCTGGTACGCCCAGGTCTCCAGCAGGATCGTCAGGTTGGGGCGCTCGTCCATCACCGGGTGGAGGTAGGCGACCGAGGCGGAGGAGCGCTTGTTGTTCTCGGGGTGGTAGGCGAGGTCGAAGAAGCCGACGCCGTCGTTGAACGGCTTCTTGTTGAAGCCCTCGACGCGCGGGACGCCCAGTGTGGTCTGCGCGGCGTCCACGAAGTCCCGGGCGATGGCGTTGCGGTCCTTCTCGTCGACCGGGACGATGTTGTTCTTCAGGCGCGGGAAGTACGCCTCCATCGACACCGAGCCCCACCCCCTGGCCCCGGCCTCCTCCCACTCGTCCCAGTCGGACGGCAGTGGCTTGAACGCGATCAGGGTGTTGTGCGAGGAGCAGCCGCCCAGGACGCGGGCCCGGCTGTGCCGGATGTGCGAGTTGCCGCGTGGCTGCTCGGTCGTCGGGTAGTCGTAGTCGAGGTCCCCGCCGAGCAGACCCATCCAGCGGCGCAGGGTGAGGACGTCGTCGCGGCCGACGTCGCTCGGGCCGCCCTCGATGACGGCGACGGTGACATCGGGGTTCTCGGTGAGGCGGGAGGCGATGACGGAGCCCGCCGTGCCGCCGCCGATGACGACGTAGTCGTAGATCAGGTTGTTCTCGGGCATGGGGTGGTGCTCCAGGGGGTGCGGTACGTCCAGAGGGGAGGCCCGGGTGAGGGGGCGGGGGCGAGGGTCAGCCGGCGAACCAGCGGACCGGCTGCGGCGCCAGGTTCTGGTAGATGTGCTTGGTCTCGCGGTACTCGGCGAGCCCGGCCGGGCCCAGTTCGCGGCCGACGCCGCTCTTGCCGAAGCCGCCCCACTCCGCCTGCGGCAGATAGGGGTGGAAGTCGTTGATCCACACGGTGCCGTGGCGCAGTCGCCCGGCGACCCGGCGGGCGCGGCCCGCGTCGGTGGTCCAGACGCCGCCCGCGAGCCCGTACTCGGTGTCGTTGGCGAGGGTGACGGCCTCGTCCTCGGTGCGGAAGGTCTCGACGGTGACGACCGGGCCGAAGACCTCCTCGCGCACCACCCGCATCTCGCGGTGGCAGCCGTCCAGCACGGTCGGCTCGTAGAAGTAGCCGGTGGCGGGCCGGTCCGCGGTGGGCTCGGGGCGCCGTCCGCCGCTGCGCAGCACCGCGCCCTCCGCCAGGGCCGACGCCACATACATCTCGACCTTGGCGCGCTGCTGCTCGGAGACGAGCGGGCCGCACTCGACGCCGTCGGCGCTGCCCCGGCCGAGGCGGATCTTCGCGGCGCGGCGGGCGAGTTCGGTGACGAACCGCTCGCTCACGGACTCCTCGATGATGAGCCGGGCGCCGGCCGAGCAGACCTGGCCGCTGTGCATGAAGGCGGCGTTGAGGGCCTGGTCGACGGCGGTGTCGAAGCCGTCGTCGGTGGCGCAGGCGTCCGCGAAGACGACGTTGGGGTTCTTGCCGCCGAGTTCGAGGGCGACCTTCTTGACGGTGGGGGCGGCGGCCTGGGCGACCTTGGTGCCGCTGATCAGGCCGCCGGTGAAGGAGACCAGGTCGACGTCGGGGTGTTCGGCGAGGCGGGCGCCGACGGTGTGTCCGGGGCCGGTGACCAGGCCCGCGACCCCGGCCGGCAGTCCGGCCTCGACGAGCAGGTCGAGCAGGGCGACCGTGGTGAGCGGGGTGATCTCGCTGGGCTTGACGACGAAGGTGTTGCCGGCCGCGAGCGCCGGGGCGATCTTCCAACTGGCTTGCAGCAGCGGGTAGTTCCACGGCGTGATCAGCGCGCAGACGCCGACGGGTTCGTGCACGACGACGCTGTGCACGTCGGGCGAACCGGCGTCGACGACCCGGCCGGGGGCCTCGGCGGCGACGAGCCGGGCGTAGTAGCGGAAGGCGTCGGCGACGCAGTCGATGTCGACGCGGCCTTCCTCGACGGTCTTGCCCGCGTCCCGGGCCTCCAGTTCACCGAGCCGTTCGCGGTCGCGCACGAGCAGGTCGGCGACCCGGTGCAGCAGGTCGGCGCGCTCGGCGGTGGGGGTGTGCGGCCACGGGCCGTGATCGAAGGCGTGCCGGGCGGCCTCGACGGCCAGGTCGGTGTCCTTCTCGTCGCCCTCCGCGACGACGGCGAAGGGCAGGCCGTCGGCGGGGTCGAGGATCTCGCGCGTGGCGCCGGAGACGGCGTCGCGCCACTCCCCCGCTATGTGAAGGGTCGCCTGGGCGTCCAACTCGTGGGTTTCCGCTCTGTCGGCCATGATCGGTGCTGCCTTCCGTTCCTGTTCGGTGCCCCTGAGTCACGCCGATGTCACCCCTCGGGACCGTTCCCACCTGCCCCCGACCTCCGGTTGCATGCGCAATTCCCCCCGGAAAGTGCCCCGCGTCACTGAAATTGCGCCCATAAAGGGGCGAATAGGTCGCGCGAGGGTGCCGTGCAGGGTGACCCGGGCCACAGAAACAGGTCGGCCTCGCCCCGCTGACCTGTGTCAGGGGGCCGAGGCCGAAAAGGGGACGGTCACCTCACTGCGGCGCGGCGACCGTGTCGCAGGTGGTGTCCGGCGGGCAGAACCAGTGCGACGCCACGGTCAGGTACCGGAGTTCGTCGTCGCGGCCGTCGGAGTCGGGCCCGTAGGACGTGATGTCGTACACCTTGGCGTCGGCGCCGTAGAACCGCTGGTCGGCCATGTGCCAGGTGCCGACGTCCGGCTCGCCCTTGATCCGGTCGGCGAGGTACTCCAGCAGATAGCCGCCGCCCGCCACCACCCGCAGGTCCAGTTTCCGGAACCCGTCCGGCTTGGTGGTCTTTGCCGACAGGAACGTGTCGAACGACGCTCGCGGCGAGGCCTCCGACACCTGGTAGATCTGCAACCGGCGCTCGCTGTCGGGGCTGCGGTAGTTGACCACCGCCATCCCGTACTGGGACGCCACCGAGGACCGCGTCCAGGTGTCCGGAACGGCGATCCGGAACCCCTCGTCGTCGTCGCGCACCGAGAATCCGGCGGGCGGCGCGGAGAGGGACGACGGCGTCGGGGTGGGGGTCGGGTACGGGGACGGCGTGCGCGTGCCGGTGGTGCCGGTCACCGTGTCCGGGGACGTCGAGGAGGCGGTCGTCGAGGCGCCGGCCCCGTTGCCCTCGTCGCGGCCGTCGTCCTGGCCGACCACGAACGTCAGCACCAGGCTCACGGTCACCCCGGCCACGGCCGCGCCGACCACGGCGGACCACACCAGCCGCCGGTCGGGCCCCCGCCCCGGTGCCGCCGTCGGCTGCTCGGGCCGACGCCAGCCGCCGTCGTCCCACTGCACGGCGGACGGCGCCCGGGAGTCCGGGTCAGGCCGGGCCGGTGGCGGTGGGGTGGGTGCGGAGGCCGGGGCCGTGCCCGTCTCCCAGCGTTGCGTGTCCTCGTTCCAGTGCCGTGCGCCCCCGCTCACGGGTCACCGTCCGAGGAGCGCGGCCAGCGCACCGGCCGAGGTGAGGAAGGTGACCAGGGACTGGGAGTCGGCGAGCAGGTCGCGCAGGCGTTCGCGACGGGTGGGGCTCGCCTGTCCGGTGGCGGCGATCTCCACCTCCGTCTCGTCGAGCGCCACGGCGAGGGCCGTCGTCTCCCCGGTGCCCCGCACCCCGGCCAGGGCGGCCCGCAACTCCCGTACGGCCGCGAGGAGTTCCTCGGTCTCCGGGTCCGGTGCCGGGGGCGTCGCGTAGTGGGCGTGGCTCTCGGCGCGGGACTGGTTCCCGACGGCGAACGTGCTGTTGTGGACGTTCCCGAAACTGACCCTCGGCTCGTCATCGGCCATGGCTGTCGCCCCCCTGCTTGTCGGACACGCTGGTGGCGGACGCGCCGGTGCCGACCGCGAAGGTGCTGCCCTCGACGGTGCCGATGTTCACGTCGCCGTTGCTGATGTTGACGATCTTCTGGACGAACTCGCCGGTCTCGTATCCGCAGGCGGCGAGCGCGGCCCGCACGCCGCCTGCGACCCGGTCCTGGACGGTCTTGAGATAGCGGTCGATGTCCATGGCCTGGAAGCGCGAGAGGGTGCCGTCCGTGGCCAGCTCACGCACGGACAGCCCCGGCCCTTCGGGCAGGGCGCCCGGGTGGCCGCCGGTCAGCGCCCGGCCCCGGTGACCGGCACCCCGGGCGAGCAGGCCCAGCGAGCGGAACGCGGAGGCCGGGACGAGAGCGAGGGCGGCGACCGCCTTGCCGAACGTGCTGTTGTGCCGGAACCGGTGCGCGGTGCGGTCGGCGTCCCTGAACTCCGCCCGCACCGGCGCCAGCACATGCGGGGCGATCTCCAGCATGAGCATGCGGCCCTGCGTGTGGATGCGCACGAAGACGGTGACGACCAGCTCCTCGTCCCAGCCGCCGACCCGGATGCGCAGGAAGTGGCGGCGCTTCTCGGCGCCCTCCTCGACGGCTCGCGCCCGGTGCTCCTCGAAGTCCTGGTAGGGCGCCTGGTCGCGGGTGAGGAGGCCCTCCACGGGCAGGAACACGCACTCGTCGATCTCCAGCCAGCGCAGCCGGTCCCGGGCACCGGAGCCCGCGGACGTGGGGGCCCGCAACTGCTCGACCAGGGCGCGGACCTTCTCCAGGACCACCCGGTTGCTGATCGGCGGGCCGTCCTCGCCCTTCTCCCCGTCCGGCTTCAGCTCCACCGCGAGCACCCAGGTGTCGTAGGTGAATCCGGCTCCGCAGAACGGGTGGGCCTCGTTGTACATGATCAGGGGCGCGTGCTGTTCCAGCCGGATGCGCCGGCTGAGCCGCTGGACGCGCGGGCCCACGGTCAGCTCGGCGGGGTCGTTCGCGGCGTCCGGGAAGCGCTGCGGGGAGAGTTCGGCGGCGAGCGCCTGGTGGAGCTGGTCGCTCTGGGCGTACCCGCACACCGCCACCAGGGCCAGCGCGAGCAGGCTGAACCAGGCCTGCCACGCCCCCACGGCGACGTCCCCGAGCGAGCCGAACGCCCCGAACGCGGCGACGAGGTTCCCCACCAGGAAGAACGACATCAAGAGCCAGGCGGTCCAACGGAGTTGAAGCGCCGGGTACCAGCGGTGCACCGGCGGTCGGGCCGCCGTTCCGCGTACTCGGCGGGCCAGGCCGAGCAGCAGACCCGGCACCAGGTAGGCGGCGAACAGGCCCCCGGTGACCAGCAGGCCCGCGAGCCACAGCGCGACGACCGCGGCGGCCCAGCGCAGTTCGAGGCGCCGGGCGCGCAGGGCGTGGGCCAGGACGCGGGCCGCGTCGAAGCCGAGGGAGGGGGCCACGATCCGCTCTTCGTTGAGGTGCAGTTCCTCGATGACGCGGTCGCGGTAGCCGACGTCGAGATAGGTGCCCGCGCAGAGCAGCCGGGTCGCCTCGCTGGCGTGCGGCGGGGTGGCTCCCGTGGGTGCGGGCGCGGTCGGCTGGTGCGGCACGAAAGCGGTGCTCACGCTGATCCCCCGATGCGTGGAAAGCCCTTTGTCAAGACGTGAGTTGACAAACCATCAGCATAGGGGCGGGGGCGGTGGAGACGAAGGGGATATCCCGAACGGGTGAACTTCGCAGGGCAGTTGAGCGGTCACGGCGGCACCAGCGGTAACGGCGGCACCAAGTGGCCCGGTGGGTGGGCCCGGTGGCGGGCCCGGCAACGGGCACGGGCCCCGGCCCGGATCGCTCCGGGACGGGGCCCGTGGGGGCTGTCGTCGACCGCGTCGGTCAGATGAGGCCCAGGCCGCGCACGGCGTCGCGCTCCTCCGCCAGCTCCTGCACCGAGGCGTCGATGCGGGCGCGGGAGAACGCGTTGATGTCGAGACCCTGGACGATCTCGTAGGCGCCGTCCTTGGTGGTGACGGGGAAGGACGAGATGAGCCCCTCCGGCACGCCGTAGGAGCCGTCGGACGGGATGCCCATGGAGGTCCAGTCGCCGTCGGCGGTGCCGTTGACCCAGGTGTGGACGTGGTCGATGGCGGCGTTGGCGGCGGAGGCGGCCGAGGACGCGCCCCGCGCCTCGATGATCGCGGCACCGCGCTTGGCGACGGTCGGGATGAACTCGTCGGCCAGCCACTTCTCGTCACCGACGACCTCGGCGGCGTTCTTGCCCGCGACCGTGGCGTGGAAGATGTCCGGGTACTGGGTGGCCGAGTGGTTGCCCCAGATCGTCAGCCGCTTGATGTCGGCGACGGTGACGCCCGTCTTCTTCGCGAGCTGGGTCAGCGCGCGGTTGTGGTCGAGGCGGGTCATCGCGGTGAACCGCTCGGCCGGTACGTCCGGGGCGGCGGCCTGCGCGATGAGCGCGTTGGTGTTGGCCGGGTTGCCCACGACGAGGACCTTGATGTCGTCGGCCGCGTGGTCGTTGATGGCCTTGCCCTGGGGCTTGAAGATGCCGCCGTTGGCCTCCAGGAGGTCACCGCGCTCCATGCCCTTGGTGCGCGGGCGGGCGCCGACGAGGAGGGCGACGTTGGCGCCGTCGAACGCGACGTTCGGGTCGTCGCTGATCTCGATGCCCTGGAGCAGCGGGAACGCACTGTCGTCCAGTTCCATCGCCGTGCCCTCGGCGGCCTTGAGCGCCGGGGTGATCTCCAACAGGCGCAGCTTGACCGGCACGTCCGCGCCGAGCAGCTGGCCGGAGGCGATGCGGAAGAGGAGGGCGTAACCGATCTGGCCGGCAGCGCCGGTGACGGTGACGTTCACGGGAGTGCGGGTCATGGCGTTCTCCGTTAGGACAGCTGGCGGGGTTCGTCCGGTGGGACGTACAGATGATCGATCTCTTGGTATCAAGAGAGATTGCGTCGGCCAGGCTATCGCGCATCCCGCACCCCCCGGTTGTCCGGGTCCGTGTGGCCCCGCCCACAGGCCACCCCGGGCCGCAACGAGGCCCACGGGAGAGGGCGGGCCGCCCGGTCGGGAGAGGTGGGACGGGCGGCCCGCTCGCCGGGGACCGGTTCACCGGTGCTCCCGTGGGGGTACCGTCCGGATGCCCGGGCGGGCCGCGTCCATGCAGGGGCCGACGGAAGTTTTTTCGCGACGGCGGCCCGACCGCGTGGGCCGCCTTACGGGGTGCAGCCCCGCTGTCCGGCCGCCAGGGTGGCGCACGCGACGGCCTCGCCCGCGTCCTTCACGTGCACCATCGGCGTGTAGGCGATCGTGTCACCGCTCACGCTGAGCGCGTCCGACTCCTTCGTCTTCCCGGCCGTGACCTCCACCTTGTCCCCGGGCGACCCCTGCGTGATGCGCCCCCACGCGGCCTCGCAGACGCTGCTGTAGCGGACCTCGACGGTGACCGGGCCGACGACGGCCGACTTCGCGGTCGTCACGGTCGTCGCGTCGGCGGTGCAGCCCATCGTCTCCGCGTCCTTGCCGGTGCAGTCGGCCCCGGCGCACTTCACCCCGGCCGGCAGGTCGGTGCGCACGCTGGGCGACGGCGAGGCGGCCGCGTCGGCCGTCCCGTCCTGGCCGCCGTCGGTCAGATAGAACACGCCCGCGATGACGACGAGCACCCCGACGAGCCCGGCGAGGAACATCGTCGCCCGCCGCTTCCCGGCCCCACCGCCGGGACCGACGACCGGCGGCGGCGCCTGCACCCCGGCCCCGCCGTACGACGGCGCCGGGGGCCAGGGCGTCTGCGTCCCACTGCCCGGCGTCCGGGGTGCGGGGGTGCCCGGCCCCCGGGGTGCGGTGGCGTTCGCCGCTCGGGGTGCGGTGGCGTTCGGCGTCGGCGGCCACGCGGGCCCCGCGCCCGAAACGCCGCCCCCCGTAGTCCCGTTCACCCCGGTGCCGGTGCCCGCGCCGGTGCGCAGTCCCCTGCCCGAGGTGGGCGACGGGCCCTTGTACCCGGCCAGACCCCAGGAGTTGGGGGCACTGTCGGTGACGGCCGGCTTCGACTCCGGTTCGGCGTCGGCCGGTTGGGGAGCGCCCGAGGGACCCGAGGGGCCCGACGCCGCCGAGGGCCACGAGGGGCGCGCCGGGCGGGCAGGGTCCTTGGCGTCCGTCGCGTCCGTCGCAGGGAGAACGGTGGTCTCGGCGGCGGCCGTCGCAGGCAGAACGGTGGTCTCCGCAGCGCCGGTTGACGGGAGCACCGTCGTCTCGGCAGCGCCGGTCGCCGGGAGGACCGTCGTCTCGGCAGCGCCGGTCGCCGGGAGAACGGCCGTCTCGGCGGCGGCCGTCGCAGGGAGAACGGTGGTCTCCGCAGCGCCGGTTGCCGGGAGGACCGTCGTCGCCGCCGCGTCGGTCGTGGCCGGTGCCGGGGGCTTGGGGGCCTTGGGCGCCGCGTCCGTCGGGGGGAGCACGGTCGTCTCGGCCGCGTCGGGCTGAGCGGGGACCCGGGGGAAGACACCGGCCGGTCCCGCGACCCCGGCCCTGAGCGCCGTTCCGCTGCCGCCCTTGCGGGGCTTGTCGTTCCTGGCGTCGGCGGCGGACGGTGTGCCGACCTCCCCGAACTCCCCGAGCGCGGCCCGCGCCTGGGAGATCCGGCTGGCCTCCATCGTCAGGTCGTGGCGCATCTCCGAACGGCTCCACGCCCGTTCGGCCAGCTCCCACATCGTCGCCAGATGGACCGGGTTGGTGCCGGTGGCCTCGGCCAACGCCACGATCGCGCCCTTGGGTGCCAGCAGCCGCCCGTCGAGATACCGCTCCCAGGACGTCTTGCTGTAGCCCGTGCGGTCGGCCACCGCCGCGATGCTCAGCCCGCCCTGGTCCACGAGCCGACGCAACTGGCTCGCGAACTCCTTTACCTGCGGATCGAGTTCGTCCGGCAAGGCCTTCCAACGAGGCATAGCCTCCCCCCTCCTCTTCCCCCCGGTCGGTGCTGTCGGTTCCCGTGCGTGACCTCGTGCCGTGTGCCGTCGCGGCGCGTCGACGAGGTGCACCCGAGAAGGATCTCAGCTCCCCGGACGGCGACGCACGTCACGCGTGGACGGCGACGCCGACGACCGCCAGCACCAGCAGGGCGCCCAGCAGCGCGACGGCGTAGCGCAACAGCGGGCGGCCCGGGGCGACTTCGGGGTCGGCGTGGTCGGGCGGGGTGTCCCACCACGGGAGCGTGGGATCGTCCTCGTAGCCGGTGCCGTCGGCCGGTTTCGCGGGCAGGTTCGCCGGGCGGGGCCAGGCCTGGACGGCCAACTCCCAGCGGACGCCGAGGCGTTCGGCGTCCGGGCGGGTCAACCCGGCGATCCGGCACAGGGCGTTGACGGCCTGCCGGGGCGGGGGCTGGGTGGCGTTGAGGTAGCGGTGCCAGGAGGACTTGCTGTACGCCGTCCTGGCGCCGAGCGCGACGAGGCTGAGCCCCGTCCGGTCCTTCACGATCCGCAGCTGCTCCACGAAGTTCCGTACCTCCGGGGGCAACGTGTCCGGCAGCGGCTGCCAGACCCCCATCGCTCACCTCCACGGTCTCTTCGCGCTCTGCTGACTCTTCGGGCTCTGCTGGCTCTTCGGGCTCTGCTGACTCTGCTGGCTCTGCTGACTCTTCGGGCGTGGACTCTTCGTGCGTCCGGCCATGCCGACCGGTCACGCGGCCCGGTCACGCCGACCGGTCACGCCGACCGGTCGTGTGGTCCGGTCGGTGCGAGTGACGAACGGCGGGTGTCGGATGGTTCCCGAAAACGGACCTGGCCGGAATCGACCATGCCTCCCCTACCGTGCCGGAACGGTCACGGCCGCGCCACAGCGTGCCGACAGCCGTTGAGCTGCACGTCCATCATGGCCGAGAGTCGCTGCGGGGCGGCGGCCCGATCCGTTCTCGGGGGAGGGGTCGGGCCGCCGTCTCGCGGGGTCGGCCCCGGTCACCCACCGCTGCCGACGGTGAAGTGCAGGGTGTCCTTGAGGAACGGGATCTGGACCCACGGGTCCGGCTGGGCCATCAGCGCGAGCAGCACGATCGCCCCGCCCAGCGCGCCGTAGGTGCAGATGTCCGTGAACCGGGAACGGACGGCGAGCATGCCGACGCCCGGCAGCACCCAGCGCAGCACCCCGCCGGCCAGCAGGGCGACGCCGATCAGCAGGATGCCGACGCGGAACACGTCGAGCGCGGTCAGCAGCAGGCCGAGCGCGGTCACGCCGAGCACGGCGAGAATCGGCCACTGCCGGGCGGGTGCGGGGGCGTCACCCGGAGCGGCCCGGCCGCCGCCCTCGGGCCGTGCGGTGTCCCGGGTGAACCGCGGGAACCGCCCGGTACGCCGCCGGGGCGCGCCGGACGCTTCCGCCTCGCCCCCGGCCGACTCCCGCACGGCCCCGTTGACCTTGCCGGTCCCGGTCCCGTCGGCTTTGGCGGTCCCGGTCCCGTTGACCGAAGCGGTCCCGGTCCCATGGGCCGCAGCGGTCCCGTCGGCCGCCGGGTCGTCGCCGGTCGCCTCACGCGCCGTCGCCGCCGCCGGTTCCTCGGGGGCCGGGGGAACGGCCGGGGCGACGCCGTTGTGCCCGGGGTCGCGGGGCTCAGCCGACACTGCGCTCCGCCGCCTCGACCACGTTGACGAGCAGCTGGGCGCGGGTCATCGGGCCGACGCCGCCGGGGTTCGGGGAGATCCAGCCGGCCACCTCGGCGACCCCGGGGTGGACGTCGCCCACGATCTTGCCCTCGGCGCTGCGGGAGACGCCGACGTCGAGAACGGCGGCGCCCGGCTTGACGTCCTCGGGCCGGATCAGGTGCGCGGAACCGGCGGCGGCCACGATGATGTCCGCGCCCTTGAGGTGGGCGGCGAGGTCCCGGGTGCCGGTGTGGCACTGGGTGACGGTGGCGTTCTCGCTGCGCCGGGTGAGCAGCAGCGGCATGGGGCGCCCGATGGTGACACCGCGGCCGACGACGACGACCTCGGCGCCGTTGATCTCGACGCCGTGCGCGCGCAGCAGGGTCAGCACGCCGTTGGGGGTGCAGGGCAGCGGGGCCGGTTCGTTCAGCACGAGGCGGCCGAGGTTCATCGGGTGCAGGCCGTCCGCGTCCTTGTCCGGGTCCATCAGCTCCAGGATGCGGTTCTCGTCGATGCCCTTGGGCAGCGGGAGCTGGACGATGTAGCCGGTGCAGGTCGGGTCGTCGTTCAGCTCGCGGACGGCGGCCTCGATCTCCTCCTGGGTGGCGGTGGCGGGCAGTTCACGCTGGAGGGAGGCGATGCCGACCTGGGCGCAGTCGCGGTGCTTGCCGGCGACGTACTTCTGGCTGCCGGGGTCGTCACCGACCAGGATCGTGCCGAGGCCGGGCGTGACGCCCTTCTCCTTCAGGGCCGCCACGCGGACGGTCAGATCGGACTTGATCGCGGCTGCGGTGGCCTTGCCATCGAGAATCTGGGCGGTCATGGGGTCCATCCTCGCGGATGACCGCCTCCGGGTTCCAATCCGGGGCCCCGGCACGGACAGCGGGTATCCGGCCAAGATCGCCTTGGTTGCACTTGCACAACGCTGCCGAATCCGGCTGGACAAGGCCTTTGTCACCTAAGACGATGAACGGCGCAGCATCGCGGTCCGTGTTGGGGGGCAAACCGCTCGTTTGATGACGTTCCTCCGCGCGCCCTGCGACGTCCCCGCAGTACAACGGAGGAATTCCAGCCATGAGTTTCGGCTCGCCCCAGAACCCCTATGAGCCCGGCCAGCCTCAGCAGCCCGGCTACGGCCAGCAGCCGCCGCAGCAGCCGGGGTACGGCCAACAGCCTCCGCAGCAGCAGGGCTACGGTCAGCCCCAGCAGCAGCCCTACGGCTACCCGCAGGCCCCGCAGGGCGTGCCGCCGCAGCAGGGCTACGGCTATCCCCAGCAGCCCGGTTACCCGCAGCAGCCGGGGCACCCCGGTGGCGGCCCCCAGGTCGGCTCGATGGGCCGGCGCCTCGGCGCCCGCGTGATCGACGGCCTGATCCTCGGCATCATCTACGTCTTCTTCAGCGTCGTGGGGGTGGCCGGTTCGGCCACCTCCGCCTCGGACTGCGACCCGTCCGCGGTCGACTACCAGACCTGCCTGACCAACGCCAGCTCGGACGTCGCCGCCCGGCTCGGCGCGGTGCTCGGCGTGCTGGGCATCGCCAGCCTCCTCTACGAGTGGCTGATGACCGGCCTGGTGGGCGCGACCGTCGGCAAGCTCGCCCTGGGCCTGCGCGTGGTGAAGGCCGACACCGGCCAGAAGCCCGGCCTGGGCTCGGCGTTCGTCCGCTGGATCATCCCGATGGTGGGCAGCATCGCCTGCGGTATCGGCCAGCTGCTCGTCTATCTGTCCCCGTTCTGGGACAAGTCGGGTCGTCAGCAGGGCTGGCACGACAAGGCGGCGAGCACGATGGTCATCCAGAACTGACCTCCCGCTCTTCGCCCCGGCGCACACCAAGGGCCGTGCCCCCTCCCAAGGGCGGCACGGCCTTCGCGCGTCGGCTGGCCGCCGACGGTGGCTGACCGGCCGACGGTGACTGGCCGGCCGACGGTGACTGGCCGCCGACGGTTGCGGGCCGCCGACGGTTGTGGGGCAACGGCTGGGGGCCAACGGGCGTGGGCCAACGGCTGTGGGCCGAGGGGCGTGGGGCAACGACTGTGGGTCGAGGGCCCGGGTCAACGGGCGTAGGCCAACAGGCGTGGGGTATCGGCCCCGAGTCAACAGGCGTAGGCAAACGGCGGTAGGCCAACGGGCGCGGGCAAACGGCTGTAGGTCAACGGGCGTGGGCCAACAGGCGTGGGCCAACGACCGTGGGCGACACGGGCGGGCCAACGGGCGTGGGCCAACGAGCGTGGGCAACAGCCGTGGGCAAACAGCTGTAGGCCAACACGCGCGGGTCAACCGGCGTTGGCCATCGGCTGCGGGCCAACGGACGTAGGCAAACGGCGGTAGGCCCACAGGCGCAGGCCAACGGCTGTAGGCCAACTGGCGTAGGCCAACAGCTACGCGCCAACGGGCGTGGGTCAACAGGCGTGGGCCAACGACCGTGGGCGACACGGGCGGGCCAACGGGCGTGGGCCAACGAGCGTGGGCAACAGCCGTGGGCCAACACGCGCGGGTCAACGACCCGTGGGTCAAAGGCGTTGGCCATCGGCCGCGAGCCAACGCTCGTAGGCAAACGGCGGTAGGCCCACAGGCGCAGGCCAACGGCTGTAGGCCAACTGGCGTAGGCCGACAGGCGTGGGCCAACGACCGTAGGCGGCACGGGCGGGCCAACGGGCGTAGGCCAACGGCTGTAGGCATGCGGCTGTAGGCCAACAGGCCTGGGCCAACACGCGTAGGCCAACATCCGTTGGCCAGCGGCCCCACGTCAACAGCCGTTGGCCCGCAGTCTGCGCGCGACAGTGGCCCGTGGCCGAAGGCCGACCGCCGACCGCCGACCGCCGACCGCCGGTCACCGTGCCCTCAGCTGTCGGAGCGGAACGCCCCGTGGACCCGCAAGTTGCCCTGGACGGCGATCTGGCCGTCGTTGGTGTGCATGATCCAGCCGACGCCTTCGTTGCGGACCGACAGGTGCTGGTTGGCGTTGACCTTGCCGTGGAAGACCGACTGCCCGTGGACGATCAGCGACCCGTTCTCGTGGTCGGTGGTCAACTTGCCCCTGGCCGTCAGGTCGGCGGCGACGACCGCCCCGGCGACCTCCAGGTTCCGCATCGGCCTCAAGTCCCCGTTGACGGTGAGGTCGCCGCCGACGACGACGTTCCCGGCGACGTCCAAGTCGCCCTGGAGGGCGAGGCGTTCCTTCACCTGGGCCTGCCCGGTGGCGAGGCTGTTGAGGTCGGCCTTGTCGGCGGCGAGGGTGCCCCACTGGCGGTCACCGGCGCCCTGGAACACGTTCATCCCAGAGGCCGGGAACTCCACCCACCCCGCATCGCCGCCCCGGCCCCGCACCCACTTGGTGTGGACGCCGTTCAGATCCGCCTCGTCAGCGGCGACAGTGCCCCACTGGCGGTCGCCGGTGCCCTGGAAGACGTTCATTCCGGAGGCGGGGAACTCGATCCATCCGGCGTCGCCGCCCACGCCGCGCACCCACGTGGTGTGGACGCCGTTCAGATCCGCGCGGTCGGCGGTGACGGTGCCCAACCGGCGGTCGCCGGGCCCCTGGAAGACGTTCACGCCGGTCGCCGGGAACTCGACCCACCCCGCGTCGCTGCTCCGGCCGCGTATCCAGGTGGTGCGGACGCCGTCGACCTCGGCCTCTGCGGCCGCGACGACGCCCGGCGCTCCGGAGGCGTCGCGGATCTCGGCTCCGCGCGCGGACAGGACGACGCGCCCCCGGTCCGTGGTGCCCTCGACCCACGGGGTGTAGAGCCCGTCGGTGGCGGTGACGCTCTCGAACTCGGGGCGGCGCAGCGCGACGGAGGTGGTGAGGAAGTACCCGGGCTGGCGGCCGCCGTTGCTGGTGGCTATCAGGGTGTAGGTCGCGTCCCGCTGCGGCGCGCCGTCGGGGCTCGGCGACCACTCCCAGCCGGGTCCCGTGCCGGGCGCGACGAGTTCCCTGGTGCCGTCCGGGTGCTGGATCTCGTAGGTCAGGGTGGCGGGTCCGTCCCAGCGCAGGACGACGTTCGCGCCGGTGTCCACCAGGGCCGGGTCGGGGCGGAAGTTGCGCGGGACCTTGGGCGCCTGCTTGAGGAGGCTCAGGGTGAGGGGGTGGTCCCGCATGTCCTCGTCCCGGCCCGAGGTCTCCTCGACCGACAGCAGGACGAGGCCCTCCTTGTCGGAGACGGGGAAGTTGTCGAGGACGACGACCATGGAGTCGCCCGCGCTGAAACGTCCGCCGAGCGGGGCGGAGAGGGTGAGGACACCGGCCATCTCGTCCCAACGGGACCTGGGCGTGTCCCCGTACTTCAGGTCGTAGTCCTTCTCCACCCGCGCGTCGATGTCCCGCGGATCGAGGGTCAGGTCACCGGCCTCGTTGCCCCAGGGCACCCGTACCTCGATGGAGTACCAGGGCACCAGAGTGGTGGTCGGGTTGGAGATGACGAGGTAGACCGTGCCCACGGACTGTTCGTCCGGTCCCGCCCCGGACACCTGGAGCGGCGCCGGGTCGGTGAGGATCTCGTAGCTCAGCGAAGCCATCGTTGGAACCCCCTATGTCCACTACGGGCGTCGGCCCCCACGGGCCCGGCCCGGTCCCCCAGCGTCGTCCGCCGCCCACCCCAAGAACCCCCAATCCGCCCTCACCGGCGCGAATTAGCCCGGTACTGTCCGAAACGGGAAGGCGACGGGCGTTTCCGCACGGAGGAGGGCAACCCTCCGGTACACGGCAGCCACCGTGCAGCACACGGAACGGGACCACTCACCCGGAGACCGTGATGCGGAACAGGACCACTCACCCCGAGACCCTGACCGTCAGCGAGGTCGCGCCGGTCGGGTCGGCGAGGGACGACAACGCCGAAGCGCGTGCCGGGCGCCGCGTCTGCGGCATGAGCGGCCGCCGGGCAGGCCGGACAGGGGGGCCTAGGACGCCAGCAGCGGGGCGGTCCTCCAGCAGTAGGGGTCTTTCGAAGGCTGCGTGTGGCGGGCGTCGGGCCGGGGGTCCGAGGTCTGGGCGACCCGCACGATCCCGACGACTTCGTCGGCGTCGATGACGATCTCGTCCTGGATCAGGGGGACTTCGTAGACGTTCAGGTCCGGAGCACACGCGTCCTTCCTGCCGACGGCGACGTATCAGAACCGCCGGCGTCATGAAGGCGCGCAAGCGCATGGTGCGGTGTCCTACCGTGGGGCGTGATGCCGGGTGCGCGGAGTCCGCCGCCGGTGGACGGAGCTGACGTAAGCATGCCGAACCGGCGCCCGTCGAGCGCGGGCGCGTGACATGACGTCAGCCCCGAGAGCATCCCCGTGATCCCCGTTCCCCGTTGGCGGTCGGCAACAGCACATGCCCTCCGCGCAGACCGCACTGTACGGGGCTTGTCGCGCCACCGGGAGTACCGGCCATGAGACGGCGCGACGGCGGCAACTCCGCCCAGCGGTCGGTCTGCTTCTCGTTTCCTGGCTGCCACAGCGAGGCGCATTTCCGCCATGGCCGGTACTGTCATTCCGGCTCCGCTTCTCCAACAAATACATGTGGCATCTACGCAAGAGATGATTCCGTTTGCGCGCTGACGCACATCGCTTTTCCGCCATGCGCACTCCTATACTCTTGCGGCTGCTGCTGACTGTGTGGCTAGAGTGACCGCCTGCTCCCGGTCCAGTTGGGGAACTGTCTACCCGTCTCGTCCGGGCAGGACGGGAGTGGGCCATTGAGCGTTCAGCACAACGGGGGCTACACAGGCACGTGATTGTCACGGGCCGGGTCCCCTTGTGCCTTCACAACGGGGGATCACCAGCATGCGCAAATGGGTATCTGTCCTTTCCCTGTCCACGGCTTTGATCTCTTCGGTCGTGGCAGCTCCACAAGCCTTGGCGCACAACGCGAAGACGGTTCCTGAGAAGGTCACCGGAACTCAAGTGGAGTTCTCGCCGAGCGGGGCGAGCGATCCGCAGACACGTGCCCTCGCGGCGGCCGATCCCGCAGCGGTACAGGCCACCGCCCTGCTGTGCGGAAGCGGATACAAGCTGGCGTATGCGGAAGTCCTTCCGGATTCCCGTCGGTTCGGAACCCTGTTCACCTACACCAAGTACGTGACGGGCGGGACGGACGGGGCATGTGCCGTCTTCGACAACAACATCGGGGTCAAGAAGCACATGAAGCTGAAACTGTGCTGGACCACGTGCCAGGTCGACGAAGGCTCCTTCTCGGAATATGCGGGTCCGGTCAAGTACGAGAGCAGCGCCAGCTCCTTCCAGCCCGCCTGCGCCGTGGTGAACGCGCTGATGTGGGAGGGCGACGTGGCCATCATCGATCGCCAGACGCACGTCGCCACCTGCGACTGACCCCACGTCACCGATTCCGCGTCCGTGTCCCCGGGGGGCGCCCCCGGTAGAGCCAGTTCGGCGTTGAAGGTCGGACTGCCCCGCCTGAGAACAGCCGGGGCAGTCCACCTCCCGTTCTCATCCGTCAAGCAGTTCAGGAGCTCCGGCATGGCCGACGCGAAAGTCCTCGAAGCACAGAAGTGGGTCAATGCGACCTATGCCGCTGTGCCCGGTTACCAGACGTGTCCGGAAGACGGCAACACCGGCTGGTCCACCATGTACGCCCTCACCATGGGGCTACAGAAGGAACTCGGCATCAGCCCCGTGGTCGCGAATTTTGGTGACGGCACCGTCACCAAACTCGCCGCGCTCGGCGAGCTGGGCAGCGGCTGGGCGCAGAACACCAACATCATCAAGATCATCCGACATGGCCTGTTCTGCAAGGGCTACACCGGGGGTTACTCCGATACCGGCTATTACGATCCGGACATCGCCCTGGCCGTCAAGCACATGCAGGACGACATGGGCCTCTCCCAGAGCGGCACGCTCCAGGCGAAGGTGTTCAAAGCCCTCCTGAACATGGACGCCTATGTGGTCACGGCCGGCGGCTCGGACGAGGTCCGCTCCATCCAGCAGTGGATCAACGGGCGTTACTGGACGAAGAAGACGGTCGACATAGGCCCCGCCGACGGGCACTACTCCCGTAACGTCCAGCAGAACCTGATGAAGGCCATCCAGCTGGAGATCGGAATCGCCGAAGCGGACGCCACCGGCAACTTCGGCGCCGGAACGCAGGCCGGCATCAAATCCAAGGCCATCGTCTCCCAGGGATCTTCCGGGATCTTCGTCCAGTTGTTCACCGCCGCGTGCGTCTTCAACCAGCCGATCGTCACCGTCAATGCGGACGGTGACCTTTTCGAGACGAACACGGTCCTCAAGAGCACGTTCGACAGTAATCTGACCACGTTCGTCAGCGTCTTTCAGCGGTTCTCGGAGCTTTCCGTCACCGGCAAGGGCGACTACGCGACATGGGCTCAGCTTCTGGTGTCGATGGGGGACCCGGACCGACCGGTCAACGCCTCCGACACCGCTTACACCATCACCCCGTCCCGGGCGAAGAGGATGTACAGCGACGGCTACCGGTACGTCGGCAGATACCTCAACGAGGCTTCCGCCGGCGGCGGCTCGAAAATGCTCGAAGAAGGCGAACTCGCCAATATCTTCGGGGGCGGCTTGAGCGTGTTCCCGATCTTCCAGGACAACGGCCGGTCCCTGTCGGAGTACAACTGGGGCAACGGGGTCGCGCACGCGCAGAAGGCCCACGACCAGGCCGAGCATTTCGGGTTCAACCGGGGCACGGTCATCTACTTCGCCGTCGACTACGACGCCACCGACGGTGACATGCCGCAGATCCTGGAGTACTTCCGGGGCGTCGCGTCGGGCCTCGGGAGCCGGGGGAAGCGGTATGTGCACGGCGTGTACGGGTCCCGGAACGTGTGCGCCCAGGTCACCAAGGAGACCTATGCGCGCTTTTCCTTCGTCTCGGGAATGTCCTGGGGATTCTCCGGCAACCTGGGTTATCCGCTGCCGTCGAACTGGTCGTTCAACCAGATCAAGGAATACCAGGTCACCGACGGAACGGATACGTTCTGGCTGGACCGTGACGCTCATCGCGTCGGCGCCGACCCCGGCCAGAACAGCGTCAACAAGCCGACGCAGCCGGCGGATTACTTCGTCAACTACATCGAGTCGCTGTACGAACTGGCCAAGACCTACGGCAAGGGCGACCCGAACCAACTCGTCATGGAGTACATCCGTAGCGCCACCTACGACGACTTCACCTGGCGGGGCATGATCGGGAAAGTGGACACCGGCTTCGTCTCGTATGCCAACGACCACAACATGACCATCTGGGACGAATTCAAGGACCCGTTCACCGGCCAATATCTCGGACCGGAGCACATGATGGCCACGGCGAACGGCCAGTACGTCAAGCCCAATCCCAAGGGAGACATCAGCCTCGGCGATGTCGCCGGCTGGGGTGGCGACCTGATGACCCTGTACGGCGAATGGCGGCGCGACCACGACTTCTACGCCTCCGGCGTGACCTACATCAACGACAAGATGGGCAAGATCGGCGTCAAGTCCACGTTCGGATTCACCGACCTCGTCGAGGACGCCGACGGCTATCTCATCGCCCAGGCCGTGCGCGGCGGCAAGACCATCGTCGAGGCCGTCCACGACCACTACCAGGGCAACGGCGGTCTGACCCGGTTCCGGGACTATGTGACACAGCGGTTCGGCGGCACCATCAGCGAGGCGGCCGCCCAGGCGAAGAAGATCCTGACCGACACCCCCGCCACCACGGACGGAGCGATCCTGACCAGTGGCCGCGCCTTCCTGATCCAGAAGTTCGGCGGGTCGGTCACGTTGATGCCGCACAATCTCCCCAGCGGCCAACTCGACGACTGGTGCAACGCGTTCGGCGACAACCTGGTGCAGCACGCCTCCACGGAGACCCTCCGGCGGGCCGAGTACCGGGCGAACCAGCAACGGTTCCTCGGCTCGAAGTAACGTCCGGGCGCATGGTGTCTCTCTTCACGTTCTTCGGCCCACCCGTGGTCACGCTCCTGCTCTTCGTCCTCGGGGTACTCCCGTACGCGTTGTGGGTGAAGCGGAGGAAGCCCTCGACGCCGGCTCGTTGGGCCGTGGTCGGTGCCGCGGTGGCGCTCGCCGCCTACGGGGCCGCGACCGTCTACGGGCTCGCCTTCACCAACCCCCTCGACACCTGCGCGGACCGGACCGGCGACGGCGTGTACATGGACACCCTGCGCGACTACCGCCTCACCTCGGTGGACGTGGACAGCTTCCCCCCGTCCATCACCTGCCACTGGGCCGGCGGCGACAGCACCGAAGCGGTGCCGTTCTGGGCCCCGCCCCTGCTGTACACGGGACTGGCCTGCTTCGTCGTCTGCTCAGCCCTGCTCCTCATCGATCGTCACCCGTTCAGAAGGGCTCCTCGTGACCACAAGCTTGACGCGTAGACAGGCGCTCGGCATCGGCATAGGAGCCGGCGCGGCACTCGCCCTGACATCCGCAGGACCCGCGCAGGCCGCAGCCGCTTCCGGCCAACACGCCTGGAAACAGCCCCGGTCCGCGAACGGCTGGCCCGTTCTTGACCACACCACGACGTACCGGGTGGAGGGCACCGGCGTCGAGGTCTCCTTGGCGCCGGGTGACGCGGCGACGGTACTGCTGCATGTGGCCCGCCGGTTCGCGTACGAGATCGACATGCTCAGGACCGGCGACCTCCACGGACACGCCACCGATCGGATGATCGGTGCCCCGTTCGAGTCGAACCATCTGTCGGGCACCGCCCTCGCCGTCCGTCCGCTGCACTACCCGCTCGGCGCCGACATCAAGGACACCGGCATGGGCGAGGCCGAACGGGTCGTCATCGCGGACATCCTGGCCGACTGCGAGGGCCTCGTCACCTGGGGCGGTGACCTGAAGCCGGTGAAGCAGTCCCACTTCCACATCGACGTCCAGCCCGGAGACGCCCGCTTGAAGCGTCTGGCCACCCGCATTCGAGGGTGGAACGACACCCCGGGTGAGGGCGCCGGGTCGATCGACGCCTTCGCCCCTGCCAGGCGTCGTACTGCCGCCCGCTTCCAGTAGTCACCTGTCATCAGGCCGTTGCCGAACACCCCGGCCGGTATCGGCGCCCCCGCGCTCACGCCCCCCGCGTCGTCCAGTGGGGTGCGTGGTCCCGGACGAACTGGGTGAAGGTGTGGGGTGGGTGGCCGGTCAGGTCGAGTACCGCGGTGCTGAGTTCGTTCTGCCGGCCGGTCCTGACGCTCGCGTCGGCGGCCGCGAGGATCGCGGCGAACCCGGCCGGGATGCCCGCGGCCCGCCGGTCGGCCGCCTGCTGGTCCACGCTCACGTGGGCCACCCTGACCTGCCGTCCGGTGCCGGCGGTGATGATCTCCGCCGCCTCCTGGTGGCTCAGCGATTGCGGGCCGGTGAGCAGATAGTCACGCCGATCACCCGGGACGGCGTCGAGATCGGCCAGCAGGGTCGCGGCGGCCGCGGCGATGTCCCGCGCGTCGATCCACCCCAGCCGACCGTCACCGGCGGCGGTACGGACCTCGCCGTCCCGCCGGATTCCCTCGCCCAGCGGGTGCGGGCTCAGGAAGTTCTGCATGAACCCGGACGGGCGCAGCACGACCCCGCCGGGCAGGGCACGGACCTGGTCGGCCAGTTCCAGCGCCGTGGGGGCGAGGGGGATGGCGGAGCCGAGGAGCACGACCTTGCGCACGCCGAGGCGCCGCGCCCGGGCCAGGAACGGCCCGACCGTCGGCATCGGGTCCAGGCTCCGCCCCGGCGGCACCACGAAGACCCGGTCCTGCCCGGCCAGAGCAGCGGGGTGGGTGGCCGGGTCGGCCCAGTCGAAGCGGACCGCGTCCGGGTCGTCGGCGGCCGGGGTGCGACTGCCCACCCGGACCGGCACGCCTCGGCCGCGCAGCAGCCTCACCAGCTCACCACCGGTGTTCCCGGTGCCGCCGGTCACCAGGACGCCGGTCATCGGACCGCCCCCTCGGACATACCCGGCACGAACGCGCCGACGGTGAGGGCGGTGACGCCAAGGACGGCACGCCGCGCCGCCGCCATGTCGTTTGATGCTTGTCGAATCATCATGGAACGAGACCGTAGGCTACGATTCGATGAGCGTCAAACGATGAGGAGGCGACGAATGCCGCGCACCCTGCCCGAGCCCACGGTCGACTCCTTCGATCTCACCGTCGTGCTCGGCGCGCTCACCGAACCCGGCAGGCGCGCGCTGATGACCGAGATGTACCGCAGCGCGGGGCCCGTCGACTGCGCGGCCGTGGCCGAGAAGGTGGCCCTCGGGCTGAGCAACCCGACGATCTCCCACCACTACCGCGTCCTGAGAGAAGCGGGCCTGATCAGAACCGTCGCGGAAGGCCGCAGACGGATCGTCACCGTGCGCCGCGAGGACATGCAGGCACGCTTCCCCGGCCTGCTCGACGCCGTACTCAGGAGCTAGCACCGCCGTACTCAGGAGCTGGCGCCCAGGGACCTAGGGACCTGTCCGGCCCGTACCGGCCATCATGGACGCACCCCTTACCGGCCACAGCCCACGCGGGCCGCCCCCTGCCGTACCCCCACACCATGCGCGAAGTAGCGTCCCGGTGCATGGTGTCCCTCTTCGCGTTCTTCGGTCCGCCCGTGGTCACGCTCCTGGCGTTCGTCCTCGGGGTGCTCCCGTACGCGTCGTGGGTGAAGCGGAGGAAGCCCTCGCGGTCGGCCCGCTGGGCCGTGGTCGGTGGCGCGGCGGCGCTCGCCGCCTACGGGGCCGGAACCGTCTACGGGCTCGCCTTCACCGACCCCCTCGGCACCTGCGCGAGCCCGACCGGCGACGGCGTGTACCTGGACACCCTGCGCGACTCCCGCCTCACCTCGGTGGACGTGGACAGCTTCCCCCCGTCCCTCACCTGCCACTGGGCCGACGGGCACGACACCGAAGCGGCGCCGTTCTGGGCCGCCCCCCTGCTGTACGCCGGGCTGGCCTGCGCCGTCGGCTGCTCGGCCCTGCTCCTCGCCGGGCGGCACAGATCCCGCAGGCGCGGCCCGGAACGGGACCACTCACCCCGAGACCCTGACCGTCAGCGAGGTCGCGCCGGTTGGGTCGGCGAGGGACGACAACGCCGAAGCGGGTGCCCGGCGCCGCGTCTGCGGCGTGAGCGGCCGCCGGGCAGGAGGGCCTAGGACGCCAGCAGCGGGGCGATCCTCCAGCAGTAGGGGTCTTTCGAAGGCTGCGCGCGGTGGGCGTCGGGCAGGGCGCGGGCGGCGACCGTTCGCAGGGCTTCGGGGCTGCCGGAGTTCTCGACGTCCGAGGCGATGATTCCGGGCCAGTCGCCGGACGACCAGTAGAGCCGATGCCGTCCGGGCGCCAGCGGGAGGACCCCGACCAGAAGGACCCGGTCGTCCGCCGAGGGCGTCGCCTCCGGGGCCGAGGCGGCCGGTCTCCGGTCTCCTCGGATGTCGAGGAGGTCAAGGACCAGGGACGGCATCTGCGTCAGGTCGCCTTCGTCGTCGCGGTAGAAGGTCCGGTAGAAGGGGTCCGCGGTCTGGGCGACCCGCACGATCCCGACGACTTCGTCGGCGTCGATGACGATCTCGTCCTGGATCAGGGGGACTTCGTAGACGTTCAGGTCCGGCGCACACGCGTCCTTCCTGCCGACGGCTACACAGACGGCTTCGTCCCCGCCCTGCGGTGGGAGCACTCCCCGCATACAGGTGCTCCCGTGCACCGGAAGGGACCACTGACGCAGGACCAGGTGGACCACCTGGTTCTGGATGCGGGTGCTGTAGAGGGAGGAGGAAGGCGTCAACGTCGACTCCGATCGCCAGATCAGACGGATTCGGTCACACCCCGCACTTGACCTGGCGGACCTTGGTCACAGCCTTCTCCGGGGAGTCGGCGACGCCAATGATGTCAACGTCGATGACGCTGCGCCATTCACGTACCTGGCGGTTGGCGCACGTCTTGCGGGCGTTGGCCCGCCAGGTGCTGGGAGCCTTGTTGAGCTTCTTGCTCGGCTTGACGGTCTTCGCCCCCTTGGCGACCGTGTGCCACTTCGAGGTGCCCTTCTTCCTGGTCTGGAGCCAGATGGTCACCTTGGCCTTGGAACCGGGGCCCTTGACCTTGAACCACCATCCGTGCGCGGAGGCCGTCGCGGGCTTGGTCGACGACACGTGGACGTAGTCACCGTTGCTGGCATAGACACCGGCTTCGGCACGAGGAGCCCGCTCGGCCGCGCTCGCGGGCACCGCGGCACCCATGAGCAGAGCCGCGCACAACGTTGCGGTAGCCATCTTCTTCACGTGGATTCCCCCGTTGACGTGTGGTTCCGACGATATGAACCACCCTACGTAAGCGCACAGTTCGGACGACAGTGCACCTTTGGACACTGCCTCGCACGGCAGCACCGGCGGCCGGGAGGAGGAACCCGCGCCGGAGCCCTCGCCGCCGCCCTCCGCGAGGCGGCCCGCCGGTGAGGGCGCTCGTCCTGGAACTCCTCGCCGTCCCCAAGGCGGTGCCGGAGGTGCGCCGGACCGTGCGCGAGCACCTCGGCGTGCCGTGCCCCGAAGTCCAGCTCTGCGTCAGTGAGTTGCTGTCGAACGTCATCCGGCACCTGGGCGAGGGGACGCCGGTGACCGTGCGGGTGACGCAGGCCGGTGAGTGCACCCGCCTCGCCGTCACCGACCCGGAACCCTACGGCTGGCTCATCGTGCGCGAGTCCTGTCCCGACGACGAGAACGGGCGGGGGCTCCTCCTCGACGCCCTCGCCCTGCGCTGGGGCGTTCAGCAGGAACCGGACGGCGGGCCGGGGACGGCGGGGAAGACCGTGTGGTGCGCGTTTCCGCGAAGTCCGTACGCCGACGAGTCGTTGACATGAAACGGCCCGCCGGGATGTCCGGCGGGCCGTTTCACGGAGCGGGTGTGCGAGGGGTCAGTGGAAGAAGTGGCGCGTGCCCGTGAAGTACATCGTCACGCCCGCCTTCTTCGCCGCCTCGACGACCTGGTCGTCGCGGACCGAACCGCCGGGCTGGACCACGGCCTTGACGCCGGCCTCGGTGAGGATCTCCAGGCCGTCGGGGAACGGGAAGAACGCGTCGGACGCCGCGTAGGCGCCCCGGGCCCGCTCCGCGCCGGCCCGCTCGACGGCGAGCTTCGCGGAGTCGACGCGGTTGACCTGGCCCATGCCGACGCCGACCGAGGCGCCGCCCTTGGCGAGCAGGATGGCGTTGGACTTGACGGCCCGGCAGGCCCGCCAGGCGAACGCCAGTTCCGCAAGCTCGTCGGCGCCGAGCGCCTCGCCGGTGGCCAGGGTCCAGTGGGCCGGGTCGTCGCCGTCGGCCTGGAGGCGGTCGGTGACCTGGAGGAGGGCGCCGCCGTCGATGGGCTTGACCTCGGCGGGCTGGGTGGGCGCCGCCGGTGCCTTCAGGACGCGGATGTTCTTCTTCCTGGCGAGGGCCTCAAGGGCGCCCTCTTCGTAGTCGGGGGCGACGATGACCTCGGTGAAGATCTCCGCGACCTGCTCCGCCAGCTCCTTGCTGACCGGCCGGTTGACGGCGATCACGCCACCGAACGCGGACAGCGGGTCGCACGCGTGCGCCTTGCGGTGCGCCTCGGCGACGTCCGCGCCGATCGCGATGCCGCACGGGTTGGCGTGCTTGATGATCGCGACGCAGGGCGCCTCGTGGTCGTACGCGGCACGGCGGGCGGCGTCCGTGTCCGTGTAGTTGTTGAACGACATCTCCTTGCCGTGCAGCTGCTCCGCCTCGGCGAGCCCGGCGCCGGTGCCGTCGACGTAGAGCGCGGCCGGCTGGTGCGGGTTCTCGCCGTAGCGCAGGGTGCTCTTGCGCTCCAGCGTCGTGCCGAAGAACTCCGGGAACGGCGACTCGTCGACGGGCGCGTACTCCGCCGCGAACCAGCCCGCCACCGCGACGTCGTAGGCCGCCGTGTGCTGGAACGCCTCCGAGGCGAGCCGCTTGCGGGTGGCGAGGTCGAACCCGCCGTCCTGCACGGCCGCGAGGACGTCGGCGTACCGGGCGGGGCTGGTGACGACGGCGACCGAGGGGTGGTTCTTGGCGGCGGCGCGCACCATCGAGGGGCCACCGATGTCGATCTGCTCGACGCACTCGTCCGGCGACGCCCCCGAGGCGACCGTCTCCCGGAACGGGTAGAGGTTGACGACGACCAGGTCGAACGGCTCGACGCCCAGCTCGGCGAGCTGCTCGCGGTGGCTGTCCAGACGCAGGTCGGCGAGGATACCGGCGTGCACCTTGGGGTGCAGGGTCTTGACCCGGCCGTCCAGGCACTCGGGGAAGCCGGTCAGCTCCTCGACCTTGGTGACGGGGACGCCCGCGGCGGCGATCTTCGAGGCGGTGGAGCCGGTCGACACCAGCTCGACACCGGCCGCGTGCAGCCCGCGCGCGAGGTCTTCGAGGCCCGTCTTGTCATAGACGCTGACGAGCGCCCGGCGCATGGCCCGCTTGGCGTTGCTCTCGGCGGTGACGGTCACTGGATAACTACCTTTCGTCCCTCAATGCGATAGCCGTTGCGGGCGAGCCGCCCCACGACCTCGACGAGCAGCCTTCGCTCGACGTCCTTGATGCGCTCGTGCAGCGCGCTCTCGTCGTCCTCGTCCCGGATCTCGACCACGCCCTGGGCGATGATCGGGCCGGTGTCGACGCCGTCGTCGACGAAGTGGACGGTGCAGCCGGTGACCCGGGCGCCGTACGCCAGCGCGTCCCGCACTCCGTGCGCGCCCGGGAAACTCGGCAGCAGCGCCGGGTGCGTGTTCACGCACCGGCCGCCGAACCGGGCCAGGAACTCCTTGCCGACGATCTTCATGAACCCGGCGGAGATCACGAGGTCAGGCGCGTAGGAGGCGACGGTCTCGGCGAGCGCGCGGTCCCACTCGTCCCGGCTCGCGTGATCCTTCACCTTGCACACGAAGGTCGGCAGCCCGGCCCGTTCGGCCCGCGCGAGCCCCTCGATGCCGTCGCGGTCGGCTCCGACGGCGACGACCTCGGCGCCGTAGGCCTCGACGCCGGTGCGGTCGATCTCGTCGAGCAGCGCCTGGAGGTTGGTGCCTGATCCGGAGACCAGCACGACGAGGCGCTGGGCCACAGGCTTGGCGGCCACGGCGGGACCCTTTCTCGGGGGAGCGTCTGTACGGCCGGTTTGTACAGTCGTACGAATGCTTCGCCGCCCGGGATACGGGGAAGTCTACGAAGCGCCCGACCGGCAGCAACGATACCGGCACACCGGACAGCCCCCATGGGACGGGGGCGTGGCCGGAAGGTAGCGTCTGCCTGGAGTGCGCGGAGCGGGCTCGGGAACGCGGCCGGTGTGCGGAGCGTTACCAGGGTGACGCTCACGCCGACGTCCACCGAAGTCCACCCAGGGGAAGACGCTCACTTGATGCCGGACCGCAGCCTGCGACTCTTCACGCTCCCTCCGCTGCCGGGAGGGGAGCGGTCCGGCGTGCTGCTGCGCGACCGGCGCTCCTCCGCTGCCGACGCGACCTCGGGCAAGCCGTCCGGGGACGAGCAGAGCGGTGCGACGCAGGACGACAATCCGTTCGCGCCGCCGCCGGAGGGCGCCCCGGACCGCCCCTGGCAGCCGCGCCGCCCGGCGAGCGAGGACGACTCCCACACCCACTCCGGCTCCGGCTCGGACACTCCGGGTGACGACGGCGCTCGTTCGCCCTGGGGCAGCCAGTGGAGCGACCGTCAGCCCGGCCGCTCCTCGGGCAACTTCGGCGACCGCCCCGGCCCTCCCCCGCAGGGCCCCGAGGGTCCCGACGGGCCGAGCGGACCTGGTGGTTCCCGGCCCACCCCGCCCTCCCGCTGGGACCCCGCGGACCCGATCCAGCGCCGGGCCCGTTACTCGCTGCTGAGCGGCATGTGGGCGTTCTTCTTCGCCCTGTTCAGCTGGCCTTCGGTGGCGCTGCTGCTGGCCGCGCTCTCCCTCTACTGGGGCGTCAGCGCGCTGCGCGCCAAGTCCCAGACGAAGGCCAAGCCCGGCACGGACACCTCCCGTCCGCAGACCACGGCGGCCGTCAGCGGCCTGGTCGTCTCGTCCCTGGCGCTGATCCTGGTCGCGGGCGCCTTCGCGGCCCAACTGGTCTACAAGGACTACTACAGCTGCACCACCGACGCCCTCACCAACCAGGCCAAACAGTCCTGCACCCACTTCCTCCCGAAGGAACTCCGCAGCTTCCTGGCCACGCAGGACTGAGGGGCGCGTCCTCGCCGACCCGCCGTCAGGGTGTCCGCTCCGGCGGCTCGGCCGGCAGCAGGTCGTACGGCTCGAACGGCCCGCCGTCACCCGCGCCGCCGTTCTGATCCCGCAGCAGTCCGGCGACGCTGTCCTGGTCGTAGGGCACATCAGGACCGGGAACGACGGTTCTGGGCGCCGCGTCCGCAGCGGCCCGCCGCCTCCCGAACCAGCCCCGGGGCACGGCCGCCGCCCCCCGCAGCCAACGGCCCTTGCGCCCGGTGCCGTTGCCGACGTCGGCCGCCTGGTCGGCCCCGTTCCCGGCGCCGCCCGGCTGGACGGTCCCGGCGACCTCGCCACGCCGACCGGCTCCGGTGCCGTTGGCCCGCTGCGCGAGTCCGCCGAGTCGCGCCCCCGGCCGGGAACCGGCGCTCGGGGAACCGGTGTTCGGGGAGCCGGGCTTCGTCGGGGTCGTCGGGACGGGGCGTCGCTTCTGGGCAAGGCCGCGCCAGGCTCGGGTCGTGACGGCGACCGGGACGCCCGTCAGCAGCACCCACACCGTCGCCGTCGGCCCCGTCTGCCACCACAGCGGGCCGAAGTCGGCGAGCGCGGCGACGCCGAGGCGGCCGCCCGCCGCGATCGCCGCCCCCGCCGCGACCACCCCGCACATCAGGGCGGCGATCCCGGTCGTCCCCGCCGTCCGGCGGTAGGTCCAGGTGCCGTCGACGGCGACGCGGGCCACGAAGTGACCGACCGTCACCCCGGCCGCCAGCGGGAGCAGCGCGGTGGCCCAGTGCAGGGAACCCTCGCCGCCCGGTCCCGGCACGGCCGCGAGGAGCGGGAACGGCGGGAGCAGCGTCGCCGACGTCGAGGTCAGCGGGCTCACCACATGGCCCGCGCCGAGGACGAACCCGGGGCCGAGGCCGTAACACGCCGCCCAGATCGCCGCGTTGGGCAGCAGCGTCAGGCACAGCAGCAGCACCGCGAACCGGCCCGACCAGCCATCCGTCAGTTCGACGAACGCACCGCGCGCGGCGCCGCCGTGCCACACCAGGGACGCCGCGAGCAGCAGGGCGCCGCCGCCGACCAGGACCGCCGCACCGGCGCCCGTCGCCCGCGCCGCCACGCCCAGCCGGGCCTGCGCCTCGACGCCGATGACATGGCGGCGGACCCGGGGCGGGAGGCGGATCAGCAGGACGTCCGCCGCGTCGTGCGGGCGACCGCGTGCCGTCCACACGCCCACCGCCGCCGCCCCCGCGACGACCGACGGCACCCACAGCACCGTCCACACCCACGCGGGCCGCAACTCGCCGCCGGACGCGTAGAGCGCGGCCATCAGGCCGACGGCGAGGTAACCGGTGACGACGCCCTCCCACGCCGTTCGCCCCCCGATGTCCTGGCGGGTGTCGTCCTCCTCGCCGGAGCGGTCGGCGGTGTCGCGGGCGGCGCGGTGCACCAGCCAGACCGGGAGCGCGAGCAGCAGCAGCGGGGTGAGGGCGACCGGGGCGGGGGTGCCGGAGAGGGTGTCGGTGCGGATGAGTTCGGCGCCGTGCGCCAGCAGCCAGAGCGCGGCGGCGGCGTGCAGGGCGCCGCTGGGCCCGTTGTCGGGGTAGGGCGAACTGACCCACAGCACCATCACCAGCACCGTGCAGCCGCCGAGTCCGAGCACGGCGGCGAGCGCGCCGTTCAGGAGGCCGGTGCCCAGGCCGGGCCTGCGGTCGAGCATCCGGGTGAGCAGGGACGACAACGAGGGGCGACGAGCGGTCAACAGGGTCACCTCGCCATGCTCCCAACGACACGCGCTTTCCCGCCGTAACAGGCGAAGCCCCGTAGTGTCGCTCAATATATGGTTATGTACTTTTTCGTACGAAAGGGTGCCCTGTGACACAGAGCCCTCGCTCCCCTCTCCCCCCTCCCGAGGAACGCCGACGCCTGCGCGGGGCCGGGTCGCTGACCCAGGATCAGGTGGCCGAGCGGGCCGGTGTCACCCGGGAGGCGCCCCCCGACGCCGGGGCCGCGTCCCCCCTCGCCGACGCCGACGCCGGGACCGCCGCCGCCCTGACGCCCGCTCAGGCGTTCGACGCGCTGTACGCGTTCTGCGCACCGGCCCTCGTCCGGCAGGCGTATCTGCTGACCGGGCGGCGTGATCTGGCCCGGGAGGCGGTGGAGCAGGCCTTCCAGCGGGCCTGGGAACGCTGGCCCGAGGTGGCCGTCGACCGCGACCCGGCCGGCTGGGTGCGGGCGTCGGCCTACGAGTACGCCCTCTCCCCCTGGCACCGGTTCCGCCCCCGATACCGCTCCCCCGAACCGCCCCCGGCCGACCCCTCGGCCCGCGCCCTGCTCGGCGCCCTCCTCAAACTCCCCGCCCCCTACCGCCGCACCGTCCTCCTCTACGACGGCGTCGGCCTCGACCTGCCGGAGACGGCGGCGGAGACCGAGGCGAGCACGCCCGCGGCCGCCGGTCGGCTGCTGCACGCCCGCGCGAAGATCGCCGCCCGGGTGCCGGAGCTGGCCGACCCGCGCGTCCTGCACCAACGGCTGGCCGCGTCGGCGTCGACGGAACGGCTGCGCGCGGCCCGGCCGCCGTCCGTGCGGTACGGCAGCGAACGGCGGGCACGCTTGCGGACCCGGGCGGCGATCGCGTTCACGGCGGCGCTGATCGGCACGACCACGCTCACCCTGCGCACCGCCCCCACCCACTACGAGCCGCCGGTCGCGCCGGGCACCGAGGTGCGCGGCGTGCCCGCCCGGGTGGCCCAGGGCCCGTTGTCGGACACGGAACGGGAGTTGCGTGCCAAACTGCGCGGCGCGGCGGCCACCGGCCCGGAACGGCTCATTCCGGCAGCCGAGTAGGACACGGGTGGCCGGACAGGCCGATGGGCCCGACCCCTGTGCGGGGTCGGGCCCATCGGTGCCCGGAACTGCTCCGGGTGGGTGCCTGGGTGACGCGAGGTCAGCCGGCGAGGATCTCGCGGGCCAGCTTCGCGGTCTCGGTCGGGGTCTTGCCGACCTTGACGCCGGCGGCCTCCAGGGCCTCCTGCTTGGCCTGCGCGGTGCCGGAGGAGCCGGAGACGATGGCGCCGGCGTGGCCCATGGTCTTGCCCTCGGGCGCCGTGAAGCCCGCGACGTAGCCGACGACCGGCTTCGTCACGTTCTCCTTGATGTAGGCCGCAGCCCGCTCCTCGGCGTCACCACCGATCTCACCGATCATGACGATCAGCTCGGTGTCGGGGTCGGCCTCGAAGGCGGCGAGCGCGTCGATGTGCGTGGTGCCGATGATCGGGTCGCCACCGATGCCGACGGCCGTCGAGAAGCCGATGTCACGCAGCTCATACATCATCTGGTAGGTCAGCGTGCCGGACTTCGAGACCAGGCCGATGCGGCCCGGCTTCGTGATGTCGCCCGGGATGATGCCGACGTTCGACTGGCCCGGCGTGATGATGCCGGGGCAGTTCGGGCCGATGATGCGGGTCTTGTTGCCCTTCTTGCCGGCGTGCGCCCAGAACGACGCCGAGTCGTGCACGGCGATGCCCTCGGTGATCACGACGGCCAGCGGGATCTCGGCGTCGATGGCCTCGACGACGGCGTCCTTCGTGAACTTCTCCGGCACGAAGATGACCGTGACGTTGGCCCCGGTCTCCTTGATCGCCTCGGCGACCGTGCCGAACACGGGTACCTCGGTGCCGTCGAAGTCGACGGAGGTACCGGCCTTGCGCGGGTTCACGCCGCCGACGACCTTGGTGCCGTCCGCCAGCATCAGCTTGGTGTGCTTCTGCCCGGTGGCGCCGGTCATGCCCTGGACGATGACCTTGCTGTCCTCGTTGAGCCAGATAGCCATGGTGTGTTGGTGTCCTCGTCCTGAGTGCTTACTTGGCGGCGTGGGCCAGCTCGGCAGCCTTGGCAGCCGCGCCGTCCATGGTGTCGACGCGCTGCACCAGCGGGTGGGCGGCGTCGGTGAGGATCTTGCGGCCCAGCTCGGCGTTGTTGCCGTCGAGACGGACGACGAGCGGCTTCTCGACCTTCTCGCCGCGGTCCTCCAGGAGCTTCAGCGCCTGGACGATGCCGTTGGCGACCTCGTCGCAGGCGGTGATGCCGCCGAAGACGTTGACGAAGACGGACTTGACGTCCGGGTCGCCGAGGATGATCTCCAGGCCGTTCGCCATGACCTGGGCGGAGGCGCCACCGCCGATGTCCAGGAAGTTGGCGGGCTTGACGCCACCGTGGTTCTCACCGGCGTACGCGACGACGTCCAGGGTGCTCATGACGAGACCCGCGCCGTTGCCGATGATGCCGACCTCGCCGTCGAGCTTGACGTAGTTGAGGCCCTTCTCCTTGGCCGCGGCCTCCAGAGGGTTGGCCGCGTCCTTGTCGTGCAGCTCTTCGTACTCGGGGTGACGGAACTCGGCGTTCTCGTCCAGCGACACCTTGCCGTCGAGCGCGAGAACGTCACCGGAGGCGACCTTCGCGAGCGGGTTGACCTCGACGAGGAGGGCGTCCGACTTGATGAAGGTGTCCCACAGCTTGACGAGGACGTTGGCGACCTTGTCCGCGACCTCGGCCGGGAACTTGGCCGCCGCGACGATCTCGCGGGCCTTGGCCTCGTCCACGCCGTCGATGGCGTCGATCGGGGTCTTGGCGACGGCCTCCGGTCGGGTGGCCGCCACCTCCTCGATCTCCATGCCGCCCTCGACGGAGGCGATGGAGAGGAACGTGCGGTTGGCACGGTCGAGGAGGAAGGAGACGTAGTACTCCTCGACGATCTCCGGAGCGGTCTCGGCGATCATCACCTTGTGGACCGTGTGGCCCTTGATGTCCATGCCGAGGATGTCCGTCGCCCGGGCGACGGCCTCGTCCGCGGAGGCGGCCAGCTTGACGCCACCGGCCTTGCCGCGACCACCGACCTTCACCTGCGCCTTGACGACGGACTTGCCGCCCAGGCGCTCGGTGATCGCGCGCGCCGCCTCGGGCGTGTCGATGACTTCACCGGCCAGCACCGGTACATCGTGCTTGGCGAAGAGGTCCCTCGCCTGGTACTCGAACAGGTCCACGCGCTTCCGTCCCTATCAGTGATCTCGCGGTTCGTTGGATGCGTGGGCGTGCCGCGAAGGGCAACGTGACGTCCGCATGGGTCACAGGGGAAGCGCTCACGGTGTCCGAGGGCGCGGCATGTCCGCCTCGCAGGTTATCCCTGCTTGCAGGGGGCTTCTAAATCGCTGGTCACATGTGAGCGGTGATACCTGTCACATGATGCCGCCCCCCATGGCACGCCGTGCCGCTCCCGGACACGGGGGAGGCCGGGTGAGGGGGCCATGCGGGGTGCCGGGGAGGGCTGGGGAGGGGCGCATTCCGGGCGCCGGGGAGCCCGGAAGAGGGGCTCGTCCCGGACGCCGGGGAGTGCGAAGAGGCGGCCGAGGGGAGGGCGGAAGAAAGGAGGGCCTCACCGGGTGGGGTTGACCCGGTGAGGCCCTTTTTGTTCTGCCCCGAAGGGCTCGGAACGGGTGGTCCCCACCCCAATGGGGACCACCCGTCCACATCCGCGACCCGCCGCCCGAACGACCCGACGGATTTCGCCCGCCCGGAAACAACGGTGACTCGCGGAGCAGGGGGTGGGGGGTGGTGGTGAAGGGGGGTGGTGGTGAGTGGGGAGGGGGCTCAGCCGCGGGTGCGGTGGCCGTCCATGGGGGGAACGGCGGGGACGGGGCGGTGGCCTGGGCCGTGGCCCGAACCGGCGGTTGCCGTTGCGGGGCCGGTTGCCGTTGCGGGGCCGGTGGTCGTCGTGATCACGCGCGGGTGCCGTGCGCGTCCGCGGGGAGGGCGCCGAGGCCGTGGTGTGGGCCGGCGGTGGTGGCAGGACCCGCTGCGGTCGCGGTGCCGGTGGTGGCGACGGCCTTGGCGCGGGCGGCGCGGGCGGCCCGCGCACCCAGGATGACCTGGGCGGCGGCGGTTCCCCTGGCCCTGCCGGGCGCGGCGGACGGGCCGCGCAGCACGTGCCCGGCGGACTTGGTGGCAGCAGCGGCAGCGGTGGCAGCGGCGGCGGTGGCAGCAGTCGTGCGGAAGTACTCGTACATGCGTGCGTCAGATCCTTGGATCGCAAAAGGCTTCGGTTTCCGTCCGGCGGCTGTACCCGCAGGGGTCCCGCGAAGGGGCTCCGACCGCGAGGGACCCCGAGGGGACCGGTCGGCGGTCCCGCACGAGATCGCGCGGAGATGCGGAAGTACAGCGGGGCTTCGGACGGTTGGGCAGACCTGTGCCGCCCCCGCGCGGCAGGTCAACGGCGGGGGGCGCCGGACCTAAGCGGGCGAAACGGGAATGTCCCGGTACCGGTCCTGGATCTCGGCCGCGCACTCCCGCGCGGAAGCGCCCCGCACGAGCGGCAGCGGCGCCTGGTGGTGGAGGACGACGGCACACGCGTCGCCGTGCTGATGCCGGGAGCCGCCGCCGTCGACGGCGGAGTGACTGACCAGCGCCCCGTCGGGCTCCCCACCCGGCGCCTGCCGAACCGGCGCCCGCCCGACAACTCCGGTCCGCCGTCCGCCCTTGTGCACACCCCGGTGCACGTGATGCCCGCCGTCCACGAAAACGGGGCCGAACGCCACGCCGCTCACGTACCGGGCCGGGGTGAGGGTCGCCGCCCCGCCCGTCGCCGGGTTCCCGTCCCCGTCGGCCGACGCGCCCCCGTCATCGCCGGGCTGCGCCACGGGCACCGTCCCACCGGGGACGACCGACACCCCGGGCAGCACCGGGAGGTCGGGCAGCCCGGGGAGGCTCGGTTCCTCCGGAACACCGGGCACCGTCGGGAACGACGGCACGTCCGCCGCCCCCGGAAACGAACCCGAGGGGAAGGCGGGCAGCACCGGGAGCGTGGGGACGCCGGGGAAGGTAGGGAGGGTGGGGACGCCGGGGAAGGTGGGCAACTTCGGCAGGGCCGGGAGGGTAGAAACGCCGGGGAGGCTGGGCAGGGCCGGGAGGTTGGGGAGTTTCGGCAGGGTGGGGCGGGTCTGCGGGGCGGGGGGCTTCGGGGTGGCGGGGAGGGTCGACGGGGTCGGCAGCTCGGGGAGTTCCGGTGAGGTGGGGAGTGCCGGCGGGGTCGGCCGGGCGGGGAGCTTCGGCGAGGCGGGGAAGCTCGGCGAGATCGGCCGGGCGGGGAGTTCCGGTGAGGCCGGGAAGCTCGACGGGGTCGGCCGGGCAGGGAGCTTCGGCGAGGCCGGGAGACTCGACGGGGTCGGCCGGGCAGGGAGTTCCGGCGAGGCCGGGAAGCTCGACGGGGTCGGCCGGGCGGGGAGTTCCGGTGAGGTCGGCCGTGGCCGCGAGGTGGGCTCGGTCGGCCTGGAGGGGCGGGTGGTCAACGGCGTTGTCCTCGCCGTTACTTGGCCCAGGACGCCGGTGACCGTGTCGACCACTTCTCCGACCGGTGCGATCAGGTGGTCGCTGACTGGTCGGGGGGCGTGGCCGGTGCGGGGATGCGGGGCGCGGTGGCTCGGGGTGCCGGGGTCCGGGGTGCCGGGGTCCGGGGTGCGGTGGCTCCGGGTGCCCTGACTCGGGGTGCCGGGGTTCGAGGCGCCGGGGCTCCGGGTGCCGGGGTTCGAGGGCGCCGGGTGGCGCGGGGGCTTGGGTGCCTGGTGGTCGGCCAACTGGGCTGGGTGCCGGGCGAGTTGGGTGGCGTGACCGGTCGGCCGGGGTGAGGGGTTGGTGGGGTGCGCCGGGTGCGCGGGGTGCCTGGTCGGGGGCGAGGTGAGGTGGGTGAGGTGCTGGAGCAGCGGTGAGGTGAGGTGCGTGGGGTACTGGGTCAGCGGCGCGGTGAGGTGCCCGGGCTGTCGGACCAGCGGCGCGGTGCGGCGCGTGGAGTGTCGGGCCAGCTGTGAGGTGAGGTGCGTGAGGGGTGCGGTCGGGCTGGTGACTGTGCCCCTCATCGTCGACCGGGCGCCGCCCACCCCGCCCACCCCGTCCGCCGCGTGCGCCTGCTCCCCGCAGAGGAACCCGAACGCGAACAACCCGCCCACCAGCAGCGCGACCTCCACCACACGCCGCCCGGCCGCCGCACGCAGCACGCGCACAACGGCACCGCACAACGAGGCTGGCGAGGTCACGGCGGGCAGATCCTCCGGTACGGCGGAACGGAGTGGGGTCGAGGCGGGATTCGACGCGAAGTCGAGGAGGCGGAGAGGGGAGGCGGAATCGAGGGAGCGGAGACGGGGTGGGTGGAGACGGGAGGTGGAGACGGGAGGTGGAGACAGCCGGAGCTGAGGGTGGAGATAGGGGGTGATCCGGGTGGAGATCGGACCGGGATCGGGGTCAGCCTCGCACGGCCCTCCCGAGGTTGCGCAAGCCCTCCGTTACCTGTGGGTAGTCATGTCCGTTTTGCGGCCGTTCCCCCGGTCGGCAGGTCGACAAGTCGCCTGCTTTCCGGGGGCCGTTCGGACTTCGGGGCCGGCGTTCTTCGGGACCGGCGTTCTTCTCGCCCGGCTTACCCGGCGCCCTTCTTGACGGCGCCCTTCTTGACCGGTGCCCCTTCTTGACGGCGCCCTTCTGACCGGCGCCCTTTCTTGACCGGCTTACCGGCGTCCTTCTGGGCCGGCGTCCGGTTACACGGTGTCCGGCATGGGCAACGGCCGTTTCTCGATCGCCGCCGCCATCACCTCCGGGAACAGATCGGGGGTGCAGGCGAACGCCGGTGCCCCGAGGGCGGCCAGTGCGGCGGCGTGTTCCCGGTCGTACGCCGGCGCCCCCTCGTCCGACAGCGCGAGCAGCGCCACGAACTGCACGCCCGACGCCTTCATCGCCGCCACCCGCTTGAGCATCTCGTCCCGGATGCCGCCCTCGTAGAGGTCGCTGATCAGCACGACGACGGTGTCGGCGGGCCGGGTGATCTGCGACTGGCAGTAGGCGAGGGCCCGGTTGATGTCCGTCCCGCCGCCCAGTTGGGTGCCGAACAGGACGTCGACGGGATCGTCCAGTTGGTCCGTCAGGTCAACAACTGATGTGTCGAAGACGACGAGTCGCGTGGATATCGTCGTCATGGAAGCCAGCACTGCTCCGAACACCGAGGCGTACACAACCGACGCCGCCATTGATCCCGACTGATCGATACAGAGGACGACCTCTTTCTTGGAGGACTGCGTGGCCCGCCCGTACCCGATGAGCCGCTCCGGCACGATCGTTCGGTACGTGGGCAGGTAGTGCTTGAGGTTGGCCGCGACGGTGCGGTTCCAGTCGATGTCGTGGTGGCGCGGCCGGCTGACGCGGGCGCTGCGGTCGAGGGCGCCGGTGAGGGTGGCCCGGGTGCGCCCGGCGAGCCGCTTCTCCAGGTCCTCGACGACCTTGCGCACGACCGCCCGCGCCGTCTCCTTCGTGGTCTCCGGCATCACCTTGTTGAGGGAGAGCAGCGTGCCGACGAGGTGTACGTCGGCCTCCACCGCCTCCAGCATCTCCGGCTCCAGGAGCAGCGTGGCCAGCCCGAGCCGGTCGATGGCGTCGCGCTGCATCACCTGAACGACGGAGGTGGGGAAGTACGTCCGGATGTCCCCGAGCCAACGCGCCACGGACGGCGCCGACGCCCCGAGCCCCGCGGAACGTCCCTTGTCCCCCTTCCCGTACAACGCCGCCAACGCCCCGTCCATCGCGGCGTCCCGCCCGCCCAGCACACACCCGGTGCCGTCACCCGCACCCCCACCGAGCACCAACCGCCACCGCCGCAACCGCTCCCGCGCAGCAACGTCGGTTTCCTCACCGCCACTTGGCTCACCCCCCGCGCTACCGGCCCCACCCGGGACATGCGGGCCACCTCGCCCACTCCCCCAGCCCGACCCACCGGCCACCCCAGACCGACTCGACCCACCCGGCACCCCAGACCGACTCGACCCGTCCGACGCACCGACCCCGCTCGGCCCACCCGATCCACCCGATGTACCCGACCCGCTCGGTCCGCTCGGCGCACCCGGTCCGCCCGATGCCCCCGGCCTGCCTGGTCCGCCCGGCGCATGGACTCCGCTCGGCCCGCCTGATCCACCCGATGTACCCGACCCGCGCACTCCGCACGGCCCACCTGGCGCACCCGCACCACTCGACCCGCTCGGTCCGCTCGACCCGCCCAGTGCACCCGGTCCGCCCGATGCCCCCGGCCTGCCCGGTTCCTTCGGCACCGCTGCCATGTCTCCACCCCCAGCCGCTGTCATATCCCCACCCCCACCAGGTCACCGTCATCGCCCGCCATCGGCATCCCGTCTCCTCCGGCCAACCCACCTCCAGCCAGCCCCTCGTCAACCGGCTCGCCTCCTCCAGCCAGCTCCCCTCCTTCGGCCAACTCCCCTTCAACCAGCGCGCGTCGGACCAGCCCCCGCACTGCCAACTCCCCTTCCGACCGACCGCCCTCATGTCAGCCCTCCCTCCCGTCGACTCCCCCTCGGCGGACTCACGTGGGGCAAGCTCTCCTCCCGCCAACTCGCCCTCGATCAGCTCCTGTTGGACCACCCCCCTTCCGGACAGCTCACGTTGGGCCAACTCACCTCCAGCCAGCTCCTCGCCAACCGACTCCCCTCCGTCAGCCAGCTCCCTTCCACCAGCCCCCTTCCGACCGACCGCCCTCATGCCAGCCCTCCTCATGTCGACTCCCCCTCGGCGGACTCACGTGAGGCCAGCCCCCCTGCCAACTCACCCTCGAACAGCCCCTGTTGGACCAACTCCCCCCTCTCACCGACTCCCCTCAACGGACTCGCAAGGGGCCAGTCCTCCCCCTTCCAACTCCCCTCCGAACAGACCCCGTTGGGCCAGCCCACCTCCCCTCACCCCCTCCCGTCAGTGCAGCTGGGCCCAGCTCCCTTCCTGCCTGTCGGCTCTTCCACGACCGACGGCGCTCCCGTCAGCCCGTCTCCGGTCGGTCGTTCTCCAGCCGACTGCTCTCGGGCCCGCTGCGTTTCCGGCAGGCCTGGCTCTGGCCTGTTGGACTCCGGCTCGCTGGCCCCCCGCTGACTGGCCCGCGACTTGTTGGTCCCCAGCCGGTTGGCCCCTGGCCTGCTGTTTCCCGGCCAGCTGGGACCCGCCCGCTGGGCTCCCGACCGGCCGGACTCCAGCCAATTGGACTCAGGTCGGCTGGTCCCCGACCGGTTGGTTCCAGGCCCGGCTGCGTCCCGGTCGGCTGAACTCAGGCCTGCTGATCCCTGGCCCGCCGGGCCCACCAACTGACCCGACCCACTGGCCGATCACGCTCAGGTCAGCTGAACCCGCTCAGCCGGCCCCAGGCCCAGCAACTCCCCGGCCCGCCGAGCCCCACCAACTGACCCGCCCCCACTGACCCCCAGCCGATCAAGCTCAGGCCAGCTGGCCCCGTGCCGTTCAACCCCAGGCCAACTGCTCCCCGGCCCGCCGCACTCAGGCCAGCTGCTCCCCAACTCACCGGAACCCGTCAGCTACTCCCGGCCGGTTGACCCAGTCCTGCCGAACCCCGGCCTGACGGGCTCAGGCCTGCTGGGCCGAGGCCTGCTGCTTCCCGGCGTGTCGGGCTCAGGCCGGTCGGGCTCAGGCCAGCCGCTCCCCGGCCTGACGGGCTCAGGCCTGCTGGGCTGAGGCCTGCTGCTTCCCGGCGTGTCGGGCTCAGGCCGGTCGGGCTCAGGCCAGCCGCTCCCCAGCCTGGCGGGCTCAGGCCAGTTGCTCCCCGGCTCGCTGGCCTGCCGGCGACTGGCTCCCCGCCCACCGGTCCTCGGGCGGCTGGCCCCTGGCCGGCTGGACCCCGGCCGGTGTCTCTTCCGTCAGCCCCAGCAGCAGCCGCAGTATCGGCAGTACCGCGTTCGCGCGTTCGGTGTCGAGGTCGGGGGCGAAACCCGGGGTGCCGTGGCCGGTGGGGGTGCGGTCGGGGTGGGCGGGGCCGCGCCGGACCAGTTCGCCGAGGGTGCGCCGGACGCCGGGTTCGTACGCGGAGAACGTGCGCCGCAGCAACGGCAGAACGTCCGTGAACGCCTCCGTCGGCACCGACGTCAGCCACGTGTCGACCAGACCGAGCAACCTCTCGTCGTGCACGAGGAGCATCCCGCCGCCCGAGCCGCCGCCGACGAACCCCTCGATCCAGGCGGCGGCGTCGGCGGGCGCGGTCCCCGGCGACAGCACGAGCCCCATCAGCCGTGCCGCCTCCTCCCCCGCCAACTCCCCCTCGTCCAGCAGCAGTCGCACCGCCCGCCCCCGGATCACCCCGGGCACGGTGTCCCGCGCGGACAGCACCCGCAGCACCCCGCGCCACCGCACCCGCAGTCCCGCCCCGGGTGCCTCCTCTCCTTCCATCGCTTCCGTCGCTTCCGTCGCTTCCGTGTCGCCCAGCAGGCCCACCGCGCCGTGCACGGCGTCCACGTGGCGGCGCATCTCGTCGGCCGCGTCGGCGTCGAGGGCGGCGCAGGCCGGGGGCAGGCCGACGAAGATCCGTTCGGCGAGACCCGCGGCGACCCCCGCCAACGCCCCGGTGTCGGTGCCCCGCACATCCCCGTAGCGCAGCGAACGGACCAGCGCGGGCAACGCCCCGGCGAGGTGACCGACGTCGGTGTCCAGCGCGGCGCGGTCGGTGAGGGCCCGCATCACCACGGGCAACGCGTCCGGCAGTTCGGCCAGCAGGCAGCGTTCGGCCAGGCCGGTGACGCCGGCGAGGTCGGGTGCGGTGACCGCGTCGGCCTCCGCCTTGGCCGTGGCGGCGCCGAGCACCGTCGTGCCCCACACCCCGGCCTCGGCGACCCGCACCGCCAACTCCGGTTCCCAGCACAGCCGCCAGGTCTCCCGGAAGGTGCCGGTGCTGCCCCGCGAGGCGGTCGGCTCACCCCAGTCGACGCCGAGCAGCCGCAGCCGGTGCAGCAACCTGCCGCGTCCGGCGTCGGTCTCCTTGCGCAGGTCCAGTTCCACCTCCCGTTCCACCGCCTCGGGCCTGAACCGCAACCGGCGTTGCGTCCGGGCCAGGTCCCGCTGCAACGGCACCGCCGGCGCCCCCTCCGGTACCTCCCCCAGCACGTCCCCGACGACCAGCCGGTCCCGCACCAGGGCCAACGGCACGTCCGACCCGTCGCACAGCACCGCACGCACGGCATCGGTCGTCTCGTCGAGCCCCGGCAACGGACGTCCCCGCATCGCCGCGAGCGTCTCCGCCAGCCGCACCGCCTCGATGACATGCACCGACGACACGATCCGGCCCTCGTCCCGCAACAGCCCGGCGACCTTGGTCAGCCACCGTTCGACGGGCCGGTCCGGCGCGCCGAACAGGTGCGCGTACCAACCCGGCGAGGTGATCCCCGCCCCGTATCCACTGGCCCGCGCCAGCCGCCGATGCGTCCACGGCACCCACGTCAACTCGGCCTTGATCTTCGGCAGCCCCTTCAACGCCGCCCGGTCGGCCCCGACCGCCACCCGCCACCGCAACGCGGGCACATGCCACGCCCCGCACACGACAGCCACGCCCGCCTCCCCGAACTCCCTTCCCGCAGCCCGCACTTGGAGCCGCATATACGCCTCGCGCACGAGATCCCGCTCATGCCCGCCGCTCCCGTACACCTCCCGCAGCGCCCCCATGGCCTCCTCCAGCACCAGAAACGGAGCGAACACGTCCGCGTCCCCCGCACCCCGGTGCTCGACGACGTCCTCCCACCACCGCTCGGCGTCGTCATAACCAGCCGCGTCCGCCAGAACACCCAGAGGATCAACCCGAACGTCAGCACCCCCCTCCGGCACAGTGCCCGCCCCACCGTCCGACCCGGGGTCGAACCCGCCACCCGAAGCCCCCGCCTCCTCTTCCACCCCTTCCACCCCTTCCTCCCCATCCGCCTCCTCGGCCTTCTGCCAGGCCAGCTTGTGAGTCGCGGGCAGGTCGATGAAGCGAACCGGAACGTCGTGCTCCAGAGCCCAGCGGAGCGCGACCCACTCCGGGGAGAACTCCGCGAACGGCCAGAACGCCGAGCACCCGGGTTCGTCGACCGCGTGGGCGAGGAGCGCGACCGGCGGGCGCATGTCCGGATCGGCGGCCAGCGGAATCAGCGCGTCCGCCTCGGGCGGCCCCTCGATGAGCACGACCCGGGGTGCGGCCGCGTCCAGGGCCGCCCGCACCGCCCGCGCCGAACCGGGCCCGTGATGACGCACCCCGAGCAGCAACGGCCACCCGCCCGCACCCTCGTCAGTCCCCGCCACGCCCGTCACCTCCCCCCTCACCGTCCGCACTCCTCCCGAGCCCGAGCCCAAGCCCAAGCCCGAGCCCGCTCCCGATACGGGCACCGTCACCGGCCCCGAGCCCACTTCTCCCCCCCGCCCCCGGCCCCACTTCTGGCCCCCTTTCCGGTCACGCGCTCGCCTCTCGGCAGGCTCGGTAGAAGTCGGTCCAGCCGTCGCGCTCGCGGACGACCGTCTCCAGGTACTCCTGCCAGACGACCCGGTCGGCCGCCGGGTCGCGGACGACGGCGCCGAGGATGCCCGCGGCGACGTCCCCGGCCCGCAGCACGCCGTCACCGAAGTGCGCGGCCAGCGCCAGGCCGCCCGTGACCACGGAGATCGCCTCGGCGGTCGACAACGTGCCGCTGGGCGACTTCAGCTTTGTGCGGCCGTCGGACGTGATCCCGTCGCGCAGTTCGCGGAAGACGGTCACGACGCGGCGGATCTCGTCGACGCCGTCGGGCACGCGCGGCAGGTCGAGCGAGCGGCCGAGCTGGTCGACGCGGCGCGCGACGATGTCGACCTCGGCCTCGACGCTCTCCGGCAACGGCAGCACGACCGTGTTGAAACGGCGGCGCAGCGCGCTGGAGAGGTCGTTGACGCCGCGGTCGCGGTCGTTGGCCGTGGCGATGAGGTTGAAGCCGCGGACCGCCTGCGTCTCCTGGCCCAACTCCGGTATCGGCAGCGTCTTCTCGGAGAGGATCGTGATGAGCGAGTCCTGCACGTCGGCCGGGATGCGGGTCAACTCCTCGACCCGCGCGGTCATCCCGTCGGCCATGGCCCGCATGACCGGGCTGGGCACGAGGGCGTCGCGGCTGGGGCCGTGGGCGAGCAGCCGGGCGTAGTTCCACCCGTAACGGATCGCCTCCTCCGGGGTGCCGGCGGTGCCCTGGACGAGGAGGGTCGAGTCGCCGCTGACCGCTGCCGCGAGGTGTTCGGAGACCCAGGTCTTGGCGGTGCCGGGCACGCCGAGCAGGAGCAGGGCGCGGTCCGTGGCGAGCGTGGTGACGGCGACCTCGACGATGCGGCGCGGGCCGATGTACTTCGGCGTGATCACGGTGCCGTCCGGCAGGGTGCCGCCGAGCAGGTACGTCGCCACGGCCCACGGCGACAGCTTCCAGCGGACCGGGCGCGGCCGGTCGTCCTGGGCGGCCAGCGCGGCCAGTTCACCGGCGAAGGCGTCCTCGGCGTGCGGGCGCAGCGCCCCGGAACTGTCCGTGTTCCCCGCGGGCGCGGAGCCGTTCCCACCGGGTTCTGCGGATGTCGTCGCGGATGTCGGTTCTGTGGACACAGGCATGGCTGAGGCCCCCTCCAGCTCGGCCGGTTCGGATCTGACACCACCGTGCACCATGCCACTGACAATCGCTCTGACCTGCACAAACGTACTCGCAGGGCCGATTGTCAGTGGGGGCGTCTACCTTCGATGTCATGACTCAGCAGGGGGTGCGCTGGACGGCGGATCAGGTGCTGGCACTGGCGCCTGACGCCCCGTCACGCAAGGCGGGGAGCAAACTCGGTGCGGCCGGGCCGTGGTCCGGGGCGGGCAGGGGTGACGAGGGGGCGGTGTGGGGGCTGTGCCAGGGCAGCGGCGGCAAGCCGTACCGGACGGCCGTGGATCTCGCGGACGCGGCGGGACCGGCGTTCACGTGCAGTTGTCCGAGCCGGAAGTTCCCGTGCAAGCACGCGCTCGGGCTGCTGCTGCTCTGGGCGGGCGGGGAGGACGCGGTGCCGGTCGGGCAGCCGCCGGACTGGGCGCGGGAGTGGGTGGCGGGGAGACGGAAACGGGCCGAGGGGAAGGGGGCTGACGCGGCGTCGGGGGCCGGGTCCGGGGCGGCCGATCCGGAGGCGGCGCGGCGACGGGCGGAGCGCCGGGCCGAGCGGATCAGCGCGGGGACGGCGGAGTTGGAGCAGCGGCTGGCCGATCTGGTGCGCGGCGGGCTGGCCGGTGCCGAGCAGGCCGGATACGGGCCATGGGAGGAGACGGCGGCCCGCATGGTCGACGCGCAGGCGCCCGGACTGGCGTCGCGGGTAAGGGAGTTGGGGGCGATACCGGCGTCCGGCCCGGGTTGGCCGGTGCGGCTGCTGGAGGAGTGCGCGCTGCTCCACCTGCTCGACCGGGGCTGGCAGCGGCGGGCGGACCTGCCGGAGAGGCTGGCGGCGACGGTCCGTTCCCGGGTCGGCCTGCCCACGTCGGCCGAGGGTCCGCCGGTGCGGGACGACTGGCTGGTCCTCGCCCAGTACGACACGGCGGACGCCCGTCTGACGACCCGCCGGATCTGGCTGTACGGCGCCGGCACGGGCCGTACGGTGCTGCTCCTCTCCTACGGTGCGGCGGGCCGCGCCCCGGAGGTGGCGTTGCCGGTGGGGCTGGCGTCGGACGCGGAGGTGGCCGCGTATCCGGGCACGGGGCAGCTACGAGGGGCGCTCGGCAGACAGTTCGCGCCCCCGTCCCCGACGTCGACCCGGCCGCCCGGGGTGACGACGGCGACAGCGGCGGCCCGTTACGGGGCGGCCCTGCGCGACGATCCCTGGCTGGAGTCCGTCCCGGTCACCCTGGACCGGGTGATCCCGACCCCGGACGGCGACACCTGGCACCTCGCGGACGCCGACGAGGACAACGCCCTGCCCCTCACCCCGGCCGCCCGTTCCCGCCCCGGCCTCTGGCGCCTGGTCGCCCTCTCGGGCGGCGCCCCGATCAAGGTCTTCGGCGAGTACGGCCCCCAAGGCTTCACCCCCTTGACAGCCTGGCCAACCCCTCCAAACCCCCCAATCCAACTCCACTAACCACCCCACCCACACCACCCACCCAAGCGGCCCCCGACCACACCGAAACTCCGCACACGACAACGCCGCCCTTAAGGGGCGCGGGGCTGCATCACCATGCGGCTCCACCGCGCGAGCGCAAGAACCCCCACCACCCCGCACCCGACAACGAGCAGACGCCGCCCTTAAGGGGCGCGGGGAACTGCGCGACCAGCCCCCACCGGCCCGCACCCCGACAACGAAGGGACGCTGTTTTTCAGGGGCGCGGGGAACTGCGCGACAAACCCCCACCGGCCCGCACCCCGCAACGCACCCCAACCCCCCACCCCCACCCCGCAACGCCACTGAACTCCCAGGACCATCCCGGAACTCCCCAGAAAGAACCCGCATGAACGACAGCACATCCACCCCACCGGCCCCGCCGATCCCACCGGCCCTGCCGACCCCACCGGCCCCGCCCAAGTCACCGCCCCCACCCAGGCCCCCCGAGCCCCCCGACTGGGAAGACCTCGTCACAACAGCCCTACTCGGCACAGACCGACGCCCGCTCAGGGCACTCACAACGGCGACGGCAACAGCGCGCCGGCACGCCCCAGTCGCGCTACTGGACGCCGCAGCCCTGGAAACCGTCCGGCGTCGAGCCGGACTCCGCCCCGCCCGCGCCCCCCGACGCCCCACCCCCGCCCCCGAGGACCCCCGTCCACCCCTACCCGAACCCGCCGCCCACAGACTGGCGTTGCTCCTGGCCGACCGCCCCGGCACCGGCGGAGGCGGCCGCAGAGGAAGCGCACCGGACCTGATGGAGCTGCTCCCGCAGTGGCTGGCGGCGGCCAACGCCCACGGCTACGCGCCGCCGCCCCAGTGCCTCCCCGCGCTCCTGGACGCGGCCCGGGGCAGGACGGATCTGCGCCCGGCGGCACTGACGTTCGCGGGCCCGCGCGCGCTGTGGCTGGCGAGGCTGAACCCGGACTGGCGGTTCGCTCTGAGGGCGGCACCGGGCAGCGGGTCGGCCCTGCCGGCGCCGGTGGACGGCGATCAGGTCCAACACCTGTGGAAGGAGGGCCTGTTCACGGAGCGCGTCACCCTCCTCGCCACCCTGCGGACCCACGCTCCGGCCGCCGCACGCGACCTGCTCGCCGCGACCTGGCCGACGGAACGGGCGGAGGACCGCCTGATGTTCCTGGACTCCCTGCGCACCGGCCTCGCCCCCGAGGACGAACCCTTCCTGGAACAGGCGTTGTCCGACCGCAGCCGCAACGTCCGGGCCACGGCCGCCGAGTTGCTGTCCGCTCTCCCGGACTCGGCGCTGGCGGGACGCATGGCCCTGCGCGCGGGTGCCTGCGTGGCCCTGGACCGCACACGGGACACCCCGACGATCACGGTCGAGGCCCCGCACGAGTGCGACGCGGGCATGGAACGCGACGGCGTGGCACCCAAGGCCCCGGCCGGACGGGGCGAACGGTCCTGGTGGCTGGGCCAGTTGGTGGAGGCGGCGCCGCTCGGCACCTGGCCCGGCCGACTCGGCGGACGCGGTCCCGAGGCCATCGTCGCCCTCCCGGTGACGGACGACTGGCAGGGCGAACTGCACGCCGCGTGGTGCCGTGCCGCCGTCCGCCAGGCGGACCCCGGCTGGGCGCGGGCGTTGCTCGGTCCCCCGTCCGCTCCCGAGGCGGGCGGCCCCGGCGCCGTCTCCCTCGCCGAACGCGCCAAGCTGCTGAGCACCCTGGACGCGACCGAACGGGCCGACTGGGTCGCCGGTTTCATCGCGGCCCACGGCCTGTCCGAGGCGTTCCAGCTCCTCGGCGTCTGCTCGGTGCCCTGGTCACCGCCGCTGGGCCGCGCGGTCGTCGACGCCCTCGACATCGCGAGGGACGCGGGCAGTTATCCCTGGAGCTTCAGCGGCGTCATGGGCCTGGCCGAACGCTGCCTCTCCCCCGAAGAGGCCCCCCGCCTCAACGCCCTCCTCACCACCCCGGACACCCCGCAAGACGCCTCCCCAGGAGCAGCCGACTACTGGTCGGAGGCCTTCCAACGACTCGTGACGACACTCAGATTGAGAGGAACGATGCTGGAGGAACTACTCAGCCCGTCTGGGGGTCCCCCCTCTGGGGGAGTTTGAGGGTCAGGCCGAAGCGGGGGTCTGGGGGCCGCAGCCCCCGGTGCCAGCCAAGGGAACGGGAAGGGGCGGCGGGGGCGAGCTCACCCCCGTTACGCCCCCGCAGGCTGCCGCACATTCACCCGCACCCACTCCACGACCTCCCCCATGGTCGCCCCCGGCGTGAAGATCTCCGCGACGCCCTTCTCCTTCAGCGGAGCGATGTCCGCCTCCGGAATGATCCCGCCCCCGAACACCAGGATGTCCGCCGCGTCCCGTTCCTTGAGCAGATCGATCACCGCCCCGAACAGTGTGTTGTGCGCCCCGGAGAGAATGGACAGCCCGATCGCGTCCGCGTCCTCCTGGATCGCGGTGTCGACGATCTGCTCGGGCGTCTGATGAAGCCCGGTGTAGATGACCTCCATACCGGCGTCCCGCAACGCCCGCGCGATCACTTTCGCCCCGCGATCGTGGCCGTCGAGCCCCGGTTTGGCCACCACCACGCGGATCGGGCCGGTTGCCACACCCATCACTGCCTCCATGAAGCGACGACGTCCTGGTCCATCCGTACCGACTCCTACCCACCCAGCACACGGGCCGCGCACCGCTCGCGCGGACGCCCGCACCTCGGCGTGCGGAGAAGTGAACGAACGTTATCCACAGCATCCCTCAACCGGCAGTTTCGCGACGGAGACCGAGGGGGAAATCACACAGAGGGACATGTTCGCAGCGCTCCGTTCCGAGTCTCGGCGGCACCGGGGTCACACCGCGGCACCAGCGGGTGGGACACCGACGCCACGGAGGGAACGGCGGCGCAGGGGAGCCACCGGCACCACGGGAACCGCCGACACCACCGCACCGCGCAGAGGTCACCGGCAACTCGGAGGTCACCGCCAGGTCACCGGCTCCCCCGAGGGCACACGGGGGACAGGGTTGTCCTCGGGGGTGCCGACAGGAGGTCGGCCATGAAGGTGACCCGGGTGTTGACGCCCGCGCTCCCCCTCTGTCAGAAGCTGCTGCCGGACAGCGTGGCGGGGCTCTCCGTGGCCCTGTTGAAGGCGACGGCCCTGGAGTTGGCGATCCTCGCGGGGCATCTCCTCCTCTATCCCTCGGGCATCGCCCCGGAGCGCGGCCCGGCCGAGACCCCGGCCCCGGCGCCGTTGCCCGACGGCACGGCCCAGTTGCCGACGACGGCGAAACCCCCGGTCGTTCTCCTGCACGGCTTCATCGACAACCGTTCGGTCTTCGTCCTGCTGCGCCGCAGCCTCGCCCAGCACGGCCGCCAGCAGGTCACGTCGCTGAACTACTCGCCGTTGACCTGCGACATCCGCGCGGCGGCGGAGTTGCTGGGGCGGCACATCGAGGAGATCTGCGAGCGGACCGGCAGCCGTCAGGTGGACGTCGTCGGCCACAGCCTCGGCGGCCTGATCGCCCGTTACTACGCGCAGTGCCTCGGTGGCGACGTGCGCGTGCGGACGTTGGTGACCCTGGGCACCCCGCACTCCGGCACCCGGGTGGTGCCGCTGATGAACGCGCACCCGATCGTGCGCCAGATGCGCCCCGGCTCGGAGGTGCTGGCGGAACTGGCCCGGCCCGCGCCCGGCTGCCGCACCCGGTTCGTCAGCTTCTGGAGCGACCTGGACCACCTCATGGACCCGCCGGAGACGGCCTGCGTCGACCATCCCGACCTGCTCGCGCAGAACATCCAGGTGACCGGCGTCGGCCACCTCGCCCTCCCGGTGCACCCGGCGGTCGCCACCCGCATACGCCAGACCCTCGACGAGCCCGAGACGCAAACCGGCCTCACCACCCGGACGAACGGCCTGACAGTGGCCTGACCCCACCCCCACCCCGCGCCTCCGCCCAACCCTCCACCCGCACCTCCCCCGGCCCTCCACCCGCACCTCCGCCTGGCCCCCACCCCCGCCACCGAGGCCCTCGCCGACCTCGCCCCGCCGTCCGCGCGCCCCTGGAGGAGTCCGTCCGGCGCGCCCGACGCCACACCAGTCACGCCCCACCGTCCAGGTGGCGCCCGCCGGCTCGGCCACCCCGCCCGACCGGCCCCTCCACCTCGAACGGGCCCCGAACGCAGGGCCAAAGCCGTGCCCGCAGTCCGCCGAAAGGCAGCCGATTGCCCGGTTCCCGCGCGCGCGAAACCTGCGAAAGATTGTCGCGCCCGTATACCGCCGGGTACAGTCGCCGCACTGCTCTGGCAGCCCCTGTTGTCGAGGCGAAAGAGAAGTTGGTGAACGACCGTCACCCGTCGGGGACTCTGACCCCGACCCCGGCTTCCGACGCCGACCACCAGGCGCACCACGCGCCGTACGGCACCCAGGAAGCCCAGCACGGCGACCTCACCTCGTACGGCGGCTACGACACCGGCGCCTTCCCCACCGACGGCCAGGGCACCGCGACCTTCGCCGCCGACCCCCTCTTCGGGAACCTCCCCGGCGACGCCACCGGCGGCTACGACGCCTCCGCCTGGAGCACGGGCGGCCAGCAGATCCTGAACCACGACCCGTACGCGGCCCCGCAGCACGCCGGTTACGACACCGGCGGGTACGAGACGACGTCCTGGTCCGCCGACCAGCAGTTGTCCGCGATCCCGCCGCAGACGGGCGGCTCCGACGTCTCCGGCCAGTGGGAGACGCCCACCTGGCTCCAGACGGGCGGTGCCGAGACCTCCGGCCAGTGGGACGCGCCCGCCTGGCTCCAGCCCGACGCCTCCGGCGGCCCGGCCGACCAGACCCAGCAGTGGGAATGGGGCACGCAGGCCTTCGACACCGGCGCGTACGACGCCACCGGGTGGAACTCCGACGGTTCGGCGCCCGATGAGCACGACGCGCAGGCCACCGCCGTTTTCGAACAGGTCGAACAGCACGACGGGACCGGTGAGTTCGCGCAGGCCGACCCGTTCGGCTACGCCTCCTACGACGAACCCGGCGCGGACGGCGGCGAGTCGGCCGACCCCGGCGCGTTCCCGTCCGTGGGCCTCCTGGGCGACCAGGAGGAGGTCACCCCGGTGCCGGGCGGTCGCGCGGCCTCGCGTGCCGCGTCCCGTTCGCGCCGCCGCCCGCCGCCCAAGCGGTCCGCGCTGCTGACGATCGCCGTGCCGTCGGCGTGCGTGATGGGCGTCGCGGGCATCGCCGCCACGTCCGTGGGCACGTTCTCCGGCGACAGCGATACGTCGACGACGGCGACGGCGTCGGACGCGCACCCCGTGAAGCCGTCCGCCGCCAACAACAAGCTGGACAACCAGCTCCGGAGCCTCTCCGACGGTGCCGACGACTTCCGTGACCGGGCCAGCCGGACGCAGGAGCGCATCGACCTCAAGGCCGAGCAGGCCGCCGAGCAGAAGAAGGCCGCCGCCGAGGCCGCCCGCAAGGAACGGCTGCGCCCCAAGTACGCGCTCCCCGTCGCCCAGCGCGGCCTGAGCGCCTATTTCGGCCAGGCCGGCGTCAACTGGATGTCCGTGCACACCGGCATCGACTTCCCCGTCTCCTACGGCACCTCGGTGATGGCCGCGACCGACGGCACCGCGCGCACCCAGTGGAACAGCGCCTACGGCAACATGATGATCGTGACCGCGAAGGACGGCACGGAGACCTGGTACTGCCACCTCTCCAGCTACCGCGTCGCCTCCGGAACGACGGTCAAGGCCGGCGACCCGATCGCGTACTCCGGCAACTCCGGCAACTCGACCGGCCCGCACCTGCACTTCGAGGTCCGGCCCGCCGGTGGCTCCGCCATCGACCCGCTCCCGTGGCTGCGCAGCCACGGCCTCGACCCGACGTAGCGCCCCCGCTCGACCGGCCGGAACAGCTCGCCCTCACCCGTAGGGACGAGCCGTTTTCCGTCAACTACAGCTTCTCGACCGGCGCGTACCGCAGCAGCAGCCGCTTCGGCTTGACGTCCCCGAAGTCGACCGTCGCCTCCGCGTTGCCGCCCGTGCCCTTCACGCCGACGACCGTGCCGAGCCCGAACTGGTCGTGCGTCACCCGGTCGCCGACGGCCAGCGCGACCACCGGCTTCTCCGCCGCCGACCTGCGGGTGGCGAACCCGGACGCGCCCGACGCCGAGGAGCGCGAGCGGGACGACGACAGCGAGGCCGCGACCCCCGACACCGGTCCCGCGGGCGCCGACGCCTTGGCGCCGGTGCGCTTCCAGTCGACGTGCTGGGCCGGGATCTCCTCCAGGAAACGGGAGGGCGGGTTGTACGACGGCTGCCCCCACGCGCTGCGCAGGGACGCGCGCGTGAGGTAGAGCCGTTCCCGCGCGCGCGTGATGCCGACGTAGGCGAGGCGCCGTTCCTCCTCCAGCTCCTTGGCCTGGCCGAGGGCGCGCATGTGCGGGAAGACGCCGTCCTCCATGCCGGTGAGGAACACCACCGGGAATTCCAGGCCCTTGGCGGTGTGCAGGGTCATCAGGGTGATGACTCCGGAGCCGTCCTCGTCGTCGTCGGGGATCTGGTCGGAGTCGGCGACCAGGGCGACGCGCTCCAGGAAGGCGGCGAGTCCGACGGGCGTGTCGCTCTCGGCCTCGCCGCTCTCCTGCTCGAACTCCAGGGCGACGGCGGCGAGTTCCTGGAGGTTCTCGATGCGGGTCTCGTCCTGCGGGTCGGTGGAGTTCTGCAACTCGGCGAGGTAGCCGGTGCGTTCGAGGATCGCCTCCAGGACCGTCGCCGGTCCGGCGCCGGACTCGACGATCGTGCGGAGGTCCTCCATCAGCGTGTTGAACCGCCGCACGGCGTTGGTGGAGCGCGCCGCCATGCCGTACGCCTCGTCGACGCGGCGCAGCGCCTGCGGGAAGCTGATCTTCTCGCGCTGCGCGAGGGCGTCGATCATCGCCTCCGCGCGGTCGCCGATGCCGCGCTTGGGGACGTTCAGAATCCGGCGCAGCGGGACGGAGTCCTCCGGGTTGGCGAGGACCCGCAGGTAGGCCAGGACGTCCCGGACCTCCTTGCGCTCGTAGAAGCGGACGCCGCCGACGACCTTGTAGGGCAGGCCGACGCGGATGAAGATCTCCTCGAAGACCCGCGACTGGGCGTTCGTCCGGTAGAAGACGGCGACGTCCCCGGCCTTGGCGTCGCCCGCGTCGGTGAGGCGGTCTATCTCCTCGGCGACGAACTGCGCCTCGTCGTGCTCGGTGTCGGCGACGTACCCGGTGATGCGGGCGCCCGCACCGGCGTTGGTCCACAGGTTCTTGGGGCGGCGGGACTCGTTGCGCTCGATGACGGCGTTGGCGGCGGTGAGGATCGTCTGGGTGGAGCGGTAGTTCTGCTCCAGGAGGATCGTCGTCGCGTCCGGGTAGTCCTCCTCGAACTGGAGGATGTTGCGGATCGTCGCGCCCCGGAAGGCGTAGATCGACTGGTCGGCGTCGCCGACGACGCACAGTTCGGCGGGCGGCAGTTCGTGCTCGGCGAGCGGGACCGGCGGCACGTCGAGGGGCCGCTCGGCGCTGCCGACCAGCTCACGCACGAGCGCGTACTGGGCGTGGTTGGTGTCCTGGTACTCGTCGACGAGGACGTGCCGGAAACGGCGGCGGTAGTGCTCGGCGACGTCGGGGAAGGCGCGCAGCAGGTTGACCGTCGTCATGATCAGGTCGTCGAAGTCGAGGGCGTTCGCCTCGCGCAGCCGTGACTGGTACATGGCGTAGGCCTGCGCGAGGGTCTTCTCGAAACCGTCGGCGGCCTGCGCGGCGAAGTCCTCCTCGTCGATCAGCTCGTTCTTCAGGTTGGAGATCTTGGCGCTGAACGACTTCGGCGGGTAGCGCTTGGGGTCCAGGTCCAGGTCGCGGCAGACCAGGGCCATCAGGCGCTTGGAGTCGGCGGCGTCGTAGATCGAGAACGACGAGGTGAAGCCGAGCTTCTTGCTCTCCCGGCGCAGGATGCGCACGCACGCGCTGTGGAACGTCATCACCCACATGGCGTTCGCGCGCGGTCCGACGAGCTGCTCGACGCGCTCCTTCATCTCACCGGCGGCCTTGTTGGTGAAGGTGATCGCGAGGATCTGGCCCGGGTGCGCGTTCCGCTCGGCCAGGAGGTAGGCGATGCGGTGGGTGAGCACCCGGGTCTTGCCGGAACCGGCTCCGGCCACGATGAGCAGCGGGGTCCCGGCGTGGACGACGGCCTTCTTCTGGTTGTCGTTCAACCCGTCGACCAGGGCTGCGGCGTCCAGGACCGGACGCGGGGCGCCGTCGCGGTAGTGGGTGTCGCGGTCCGGGGGCGCGTCGAACTTCCCGCCGAACAGGTCGTCCGGAATCGACTCCGGGGCGTGCTCGTCCTCGGGTGGTGGCGGGGGTTCCTCGTCGTGCCCGCGGGGGGTCTGGAGGTTCGCCAGGAAGCTGTCGTCAAAGAGGCTGCTCATCGCTCTCCGAGTCTAGGCGGCCCCACTGACAGCCCGCCCCCGCCCTGAGAACATCCACCGCGCACGGACGTCCGGCCACGCCACCCGCGACCGCCCGTGACCAGGCGTTCACGTGCGGCGACCGACCCCCGCACACCTTCCCGAGGTCACGAAAACGTATCGGGCATATCGGCCATCAACCTTCACAGAGGCCACACGAGTTGGCTACCGTTCCGGCAAGGCCGCACGACCCTCTCCGGCGAACGTCGCCGGGCCGCGCGGCCGCCGCCGAGTCCGGGCCGCCGCCGCGCATCCGGAGCCGGGGACCCACACCGATCCCGGGGTGAATCGGTCCGCCCTCCCCTCGCGGGACGGGCACCGTAGGGCAACCCTTCCGAAGCACGCGCCCGAACCCGACAGCCGACTCGGTAGGCGGATATGGGAAGGAGTCGCCACTCTTGGCGTCGCACCGCAAGTCGCGCCCCTCGGGAGCACGCGCAGCAGGCATCCGCACCCCCGCCCTCGCCACGGCCGCCCTGACCTCCGTCGCCCTGCTGTCCCAGACGGCCGACGCCGCCCCCGCCCCCGACGGCAAGCCGAGCCTGGAGGAGGTCGAGAAGAAGGTCGACGACCTGTACCGGCAGGCCGAGTCGGCGACCGAGAAGTACAACGCGGCCAAGGAGCGGACCACCAAGCAGCGCAAGCGCGTCGACACGCTCCTCGACGACGTCGCCCGGCGCACCCAGAAGCTCAACTCCGCGCGGGAGGAGCTGGGTTCCTTCGCCGCGGCCCAGTACCGTTCCGGGGCCTCGACGCCGGACACGGCGACCTTCCTGCTCTCCGACACGCCGCAGGACTACTTCGACCAGACCCAGCTGATGAGCCGTCTGACCTCCCGCCAGAAGGGCGCGGTCGACGACTACGTCACCGAGCAGTCGGCGACCATGAAGAAGCGCCAGGAGGCCACCCGGAGCCTTGAGACGCTCACCGAGACCCAGAGCGACCTGCACACGGCCAAGGCCACCGTGCAGCAGAAACTCTCCGCCGCGCGCGCGATGCTGTCGAAGCTGACCGCCGAGGAGAAGGCGCGGCTCGCGGAGATCGAGCGGAAGAAGCAGGAGGCCGCCGCCGAGAAGGCCGCCGAACTCGCGAAGCAGCAGAAGGCGGAGCAGGCGGCCCGACAGGACACCCCTGACTCGTCGTCCTCGTCATCCTCGTCCGCCTCGTCGTCCCCTTCCGCCTCTTCCTCCTCCTCCGCCTCGGGCGACGCGTACTCCGTCAAGGCGGGGAAAGCGCTTGCGTTCGCCCGCGCGCAGGTCGGCAAGCCGTATGTCTGGGGTGCCACCGGACCCGGCTCCTACGACTGCTCCGGCCTCACGCAGGCCGCCTGGAAGGCCGCGGGCGTCACCCTCCCGCGCACCACCTACGACCAGGTGAACGCCGGAACGACCGTCCCCCTCGCCGACGCCCGCCCCGGTGACCTGATCTTCTTCTACGACGACGTCACCCACGTGGGCCTCTACATCGGCAACGGCATGATGATCCACGCCCCGAAGCCGGGCGCGTACGTCCGCGAGGAGTCCGTCTACTACGGCGGCGAGTCGATCATCCACAGCGTGGTCCGCCCGGCCTGAGCCGACACCGACCCGGCCGCACGCGCGCGTAGGCATCGACGGCACCCGCCGTCGCGGCACGCACGCGTACGGCCGTTTTGGCATATGCCCGGCCCGTGTCCGTGCGCCCGCGCCGCCCTGCGCGACCGTTTCCGCCCGCCCGCGCGTGCCCCGCGACCGCCGCGCCGGGTGCTCCCTAGCATCGGCCCATGTCCGCCCCTCACGGTCCCGCGTCCGGCTCCCTCTCCCCGCGCGCGTGGTGGGCACGCCGTTCGCCGGAGGCCGGGGCCGCCGTGCTGGCGACGGGCATCCTGTCGGTGGGGCTGCGGCTGACGGGGCACGAGGTGCTGTCGCTGATCGCCCTGGTGCTCGCGTGCGGGGCGTGGCTGGTGCTGGCCGCGCGCTTCGTCACGGGGCTGCTGTGGGACCGGGCGCGATGGATGGCGGCGGCCCGGGTGCCGGGGGCCCTGACGGCCGTCGCGGCGACCGCCGTTCTCGGCACCCGCTTCTCCGACCTGGGCCGGCATCTCCTCGCCGACGCGCTGCTGGCGCTGGCCGCCGCCCTGTGGCCGGCGCTGCTGATCGACGTCGTACGGCACTGGCGGCGGCGCGGGATGTCCGGCGGGGTGTTCCTGGCCTGCGTGGCGACGCAGGGGCTCGCCGCGCTGTCCGGCACGCTCGCCGGGGCGCAGACGGCGGCGTGGCTCGCGTACACCGCTCTGGTGCTGTTCTGGGGCGGCCTGGTCCTCTACTGCGTCGCGCTGGCCTGTTTCGACCTACGACAACTGTTCGAGGGCGCCGGTGACCAGTGGGTGGCGGGCGGCGCGCTCGCCATCTCCGCGCTGGCCGGCTCGACCCTGCTCGCCGCCGACGACACACGCCTCCACCTGTGGAACGACGACGATCGCGGCGTCCTGCGCGCGGTCACCGTCGCGCTGCTGGTGCTCGCCGGCGCCTGGTACGTCGTTCTCGCCGTCGCGGAGGCGGTCCGCCCCCGGCCGCGCTACGACGTGCTCCGCTGGGCGACCGTGTTCCCGCTGGGCATGACGGCGGCGGCCACGCTGGCCGTCGGGTCCGCCGCGCGCCTCCCGTGGCTCAGGGGGCCGGGGCAGGTGCTGCTGTGGATCGCGGTGGCGGGGTGGCTCGCCGTCGCCGTGGGTGCGGCGCGCCGCTGTGCGGGCGGCCGGGCGGGGATCAGGTCCACAGCACGGCGATGAAGATGTTCACCGTGGTGAGCAGGCCCACCAGGCCGAACAGGTTCTTGTCGACCTTCTCGTCGTCGCGCTTCACGTAGACGAGGCCCAGGATCACGATGAGCAGGGCCAGCTTCACACCGATCTTGAGGGTGTTGACGTGGTGGTCGTCGGCCTGGTTGAGGCCGACCAGGAGCGCGCCGGTGACCAGCATCGTCAGCGCGCCGTGCAGCATGGCGGGCACGAAACGCGCGGTGCCCCGGCCCATCGCCTTCAGTTGCGTGAGGAAGCCGCCGAGCAGCGAGGCGATGCCGACGATGTGCAGGCCGACGAAGAGATGGATGAGTACGTCCATGAGGCCGGAGCCTAATCAGGGGCCCGAGGGCCACCCGACACCGCCCCGTCCGCCCCCCCGCCGACCGCCCGCCTGCGGGTCGGCTGTAGCACCCCGGCACGGGACTCGCCCCGGAACTGCCCGTTCGGTCAACGCACCCCGTGAATCTGCCCGTTCCGTGCCCGCGATCCGATCAGTTCCGGTCACCTCCCGACCCACTTCTGGCAGTTGCGCACATCGCGTTACCTGGTTGTCATCGGCGGGCCTAGCGTCCTCCTCCAGGTGACCGGCTCCCCACCGCCGTCCGGACCAGGGGCGGCAGTCGGCCACCATCGCCGAGGAAGTCCGGCGGCGGCCCGCTCCCCCTGTGCGGGCCGCCGCCGGACGCGTGAAGGACGCTCCCGGCGGTCGTACGAGAGGACGTGCAGTCCACGTGGCAGCGCACCGCAAGCCCAGTCGGCGCCAGGTCAGCGGCGGTACCGCCCGCACAGCCCTCGTCCTCGCCCTCGCGGGCGTGGCGACGGTGACCGCGCTCGACGGGGTCGGACACGCCGAGCCGAATCCGAGCCCGGCGCAGGTGAGGTCGGCGGTGGACACGCTGTACCGGCAGGCGGAGGCGGCGACCGAGAAGTACAACGGCGCGAAGGAGAAGGCGGACGCCGCCGGGAAGCGGCTGGGCACACTGCGGGACGAGGCCGCGCGCAGGACGCTGAAGCTCAACTCGGCCCGCGACGCCCTCGGTTCCATCGCCGCCACCCAGTACCGCGACGGCGGCCTCGACCCGGCGCTCCAGCTCATGCTGTCCGGCGACCCCGACCAGTACCTGAACGGCGCCAAGTACATGGCGTACACGGGCACCCGGCAGGCCGCGGCCGTCGGCGTCGTCCGCCAACAGCTGCGGGAGATCGCGGAGTTACGCGGCGACGCACGCCTCCAACTGAAGGCGCTCACCGCACGGCAGGCCGAACTGAAGGCCCGCAAGAAGGCGGTCACCGAGAAACTGGCCGCCGCCCGCCGCCTGCTCTCCCGACTCCCCGCCGCCGACCGCACCCTGGTCGGCGAGCACGGCACGAGCACCGCCTCCCGGTCCGCCACCGAGTCCCGCCCCGACCTGACGCCGCCCGGGTCCGGCGCCGCCAAGTCCCCCGGCTCCCGTGCCGCCGCAGCCGTCGCCTATGCCTACGCCAAACTCGGCAGCCCCTATGTGTGGGGCGCGACCGGCCCCCACTCCTTCGACTGCTCGGGCCTCGTCCAGGCCGCCTACCGCGCGGCCGGAGTCTCCCTGCCCCGCACGACCTACGCCCAGATCGGCTCCGGCCGACGCGTCCCACGCTCCGAACTCCGCCCCGGCGACCTGGTGTTCTTCTACTCCGGCATCAGTCACGTCGGCATCTATGTCGGCAACGGCCGGATGATCCACGCCCCGAACCCGTCGGCGCCGGTCCGTCTGGCCCCGGTCGACGAGATGCCGTTCGCGGGGGCGACCCGGGTGGCGTGAACGGCCCTCGGGGCACCCGCACGGGCGGCGCGCACGCGTCTCAGACCAGCCGTCGTGCCGTCGCCCAGCGCGTCAGTTCGTGCCGGTTGGACAACTGGAGCTTCCGCAGCACCGCCGAGACATGCGACTCGACCGTCTTCACCGAGATGTACAGCTGCTTGGCGATCTCCTTGTAGGCGTAGCCGCGCGCGATGAGCCGCAGCACCTCGCGCTCGCGCTGGGTGAGCCGGTCGAGGTCCTCGTCGAGCGGGGGCGCGTCCGTGTTGGCGAAGGCGTCCAGGACGAACCCGGCCAGGCGCGGCGAGAACACCGCGTCGCCCTCCTGCACCCGGAAGATCGAGTCGATCAGGTCGGTGCCCGTGATCGTCTTCGTCACATAGCCCCGGGCGCCGCCCCGGATCACCCCGATGACGTCCTCCGCCGCGTCCGACACGGACAGGGCGAGGAAGCACACGGGCTGCTCGGCGTCGGTCATCAACGGGGCGCAGCGGCGCAGCACTTCGACGCCGCCGCCCCCGGGCAGGTGCACATCGAGCAGGACCACTTCGGGGCGGGTCGCGGTGATGACCGTGACCGCCTGGTCGACGTCGGCCGCCTCGCCGACGACCTCGACGCCGGTCTCGTCGGTCCGGCCGATCTCGGCCTGGACGCCGGTGCGGAACATCCGGTGGTCGTCGACGAGGACCACCCTCACATGCCGTCCGCTCGTCCCGCTCTCGCCGCTCTCGCCGCTCTCGGCCGGCTCGGCCGGCTCGGGCGCTCCCGTGGTGTCGTTCTCCTCGGTCGGGTCGCTCATGACGTCTCCGCTCTCTCCATCTCCAACTCGACCTCGGTGCCGCCGTCCGGCACCGCGCGCAGCCGCGCCGTACCGCCGTTGCGCTCCATCCGGCCGATGATCGATTCTCTGACGCCCATGCGGTCGGCGGGTATGGAACCGAGGTCGAAACCGGGCCCCCGGTCGCGGACCGACACGAAGACCTTCTCCCCCTCCACCTCGGCGAAGACCTGGACGGCACCGCCTTCGCCACCGTACTTCGCGGCGTTGACCATCGCTTCGCGCGCGGCCTGCATCTGCGCCGCGATCCGCTCGTCGAGCGGGCAGTCCCCGACGACCACGACCTCGATGGGGACGCCGTGCTTGTCCTCGACCTCCGCCGCGTTGCCCCGGACGGCGTCGGCGAGGGTGGCGGGCTCGTCGGCCTCGTCCTTGCCGGTGCCCTCCGGCCGGTAGAGCCAGGTGCGCAGGTCGCGCTCCTGGGCCCGGGCGAGCCTGCGGACCTCGCTCGCGCTCTCCGCGTTGCGCTGGATCAGGGTCAGGGTGTGAAGCACGGAGTCGTGGACGTGGGCGGCGACCTCGGCGCGCTCCTGGGCACGGATGCGCATCAGCCGTTCCTCGGACAGGTCCTGTGTCATCCGGACGAGGTAGGGGCCCGCGAGGAGCGTGATCCCCACCAGGACGGCCAGGGCGGCCTGGAGGACCGAGCCGAGGTGGGCGGCGGAACCCTGGAGGACGAAGACGCCGCTGACGCCCGCCGTGACGAGCAGGACACCGCCGGCCGCGCGCAGCAGACTCAGGGTGCGTTTGCGGCGGCCGACCTCGACCCAGCGGGCCCGCCGGGCGTTGTCGGCCTGACGCCAGACCAGGGCCACCCCGGCCCCGACCAGGACGACGGGCCACAGGTAGGCCTTGGCGCCGTTGCCCACATTGACACTGCCCACGAAGACCATGGCCACGACGACCATGAGGAGCAGGGCGACGATCTGTCCCTTGTCCGGTCTGCGGGCGACGAGCCGGCGCCGCCCGTCGGGCGAGGTCTCGGTGGAGACCAGCGACAGGGACCGCTGCTCGCCGACCCCGCCGACGCCCAGCGGCACGAAGAACCAGAACGCGGCATACACCAACGCCCCGAGGCCGTCCGCCATGAACAGGCCGACGAAGACGAGCCGCACCCAGGCGACGGGCAGCCCGAGGTGCCCGGCGAGTCCCCGCGCCACCCCACCGAGCCAACGACCGTCGCTGCTGCGGTAGAGCTTGCGCGGCGACCGCGGTTCGACGAGTGGCGCTGCTGCGGCTTCCGGCATGCCAACGATGGTCACACGGTGGCCGTGGCAGGGCATCAGGGTCGACCCCCGAGACATCCCTGATCTCCACGACGGCGTGTCGTCGAACACCTCCCTGGTTCCGTCTCAGGGTCGATCTCAGGGTTCGGCCAGGGTCATCCCGGCTCCCCCCGAGCCGCCCCGCCCGGCACCATGGACCCATGACAGATCACGAGCGCGCCACGACGGGTCCGCAGCCCGCCTCCGGCCCGCGCCCCGTCCAGGGCGCCGGACCGCAGAAGGCCGCGCCCGCCTCGGACACCCCGCCCGACCCAGCCCCGTCGCACCTGTCCGACCCGGCCCCGGCCCACCCGCCGCAGCCGCCCTCCACCCTCCGCCGCGACCAGCGGCACAAGGTGCTCGCGGGCGTCTGCTCGGGCCTCGGCCGCCAATGCGACATGGACCCGGTCATCTTCCGCATCACCCTCGCGGTCCTCTCCGCGACCGGCGGTCTCGGCCTGATCTTCTACGGCTTCGCCTGGCTCCTCGTCCCGTACGAGGGCGAGGAGAAGAACGAGCTGCGCAAGCTCCTCACCGGCCGCGTCGACGGCCAGGCACTGACCGCGGTGCTGTTCATGCTGGTCGGCTGCGGGGTGTTCCTGTCGATGCTGGGCAACGGCGACGTGCTGGCGTTCGCCGTGGTCCTCTCCCTTCTTCTCGCGGGCGCGGGGTACTGGTCGCGGCAGCGCGGCGCCCCCGACCCCGATCCGCTGGCCGCGCAGGCCGCCGCGGACGCCCCGCCGGAGGCCCAGGCCCCGCCGGTCCCTGGCATCCATCCGTCCTGGTGGCGCGACCCGATCGTCAAGGACGGCGGCCACCACGGAGCCACCGGTTACCTCTGGGGCCCTGGTTCCGGCGGCCGTGGCCTCACGGACCTGCTCGACGTCGGCCTGGCCCCGTCCTGGCGCACCACCGCCCACCTCCCCGACCCGAGCCCCCCGGCACCGACGCCGCGCGGCCCCCGCTGGATCGGCGGCTGGGTGTTCCTGCTCGCGCTCGTCGCCGGCGCCGTCGGCACCCGGGCCGCCTGGGACGGCCACCCGCTCACCACCAGCCTCCAGGCCGGCCTGGCCTGTGCCCTGGTCGTCCTCGGTCTGGGCATCGCGGTGAGCGCGTTCCTGGGCCGCACCGGCGCCGGTTCGGTCCTCCTCGCGGTGCTCACGGCGGCCCTGATGGCCACGGTGTCCCTGCTCCCCAAGGACATCGACGCCCACTGGATACGCGCCACCTGGCAGCCCGCCACGGTGGCCGACGTCCGCTCGGCCTACGGGCTCGGCACCGGCGTCGGCACCCTGGATCTGAGCCACCTCGACCTGACCAAGGGCCGGACGGTGACGTCGAGAGCCTCGGTGGGCCTGGGCCGACTGCGGATCATCGCCCCGAAGAACGCCACCCTGAAACTGACCATCGACGTGGGCGCGGGCGACATCCAACTCCCGGGCGACGACAGAAGAGACGTGGACGTGGCACCCGGCAAGCACAGGAACGTGACCCTGAGACCCGACCAGAGCACCGGCACCCTCGACCTCACCCTGGAGGTAGGCCTCGGCCAGGCGGAGGTGGCCCGTGCTTCGTCATGAGTTCCAGCCCGGAAAGCTGGTGGCGGGCCTCGCCTTCGCCCTGGCGGGTGTCACCTTCGTGGGCGACGCGGGAGGCCTCTGGGAGACCCCCTGGTTCGCGATCATCCCGATCGTCATAGGAGGCCTCTGCCTGGCCGGCGCAACAACGGCCATCACACAAACCATCCGCCGCAACACCCACCCACCCCACTCACCCCAACACCCCAACCCCACCGACCACCAAGGACACCTTGGACATCAAGGACGCCACCAAGGACACCCCCGCTACTGAGAACTCCCGCCGCCCCGCCGCCCCCTGATCAAGGCGTCCAACGAGAAGACAGCCGCACCCGCCAGCACCAACGGAAGCCAGGCCATCAAATAGGCGAGGTCATTGCCGTAGTAGTAGGGATCGGAGGCCCAACTCACCGTCAGCCAGAGACTCAACGAGATCAACGCCCCACCCAACGCGGCCAGCCGCGCCAGCAGCCCGATCAACGTCCCGATCCCGACAGCCACCTCACCGAACGCGATGGCGTACCCGAACCCGACCGGGTTCTTCAGCGCCAGGTCCACCAACGCGGGAATCGCCGACGAGTCCCGCACAGCCCGCATGGTCTCCCCGATCGACCCGGCCCCGGACCCCTTGAGAAACGCGCTGTCCGTCACCTTGTCCAACCCCGCGTAAATAAAGGTGACCCCGAGAAAGATCCGCAACGGAACCAACGCGTACCGAGCAGCGATCTCCCGCACCCCAGCCCGCCCGCCACCGGAAGAAGGGGACCCCGAATCCGTACGAATGCCATGCGTCACAACAGCCGCCTCTCACCCGCAGTACCGACCCCCTCAAAAACGATACGTAAGCAACACCACCCCCGCTCACCCCCACCAAACTTTGTCCGGAGACCACCCACCCCACCACCCCCGCCAGCCACCACTCCCTCCTCCCCCACCACCCCACAAGCAAGCCCCACCACCCCCGCCAGCCAAGCCCCCACCCACCACAGGCAGCCCCCCACAGACAAGCCCCCTCCACCCCTTCGGCGCTCCCCCCCTGGCGCTCCCCCTATCGGCGCTCCCACCCATTAGCACCACGGCGATTGACGCCCCGCCGTTGACACACAGCCGTCGACGCCCCTCCGGTCGGCCCCCGCGGAATGGCCCCCGGCGGTCGGCCGAAGACGAAACGGGAGCGGGTCGCGGGGGTGCGGCGAAAATCCGCCGCTTAGCCAGCCACCACCCAACCCCACCAAAAAACCAACCCAAGGGCCCGAGAGGCGGCGGATTCGCCGCACCCCCGCCCCGCCCCCCCCCCCCCCCCCCCCCCCCCCCCCCCCCCCCCCCCCCCCCCCCCCCCCCCCCCCCCCCCCCCCCCCCCCGACACCCCCACACCCCCCGGCACCCCCGGCACCCCCGGCACCCCCGGCACCCCCGGCACCCACCACCAGGCGCGCACGCCGAGGCCCACACCCGCACCCACACCCACACCCACACCCACACCCACACCCACACCCAGCGTGAGCGTCCGGCTGCGAGAATTCCCCCATGGCCGAGCTCACCCAGCGCGACGGAACCTGGGCCTTCGACGGCACGACGATCAGGATCACACCGGGCCTGCACCGTTCCGTCCCCCTGTTCCGACAGACGTACGGAGAGGTTGCCGTACCTCTGGAAGCGGTGGCGGGCGTGACGTTCGAGCCCGAACGCAGGCGAGGTCGGCTGCGGTTGAGGCTCAGAGAGGGCGCCGACCCGCTGCTCCAGGCGACGGGCGGACGCCTCCCCGACCGGGCGGACCCGTACCGCCTACTGGTGGAGACGGACCGTTCGGGGTCGGCCGAGTACATGGCCGAGGAGATCCGCCAGGCCCTGCTGCTGGACCAGATCCCGACGGCCCCGACGTCGACGTACCTGTTGGCGGGCCCACCGGTACCGGTGTCGGTGCGGTGCTCGGACGGCACGGTGTCGTTCGACGGACTGCACGTGCGGATCGACTGGGCGGACACCTCGGACCGGATCAAGCGGGCGACAGGCCCGAGGGTCGTGCCGCTCACCGAGCTGGTCCAGGTCGAGTGGCTGCCCAACGTCAGTCACGAGGACGGCTACCTGCGTTTCGTGACCCGGGAGACGGCGTTCTCGAAGCTGCCGCCGGCCAAGGACCCGTTCACCCTGAACCTCTGGTACAGCGCACGCAGGGATCTGCTCACGGCACTGGTGGCGACGGCGGTGACGGCGAGGTTGCCGCACCCGTCGACGCGGTTGCCCGAGGCCAAGGGTGAGGGAACGAGACCGGCGTCGACGGTGCCGAGACAGACCGATCACCATGACCTGCTCCTGCGCAGGTTGCGGGAGTTGGGGGAGCTGCACAAGGAAGGGGTGCTCACGGACGAGGAGTTCGCGATGACGAAGGCAGCGGTACTAAGAGACTTCTAAAAAACCAGAAGAAGCACCCAACCCCTCCACCACCCACCCACCCGCGCACTCTCCCTCTACCCCCTCCCCCTAACCCCTCTCCTCTCACTTCCCCCTACCCCCTCCCCTCTCCCCTCTCCTCCCCTCAAGAGAGCAGGTCGGGTTCGCTTCGGCTCACGTCTCTCCAGATGGGCTGGTAGTTGATCCAGCCGACGAGGTCGCCGCCGAGCTGTTCCCGGGTGGCGACGGCGAGTTTGTGGTCGATGAGGAGGGGCCGCCCGGCGGCCTTGGCCGTGAGCTGGACCTGCGCGGAACGTTCCATGGACAGGAACCACCAGGCGGCGGCGTCGACGGAGTCGCCGACGGTGAGCAGCCCGTGGTTGCGCAGCACGAGCGCCTTGCGGGACCCGAGCGCGGTGGCGATCCGCCGCCCTTCGTCGGCGTCGATGGCGACGCCGGTGTACGCGTTGTACAGGGCGTGGTCCTCGTAGAAGGCGCAGCTCTCCTGCGTGATGGGGTCGAGGAGGTCACCGAGGGCGGACAGGGCACGCCCGTGCACGGAGTGGCAGTGCGCGACGGCGACGACGTCGGGCCGGGCGGCATGCACCTGGGCGTGCACGGTGAACGCGGCCTGGTTGACGTGGTAGCGCCCCTCGATGACCTGCCCGTCGGAGTTGGCGAGCACGAGGTCGCTCACGGTGACGTGCTTGAACGGCAGGCCGAACGGATTGACCCAGAAGCAGTCGCTGAACTCGGGGTCGCGGGCGGTGATGTGCCCGGAGACACCGTCCTCGAAGCCGAGTCGGCCGAAGATCCGCAGGGCACCGGCGAGCCGTTCCTTGCGGTGTCGCCGCTCGTCGTCGAGCGAGTCGTGCATCGGCGGCATCGCGAACTGCAACTGGTCCGTGGGCAGCGGCAGCGGTGGCTTCGGCCCGTGCATGTGGTCCTCCGGCACTGGGGTGGGTCTAGGGGGCGGAAGTTACCGTCGGTCAGCGCGGGAGAACAGCTCTGTGCCGTAAAGATGACGCCGGTACCCGAAGTGGCGAGCGCGGCCGAGGGACATGGCCCCGGTGCTGAAGGGTGCCGCACAAAGAAGCTGAAGGGTGGTGCCGCACGGCAAAAAAGAGAGGGTGCCGCACGGCAGAAAAGAGGTGGAACAGCAGAAGCCGTCCCACCCCGTCCTCCCTACCTCTACTTCCCTACCTCTACTTCCCTGTCTGCTCCCGCAGGCACCCCACGCCCGCAAGGCCCCCCGCAGCCGCTACTCCCACTCGATCACTCCCACTCGATGGTGCCCGGCGGCTTCGAGGTGATGTCGAGGACGACGCGGTTGACGTCGCGCACCTCGTTGGTGATCCGGGTGGAGATCTTGCCGAGGACGTCGTACGGAAGGCGCGACCAGTCGGCGGTCATCGCGTCCTCGGAGGAGACCGGGCGCAGCACGATCGGGTGACCGTAGGTACGGCCGTCGCCCTGGACGCCGACGCTGCGGACGTCGGCGAGGAGCACCACCGGGCACTGCCAGATGTCACGGTCGAGGCCGGCCGCGGTCAGCTCCTCGCGGGCGATGGCGTCGGCGTCACGGAGCAGGTCGAGCCGTTCCTTGGTGACCTCGCCGACGATCCGGATGCCGAGGCCGGGGCCGGGGAAGGGCTGGCGCTGGACGATCTCGTCGGGCAGGCCGAGTTCCTGGCCGACCATCCGGACCTCGTCCTTGAACAGCTGGCGCAGCGGCTCGACCAGCTGGAATTCGAGGTCCTCGGGGAGGCCGCCGACGTTGTGGTGGGACTTGATGTTGGCGGTGCCGGTGCCGCCGCCGGACTCGACGACGTCCGGGTAGAGGGTGCCCTGCACCAGGAAGGCGACCTCGGGCCCGTCGTCGGCGATGATGTCGGCCTGCGCCTGCTCGAAGACGCGGATGAACTCGCGGCCGATGATCTTCCGCTTCTGCTCGGGGTCGGAGACCCCGGCGAGCGCGTCGAGGAAGCGCTGCTCCGCGTCGACGACGACCAGCTGGACGCCGGTCGCGGCCACGAAGTCCTTCTGGACCTGCTCGGTCTCGCCCTTGCGCATCAGGCCGTGGTCGACGTAGACGCAGGTCAGCTGGGAGCCGATGGCCTTCTGGACGAGGGCCGCGGCAACGGCGGAGTCGACGCCGCCGGACAGGCCGCAGATGGCGCGCTTGTCGCCGACCCGCTCGCGGATCGCGGCGACCTGCTCCTCGATGACGTTCCCGGTGGTCCAGGACGGGGTGAGGCCGGCGCCGCGGTAGAGGAAGTGCTCCAGGACCTGCTGGCCGTGCGTGGAGTGCATGACCTCGGGGTGGTACTGGACGCCGTACAGCTTCTTGTCGTCGTTCTCGAAGGCGGCGACCGGGACGACGTCGGTGGAGGCCGTGACGGTGAAGCCCTCGGGGGCGGCGGAGCAGGCGTCGCCGTGCGACATCCAGACCGCCTGCTCGTCCGGGGTGCCCTCGAAGAGGGTGGACGAGGCGCGGGAGACGTGCAGGTCGGTGCGGCCGTACTCGCGGGCGCCGGTGTTGTCGACGGTGCCACCGAGCGTCGTCGCCATCAGCTGGAAGCCGTAGCACATGCCGAAGACGGGGACGCCGGCCTCGAAGAGCGCGCGGTCGACGGTGGGGGCGCCGCTCTCGTACACGGACGAGGGGCCGCCGGAGAGGATGATCGCCGCCGGCTTCTTGGCGAGCATCTCCGCGACCGGCATGGTGCTCGGCACGATCTCGCTGTAGACGCGGGCCTCACGGACGCGGCGGGCGATGAGCTGGGCGTACTGCGCGCCGAAGTCGACGACCAGGACGGTGTCGAGGGCGGCGGCAGGAGGGGACGCTGGTGACACGGGAGCCTTCCGGCGGTGGGCGAGGTGCGGTGGGTCTCCCGATTCTACCGAGCCGGTCGGACAGGCCGATCCCGCGCCGGGTGTCCCGTGGCATACTGGCCGCCATGCTCACGCAGACGACCTTCCTCTTTACCTATGGCACCCGGCCCGCCGGCTGCCATGGTCGTCCTGCTTGAGCACACCACCAAGCGACTTCGACAGGCGCCCCGGGCCGACAAGGCCCGGGGCGCCTGTCGTTTTTCCCGGGTCCTGCCGCTCCGGGGCACCACCCGACCCGTACGACCCGTACCACCCGGACATCCCAGGTACAGCCCGTACGACCCCGATGAGGAGCCCCGACATGACCAGCACCACAGCCGAGCAGACCGCCGAGACGACAACGGCCGCGACGACCACGACCGTGCCGACGACCACGACCGTGACGACGACCGCGGAGCCGACGACCGTGGCGACAACGACCGTGACGGCGACCCCCGCCGAGAGGATCACGCCTGCCGAGAAGACCGGCGCGCGGACCCCCGAGGCCGCCGAGGTGATCACCGGCGCCCGGGAGCGGATCGACGCGCTCGACGACCGGATCATCGGTCTGATCCAGGAGCGGACGGCCGTTTCCGCCGTGATCCAGGACACCCGGATCGCCTCCGGCGGCCGGCGCGTGAATCTGTCCCGCGAGATGGAGGTGCTCGGTCACTACAGCGACGCGCTCGGCAGGCCGGGCACCGCGCTCGCGATGACGCTGCTCGAACTGTGCCGTGGTCGCATCTGAGTTCGGGGCCCGTCTCACCCGTACGGCGCGTGACCGCCCCGCGAACGGCTTCGTTGGTCCCGATGTCCGTGCCAGCCAGGGGCGGGCCCGAAAGAACCACGCGTGGCTCGCTGGAGCGATGAGACATACGGAACGTGCCGTGTGTCGTGGGACCTCGCTCCAGGGTCGTGACCGGACCGCAGGGGACAGCAGCCCGGTCACCCAAGAGAAACGGCCGGCTCCGGGGACGCCCGGGGCCGACCGTCGGGAACCTGCAAATATGCACAAATTCCGGCCGAACGGTTGCGGAGCCGGGGTCCATCCAGCACGATGCGTACAGGCCCCAAGTCCCGCCGCACACCGCCGACTTGCACAGCATCGACTTGCACAGCACCGACGTGTACCGCGCTCATCCGCACCTCGCCGCAGCACCCATCGGCGCCGGTGCGCGCACCACCTCAGACATCCGGAACCAGCGGCGCAACCCCCCGGCGCCGCTCCCCGGGCACCGGCGTTGCCCTGACGCCGGTGCTGACGGAGAAGGGCCCCGCGGCTCAGCCCGCGGGGCCCTTCGCATGCGCCCACCACTCCCGCACCGACCGGCCAGACGCCGCCCCTCCCCGTACGACCCGTACGACCCGTATGGCCTGTATGGCCTGTATGGCCTGTATGGCCCGTACGACCCGTACGGCCCAGGGGTGGCCCTCCCCCTCATACACAGGCCCGGGTGCGACGTGCGTCACATAAAGAAATCATCAACTCGCATGCAACCTTTCACAGGCTTCACAGATCCAACACGGCGAACAAGGGCCACCCGCGCCCCACACGCGGAGGCCTCCCGAGTGCGTACCGCCGTGTCGTGGTGCGCCGGACATCGAGGTCTTCATGAAGCTTCGCCGTGCCATGGCCGCTGCCGCAGCGACCGCCGTCCTGGCCCCGCTCGCCCTGCTCTCCGCCCCGGCGGCGTTCGCCACGGACGCCACCCCGACCCCGTCGGCGAGCAGCCCCGCCGCCGAGGAGAGCACGCCCGCCCCCGAGGACAGCACCCCGGCGGAGGAGGAGAGCAGCCCGGCACCCGAGGACAGCACGCCCGCTCCCGCCGACAGCACCCCGGCCGCCGAGGAGAGCACGCCCGGCGCGGACGAGAGCACCCCGGCCCCGACCTCCAGCGCCCCCGCGTCCCACTCCCCGTCGCCGAGCCCCAGTGCGAGCACCCCCGGTGACGGCGCCGACATCTGCCTCGACGAAGAGGGCGACAGCTCGGCCGGGTTGAGCGAGAAGCTGCGCAGCGGCCTGTCGGGGCTGCCCGAGACGATCGTCGCCGGCAGTGGCTGGACGGCGTTCTCCTTCGACGTGTCCAACAAGGGCGACGAGGAGATCAAGGACATCAGACCGCTGATCGGCGTCGCGGCCATCGGCTGGGACGCCGAGGAGGACTACTCGGGCCTGATCAAGGTCCAGGTCTTCGACAAGGCGTCCAAGTCCTGGCAGACGATCGCGGACGCGGCGGGCGAGGGCGGCACGTTCACGGCGTTCTCGCTCGGCGCGGGCGCGTCCGTCTCCTACCAGCTGCGGCTGAGCGTGAGCGGCAAGGTGCCCGACTCCCTCGGTCTGACCGGCGGGTTCGCCCAGTACCAGGACGACAAGGGGTGCTGGATCGCCGACGACCCGAACGGCTGGCTGTACTTCTTCGACATCCTGGCCGCCGGTTCCGACGCCGGTGAGCCGAACGACGCCAAGCCGCAGACCGGCGGTTCGAAGGAACTCACCGAGGTCAGCCCGGTGGCGGCCACCGGCAGCCTGGCCGAGACCGGCGCCGGTTCCGCGCTGCCGATGATCGGCCTGGTGGGCGGCGTCGCGGTCGTCGCCGGTGCCGGTGCGGTGTTCGCCGTGCGTCGGCGCAAGGGCTCGGCCGTCGCGTAACGGCCCCTGGGGCAACGGCCGTTGCCGCCCTGAGACAGGAGAAGGACCCGCGTTCGGAGGGGGACGCGGGTCCTTCTTCCTTTGGCGCGGCCTCACTTGTGGGCAACCCGTCCCGGCTTGCGCGAACTCCCTTTCCCGTCAGGGGCGTTCACTTCTTCGGGGGCACCGCCGGTATCCCCAGGAACGGCAGTTTCAGGGCGCCGAACGCCGCCGCCGGGACCGCCGGTGCCAGGGGCTCGACCGGGTCGATGCGCCGGTAGGCCGTTCCCTGCGCCGGACGCGGGTCGCTCTCGCCCTTGTTGGGCCAGAACGCCATCGCCCGCTCGGCCTGCGCGGTGATCGTCAGCGAGGGGTTCACGCCGAGGTTGGCGGAGACCGCCGAGCCGTCGACGACGGAGATGCCGGGGTGGCCGTAGAGGCGGTGGTAGGGGTCGATGACGCCGCTCTCGCGGGACGCGCCGATCGGGCAGCCGCCGAGGAAGTGCGCGGTGAGCGGGGTGCCCATCAACTCCCCGACGTTGGAGCCCGCGAAGCCGTTGATCTCGGCGGCGATCGCGGCGGCACCCTCTGAAGCGGCCCTGATCTGCTTGGGGTTGGGGGCGCCGTGGCCCTGCCGGGCGGTGAGCAGGCCTTTGCCGATGCCGTCGGGTTTGAGGTACGTCGTCAGGGAGTTGTCCAGGGACTGCATGACGAGGCCGATGATCGTGCGCTCGGACCAACGCCGGTTGGAGAGCGAGCGCAGCACGAGGCTCGGGTGGCGGACCGACTCGCGCAGCCAGCCCAGCACCCTCGACGACCCTTCGGCGTACGGGACTTGCATGATGGAGAGGCCGCCCATCGAGTTGGAGCCCTTGCCGTAGCGGACCGGCTCGATGTGGGTGTTCTCGTCCGGGTGGATCGACGAGGTGATGGCGACCCCGCGGGTGAAGTCGACCTTCGCCTCGCCGGTGACCTTGCGGTAGCGCCGGTCGTCGGTCTGCGCGCCGACCAGGGCCTCGGAGTTGGTCCGGGTCAGCTCGCCCAACCTGTCGGACAGGTACGGGAGTTGGCGGCCCGTCTTCATGCGGTGCAGCAGGGTCTGGGTGCCGTAGGTGCCGGCCGCGAGGACGACCTGGCGGGCCGTGAAGGTGCGGCCCCTCGGTGAACTGCCTTTCGCGGCACGGCGTTTGGAGGTGCGGCGGGCGTCGGTCGGCCGGGTGGTGATCGCGTACCCGCCCTGCGCGTCGTCCGTGAGCGACACGACCGTGGTCATCGGGTGGACGACCGCGCCCGCCTGCTCGGCGAGGTAGAGGTAGTTCTCGTTGAGGGTGTTCTTCGCGCCGTGCCGGCAGCCGGTCATGCACTCGCCGCACTCGGTGCAGGCCTTGCGGTCCGGGCCCGCGCCGCCGAAGTACGGGTCGGCCACCTGCTCGCCGGGGGCGCCGGTGACCGTGCCGTCGGCGTCCTCGCCGTCACCGAAGAACACGCCGACCGGGGCGAGATGGAAGGTGTCGGCGACGCCCATCCGGTCGGCCGCCGCCTTCAGGTGGACGTCGGACGGGGTCGTCGTCGGGTTGAGCCGGACGCCGAGCATGCGGCGGGCCTGGTCGTAGTACGGCGTCAACTCCGCCTGCCAGTCGGTGATGTCACGCCACTGGGGGTCGTCGAAGAACGGCTTCGGGGGCACGTAGAGGGTGTTGGCGTAGTTCAGGGAACCGCCGCCCACGCCCGCGCCGGCGAGGACCATGACGTTGCCGAGCAGGTGGATGCGCTGAATGCCGTACATGCCGAGCCTGGGCGCCCAGAGGTAGTTCTTCAGGTCCCAGGAGTTGCGGGGCAGGGTCGCGCGGGTGAAGCGGCGGCCCGCCTCCAACACGCCTACCCGGTAGCCCTTTTCGGTCAGGCGCAGGGCGGTCACGGAGCCGCCGAAGCCGGAGCCGACCACGATGACGTCGTAGTCGTAGGTGTCCTCGGACACGGGGGGTCTCCTCATCGAGTGGTGCGTGCGAGCCGCCGGTGGCCGACCCGGGGCCGACGGCCTACCTGAGCCGAAGTGCCTTCATCGCGCGCAGACTTCGGCTCAGCAGGCGCGCGTACTGCTCGTCGTCCATGCCCAACGACGGCCCCATGGGCAGCAGTCGCTGCTGGGCGATCGTCTGGGCCTCGGTGTACTTGAGGATGCCCTCGGAGCCGTGGCGGCGGCCGAGGCCCGAGTCCTTCATGCCGCCCATCGGGGACTGGACGCTGCCGTAGGCCGAGGCGTAGCCCTCGTTGATGTTGACCGTGCCGGTGCTCAGCCGGGCGGCGAGGGCGGCGCCGCGTCGGCCGTCGCGCGTCCACACCGACGAATTGAGGCCGTACGGCGTGGAGTTGGCGTGCTCGACGGCCTCGTCCTCGGTGTGGAAGCGGTAGATCGAGACGACCGGTCCGAAGGTCTCCTCGGCGCACACGGCCATGGACGCGTCGACGCCGTCGAGTATGGTCGGCTCGTAGAAGTACGGGCCTATGTCCGGGCGGGCGACCCCTCCGGCAATGACCTTCGCGCCGTGGGCGACGGCCTCCTCGACGTGCCGGGAGACGGTCGCCAGTTGCCGTTCGCCCACCAGCGAGCCCATGTCGGCGCCGTAGGCGAGGGAGTTGCCCAGCCGCAGGGCCCGGGTGCGGGCGGCGAAGCGGTCCAGGAAGGCGTCGGCTATGGACGCGTGGACGTACAACCGCTCGATGGAGACGCAGATTTGACCGGCGGAGGAGAAGCAGGCGCGGATCGCGCCCGCCGCCGCCTTCTCGATGTCGGCGTCGTCGAGGACCACCATGGCGTTCTTGCCGCCGAGTTCGAGGGAGACGCCGACCAGCCGGGCCCCCGCGCTCTGGGCGACCTCGCGGCCGGTGCGGGTGGAGCCGGTGAACGAGACGTAGTCGGCGTGCCGGACGACCTCGGGGCCGATCACGGGACCGTCGCCGAGGACGATCTGAAGGACGTCGGCGGGCAACCCGGCCTCGATGAGCAGGTCACGGGCCCACAGGGCGGTCAGACAGGTCCCGGTGTCGGGCTTCATGACGACCGCGTTGCCCGCGGCGAACGCGGGGAGCGCGTCACCGGCGGACAGCTCAAGGGGGTAGTTCCACGGAGCTATCTGGCCGACGACGCCGCGCGGGTGGCGCAGTTCGGTGACCTTCGTCAGGGTCGGCATCACCCCGGCGTGCCGCTTCGGCCGTAGGTAGGCGGGGGCCTTGCGGCCGTAGTGCCGGGCCGCGACGGCGACGGCCTGGACCTCCTCGTGGGCGTGCAGCCTGGCCTTGCCCGTCTCCAGCTGGATGAGGTCGAGGACCTCGCTCTGCCGGGCCAGGATCAGGTCGTGGAAGCGCAGCAGGACGGCCGCGCGCCGCGCCACCGGGGTGCGCGCCCAGACGGCCTGGGCCCGGCGGGCCGCGTCGAACGCCTTCTCGACGTCCGCGGGCGTCGACTCGGGCAGATCGGCCAGCTTCTCGCCGGTGAACGGGGTGTGGTTGGCGGTCCGCCCGGAGCCGACCACGCCCTTGGTGAGCCGGGCGACCAGCTCGGGGGTGACCACGTCGGCGGCGGTGCGGACACCCTGCGGTGCGGGGGCGAGGGGGTTGGTCCTGGTCTGTTCCGGGGCCTGCGAGTCCGTCATGACGCGCAGGGTATGCCGCGACGGAATCTTTGGGTACCCGTCGGTAACGGGCTTCACCGACCACACACACGGCACAGGGGCCACGGGCGCCGAATGCCCTGATCGGCGCGGACATCCGGGGATCGGTGGGGGTACGGGTGGGTGTCGGAGGCAACAGGGGAAGGGGTCGGGAACGGGGTCATGAAGGGGTGTGACGTTCGATCCGATTCCGGCTTGCAATGACGTAAAGGGTAAGGGGACGGAAAGAAAGGGTCAGTTTCATTCACTATCAGTAGAGGTCGGAACGGAACTCCCGCGCATGCTAAATTCGCAGCTCCCCATGTGGCTTCCCCCACGCAAACGTTGCCCGAATCGGTGTTCGCGTGAGCTTCGGAACGGTCCGGAAACGGGGGCGCACGGTAACCATTGGAGAGCGTGACCATGCCCGCCCCCAGCGTTTCGGTGATTGTCGCCGCATACAACGCGATGCCCTATCTGACGCGTTGCGTGACCTCCGTCGCCGAACAGAGCATCGGCCGGGACGCCCTTGAGGTCATCGTCGTGGACGACGGTTCCACCGACGACACCCCGCTCGAACTGGAGCGGCTCACCGGGCTCTATCCCGCATTGCTGCGCGTCTTACGGCAGGAGAACTCCGGCGGTCCTTCGGCGCCCCGGAATCTCGGGCTCGACCATGCCGAGGGGACGTATGTCTTCTTTCTCGACGCCGACGACTATCTCGGTCCGCAGGCCCTGGAACGCATGGTCGCCGCCGCCGAACGGCATTCCACCGACGTCGTGCTCGGCAGAACCGTCGGTATCGGCGGACGGGGCGCCCCCACCTCGATGTTCCGCAAGAACCAGGCCCGTACCGATGTCTTCTCGTCCCGTGTCTGGTGGACGCTCAACCCGATGAAACTGTTCCGCCGGGAATTACTGGAACGCCATCACCTGCGTTTCCCCACGGATCTCCCGATCGGCGAGGACCAACTCTTCGTCGGCGCCGCCTATCTCCACGCCGACGGCATTTCCGTGGTCGCCGACTACGACTGCCTGTACTGGGTGCAGCGCGAGGACGGCGGCAACATCACCCGGCGCCTGAAAGGCTCGGAACCCCGCGTGCGGTTCCTGCCCCGGGTGATCGGCCTGATCCTGGACCACGTGCCGCCGGGACCCGGCCGCGACCACCTCGCCCACCGGCATCTCACCGTCGACGTCTGGAACACCCTGGCCGGCCAGCTGGTCCACGAGCCGCGCGCCACCCAGCACGCGATGCTCGCCCAACTCGCCGACGCCATCGAACCGTTGCTGCACGACGGCCTGAACGACCGGCTCCCCGCGATGGCCCGGCTCCGGCTGCACCTGGTCCGCCACCGCAAGCTCGACGAACTCCTCGACGTCGTCGCCTTCGAGAAGGAGACGCAGCGCGACAAGGCCGCCACCCCGCTCCTCATCGACGCGGGCCGCGCCTACGCCCGCTACCCCTACCTCCGCGACCCGGCCCACCCGGTCCCCGACCTCTGCTACGACGTCACCGACCAGCTCACCGTCCGCCACCATGTCACCCGGGCCCAACTCATCGGCGCCACGTTGCACTTGGCCGGGCACGCCTACCTGCACCGGGTCGAGACGTTCGACGTGACCACCGAACTGGTGCTGCGGGAGCGGGACTCCGGCGTCGAGTTCCGCCTCCCGGTCACCCACACGCCGACCCCGAAGCTCGGCGCCGACGAGGACGCGGGCCGATTCGCCTACGACCTGGCCGGGTTCGAGGCGCGCGTCGACATCACCACCGCCGCCGACGGGACGCCCCTCACCGACGGGCTGTGGGACATCTCCCTCGCGGTCGGCGCCCAGGGCGTCGGCAAGGAGGCCCGGATCGGCAGCAGACGGGCCGGCGATGTCTCCGGCGCGACCCGCACCCACGTCGTCCCCGTCGACGGCACCCTGCGCGCCGTCACCCTCTACACCACCAGGCCGCACGGCAACTTCACCCTCGACCTGGGCGAACGCAAGCACACCGTGCCCTCCAGCCTCACCGTCGACGGCATCCGCTGGGCCGCCCACGCCCCCGCCGCCGAGCTGGAGATCAACGGGCTCTGCACGCTGGGGAGTTACCCCGACGGCGCCCTGAGCGCGGTCCTCGACAACGGACGCGGCACCACCGCGACGTTCCCCGCCCGGCGCGACGGCGAGGTCGGCTTCGTCATCCGGGTCCCCGTCACCGGGCTGAGCGCGGGCACCTGGAGCGGCGAACTCCGGCTCGGGGCATGGGCGTTGCCGCTGCCGCCGCTGCCCAGCAGGTTCCCGGCCGCCAAGTGGCGCCGCCTCGCGCTGCCTTGGTACGCGAAACCGGCGTCCAGCGGGAGCGGGAACGGCGACGGCAGGAAGCGCTTCGCCCTCCGAGTGGCCCGCACCGCGCTGGCGAAGGCCCTCCTCGGGCGGCTCAGGCAGCCCCGCCGACCGTAGGCGGAGCCCGCCCGAGCGACCGGCACCGGGAGCCCGGCCGGTCGGCCCCGGCCGCGAGCCCGCCCGGGAGCCGGGGCCGGGGTTCCGCCCAAGTGGCGTTGCCCTCATCGTCGTTGGCGAGGGTCAGAGGGTGTGGACGTCCCAGTTCGCGCGGACCGTCTTCGCGAGGTCGCGGCCCTGGTCGGTGAACCAGCCCTGGCCGGGGTAGTCGATCCACAGGCGGTACATGTCGCCGTTGCCCGCGCGGTAGTAGAGGGCCTGGGCCTCGCGCGGGCGGGGGTCGGAGGAGCTGGCGGAGGTGTAGCGGACGGTGTTCTCCCCGGCGTCCCGGTCCCGGTACCTGGTCTCCTGCGGCTTGCCCCGTGGCACCGGCTTCGCCCCGATGTTCCGGCTGTAGGCGCCGCCCTTGACAGTCGTCCAGTCCTCGACTGCCGCCTCCAGCGCGGTACTTGGGATCTGGTCGTTGGTGTCGTCGGCCTTGATGTCACGGTCGACGTGAATCCACACGGACCCGCTCGGGTCGGAGTACAGCGCCTCGGTGCCATCGGAGTCGGTGATCTCCTCCTTGGCGAACACCTCGGGCATGCCGATCGACACCCCCGCCTCGGTGCCGAGGTCCCGCTCCGTCCAGCCGTCCGGCAGCGGTCCCGCGAACGGGTCGGCCACCATCAGGTACCCGGTGAGCGCCGCCGCGACGGCCACCGCGCCGACGCCGAGCCACGCCCTGCGCCCGAGGCGGATGCCCTGCCGGATCACCTGGACGGACGGAACGGACTGTGTGGGCAGGGGAGTTGGCGGATTCGCGGCCTGGGCGAGCAGGGCCCGGACCCGGGGCGCGTCCGGCCGGTGCGCCGGGTCCTTCCGGAGCAGCCCGGTGATCACCTCGGCCAACGGTCCCGGCGCGGCGGCGGGCGGCGCGGGCGTGGCGTTGAGGACGGACTGGAGGGTGGCCGGGGTGTTGCTGCGGCGGAACGGCGAGACGCCCTCCGTCGCCGCGTAGAGCACCACGCCGAGCGACCACAAGTCGCTTGCGGGGCCCGGGCGTTGGCCCAGCACCCGTTCCGGCGCGATGTACTCCGGCGAGCCGACGAAGCCGCCGGTGTCGGTCAGGCTCGTCTCGCCCTCGATCTGCGCGATCCCGAAGTCGGTGAGGACGACCCGGCCGTGCGCGCCGAGCAGGACGTTGTCCGGCTTCACGTCCCGGTGCAGGATGCCCGCCGCGTGCGCCGCCTCCAGGGCGCCGAGCACCTCCAGGCCGATCCGCGCCGCCTCCCGCGCGCCGAGGGTGCCCTCCTCCAGCGCGCCGGCCAGCGAACGGCCCCGCACCAGCTCCATGACGATCCACGGCCGCCCGTCGACGACGGCGACGTCATGGACGTTCACCACGGCGGGATGGTCGAGGCGGGCGGCGGCGCGGGCCTCGCGGCGCATCCGCTCGTAGGCGTGCGAACGTTCGCGTTCGGGAAGTGTGTCCGGGACGCTGGGTTCCTTGACGGCGACTTCGCGGTCCACGGTCTCGTCATGGGCGCGCCATACCGTGCCCATGCCGCCGTGCCCGAGCCGGCCGAGGAGCCGGTAACGGCCGCCGATCAGCCGCCCGGTGCCGGGTTCTGTCGAGGGCGGGGCGGGTGCGGCGACCACCTGGGTGGGGGTCGCGTACGGGTTGTCGGGGACCGGTGCGGACCACGGCGGTCCGGGTGGTCGCAATTCAAAACTGGTGGGCTCGTTCGACCGCCCCTGCGGGGCTCCCCCGTCGCTGTTCATGACCCATCCATATCGCGCCGGGCGCGCCGGGGGCCACACCGGGCGTCGTGCGGTCACACACCCGTGACCCGAACGACGGCTATCTCGCGTTATGTCCGGGTGAACGTGTCCACCGCGACGTCGAAGAACTCCTTGGCCTCCCGCGCCTGCCCGACCGGTGCCGTGACCCACACGTCGTACATCCGGCCGCCCTCCTCCCAGCACAGGTCGTAGGTGCGCAGGGCGCCGCCCGCCGTGGTGGCACCGTCGGAGGTGAACTCCCAGTGGGCGGCGGGCAGTCCATGCCGGGTCGTCGCCGTGACCCGGCCGTCCCGGTAACCGGGGTTCGTGGCGGGCCCGTTGGCTGCGGCTCGCCTCAACACCCCGAGCGGGCCGCCCTCTTGGGGTGCGGCGGACTTGACGCCGAGGCGGATGGTCTGCCCCGGGGACAGATAGAAGACGCGCTCGCCCTGCGGCCGACGGGTGAAGCTCACCGGCACGGCGAGGGAGAACCCGGCGGGGTCGTCGGCGACCCGGTAGCCGGACGGCGCGGAAGTCGGCTCGGGCGTAAGGGAGTTGGCGGGTGGACCGGCCGCGCTCATCGACGTCGTCGCCGGTGTCGTCGCCGTGCCGCCGCCGTCCGCGAGGCCGTCGAGGCCGCCGTTGACCAGCAGGGCCGCCGCCGAGACCCCGGCGCCCGCAGTCGCGGCGACCAGCAGGGCGGTGACGAGGAGGCGCCGGGCGGACCCCGCGGCCTCCAACGCGGCGGTGAGGGCGGCGCGTTCGGCCGGGGAGGGCGGGGTGCGGCCGGTGTCCAGGAAGACCCGGAGCATCCCTTCGGCCTGCGCCGCGTCCAGGCGCCGTTCCGGATCGCGCTCCAACAGGCCCCGGATCAGCGGGAGAAGCGGGGCGGCCTCGGCGGGCGGGCGGATCTCGTCGGTGACGACCGCGTGCAGGATGCCGCCCAACGAGTCCCGGTGGAAGGGGGATTCACCACTCAGCGCCGTGCACAGCAGGGCGCCGAGGGACCACAGGTCGGACTTCGGGCCGCTGCGCGCGCCCGACATCCGCTCCGGCGCCGTGTACTCGGGCGAGCCGACGAACGCGCCGCTCTCGGTGAGGGTGGCGGCGCCCGCGACCTGCGCGATCCCGAAATCGGTGAGAACGAACCGGTCGCCGGTGGCGTCGAGGAGGACGTTGGCCGGCTTGAGGTCACGGTGCAGGACGCCGGCCTCGTGGGCGGTGGCGAGGGCGCCGAGGAGCGCGATGCCGATGCGGGCTGCCTCCACGGCGTCGACCGGGCCGTGCTCGGCGATCCGGTCGGCGAGGGAGCCGCCTTCGAGCAACTCCATGACGAGATAAGGGCGTTCGCCGTCCTCGACCACGTCATGGACGACGACGATGTGCGGGTGGTGCAGTTGGGCGACGGCGCGGGCCTCCCGCAGGGCGCGGGCCCGTACGTGCCGGGCCTCCTCGGCGGGGCTCGTCTCGTCGAGGTCGAGGGGGATCTCCTTGACGGCGACATGCCGGCCGAGGAGGTCGTCGTAGGCGCGCCAGACCACGCCCATGCCGCCGCGGCCGAGCCGCGTCCGTAATCGGTAGCGGCCCGCCACGACCCGGCCGTCTTCCCCCTCGGTGCCCATGCGCCCCATCATGCCGTACCGGACGAACCGGCTCCGGGACGCCGACCGGCCAACTCCGGGGCCGGTTTCACGACGTCAGGCGGTCTTCTCCTGCCACCCCTGGAGGATCGACGTGAAGTGGGTGCCGACCGTCGGCCAGTCGGCGGCGGGCGAGGACAGATAGAGCGCGTACTCGTAGCCCTCGCGGGACATGTACGTCTCCTCGATGGCCCGGCGCGGCCCGGGGAACGGCGTGTCCTTGGCCTGCGCGGTCCAGGTGTACTCCCAGAGGGAACCGGGCCGGTCGCGGTAGGTGTTCGCCTCCATCTTCACCCGCTTGTACTTCACCAGCCGATGGAGCTGCTGCTCCAGGTCGACCTGGTGCGCGTAGGCGTCGCCGAAGTCGGGCGAGGTGTCGACGGCGATCCGGACGAAGTGCTTCCCCTTGTCGGGCGTGTAGTCGACCTGCCGGAGGTCCCCGACGACGCCCACGACCTTCCGCTGATAGCCGGTGGGCAGATAGACGCTGAAGCCCCAGGGGTCGTCGTACCGCTTCCAGGTGGACGGCACGCCCCCGTTGCCGGCCGTCGACGCCGACGGGGTGACCTCCGTCTCCGGTGTCACGTAGCTGTCGCCGGCGGCGGTGTCGGTGCGGCCCCACTGCTGCCAGGCCGCCACCGTGCCGCCCGCGACGATCACCGCGAGCGCGACCCCGAGGGCCGCGTACCGCGCCCGGCGCCGCTTGCGCGGGGGCGCCGCCGGGGCGCCGATGCCGGTGGGCTGCCCGTGCGGCCCGTCGAGGGCGGTGGGCGCGGTGTTGCCGGCGGTGCCGTGGGGACCCACGTGACCGGTGTGACCCACGTGGCCCGTATGACCGTTGGCCGTCGCCGGATACGGCGTTCCCGTGCCGAATCCCGCGCCGGTGCCCTCCCCGGTGGCCGTCGGGTCCGGCGTGCCGTGCTGGGTGGCCAGGTAGGCCTGGGCGCCGTGCGGGCGTCGCCCCTCGGCCGCCTCGGCGAGGAGCTGCTCGGCCTCGGCCGGGTCGGGGCGGGCGGCGGGGTCCTTGTGCAGGAAGGCGCCGATGACGGGGCCGAGCGCACCGGCGTGGGCGGGTACGGCGATCTGCTCCTCCACGACAGCCTGCATCGTGGTGAGCGGGGAGGTGCGGCGGAACGGCGACCTGCCCTCGACCGCCGTGTACAACGTCGCGCCCAGCGCCCACAGGTCGGAGGCCGGGCCGGGATCGTGGCCCCGGACCCGCTCGGGGGCGAGGTAGTCGACCGAGCCGACGACCTCACCGGTGCGGGTGATCGTCGAGTCGCCCTCGATCTGCGCGATGCCGAAGTCGGTGAGGAGCACCCGGCCGTCGTGCCCGATCAGGACGTTGCCGGGCTTCACGTCCCGGTGCAGGACCCCGGCGGCGTGCGCGGCGCGCAGCGCCCGCAGCACCCACAGGCCGATCCGGGCGGCCTCGGCGGGCTCCATCCGGCCGCGCTCCTTGACCGCGTCGGCCAGCGAGAAGCCGTCGACCAGCTCCATCACGATCCACGGGCGGCCGTCGTGTTCGAGCACGTCATGCACGGTGACGACGGCGGAGTGGTTGATCCGGGCGGCGGCCCTGGCCTCGGCCCGGGTGCGCGCGAGCAGCCGGTCCCGGTCCTCCTCGGAGACATAGAGAGCGGCGGTCAACTCCTTGATCGCGACGGCTCGGTGCAGCACTTCGTCATGCGCACGCCATACGCGCCCCATGCCGCCGCTGCCGATCGAATCGGCGAGCCGATAGCGACCCGCCACGAGCTGGCCCTGCATCTGATTCACGTTGCCCCGCAATGCTCTTGACAGGGTCAGACTAAGGACCGGGCGCCGCTCAGGGGAACCAGGGGGGCGCCAAGGAGACCGCACTGTGACGGTTGTCGCTTCTGGCCCGCACGATGAACCGTTCCCCCGCGTCACGCATCGTCGGCGCTCCCCTTCGCCGGGTGATCATGAAGCCCCCGAACCCCATGAAACCACCGGAATCTCCCCCTCCGCCCGCTTCCCGCCCTTCAGCCGACCACTCCCTACGGCTAGCCGGTCACTTCGTATGTCGCCGACGCCTGCTCGTACAGCCGCGTCACCTGATCCCGGTCGGACTCGGGCCCCCGCACCTGAACGACGTGATAGCGCCCGGCGATCAGGATGGCGAGATTGCGCACATACAGATCGTGCCCCGCGTCGTCGGTCCAGGTGAACTGTCCCTCGGCCATCGACCGCCCGCCGACCTGTATGGTCTTCAGCCCCGTCGCGGTCGCCCAGCTGGAGTCCCGGTAGGGCGCCAACTCCCGTTCGCTGTCCCGCTGGTAGGCCATCGGATCGCCGCCGTAGGACTGCGCGCTGTCCCGCCCGGGAACGACGATCAGCTCGAAGTCACCGTGTGCGTAGACGACTTGGCCGCTCCCGTTCTTGGGGGTGCGCTGCCAGCCCTTCGCCACCGCGATCTGGAACCCCTCGGCGTCCTTGCGCAGCGCGAACCCGGCCGCTATCCCGTCGGTCTGCGTCTCGGTGGCCCCGCCGCTCGCCTCGGCCTCCGACGAACTCCGCTCCGGCGACGGCTCCCCGCTCGCGCTCCGCGACGACGACTGCTCCGGCACCGGGCTGGCCTGCCCCGCGACGCCGGTCCCCGAACCGGTGCCCTGCTGGCCCGCCTTGGGCATGAACAGCATCGCGTACGCCACCGCGCCGGCCAGCAGGAGCAGCACGAGGAGCAGGAGGTTGCGGCCGAGTTTGCGCGGCGAACCCTCCCCCTGCCGGGCGCGCTTGTGCCGGCCGTGCGGGGTGGTCGCGGGGAGCCCGGCGCGCCGCCTGCGCACCAACTCGCCGCGCCTGCGCACGATCGGCAGCCGGGTGACGTCGACCGGCGGCGCGGCCACCAGCCGCGTACCGGCCTCCGGTTCGGGCGCGGAGCGCACCAACGACCGCAGCCAGCCGCTCAGTTCCTCGAAGTCCAGCCGTTCGGTGGGGTCCTGGCGCAGCAACGACTCGACGACCGGCCGGAGCGGACCGCACTCCTCCGCGAAGGCGGGCGGCTCCGCGCAGACCAGCTGCACCAGCTCCGCCGTCGACTCCTCCGGATACGGCGCATGCCCCTGAACGGCCCGGAACAGCAACGCCCCGAGCGCCCACAGGTCGGTCGCGGGGCCGATCGGCGCCGCCAACTGCCAGTTCTCGTGCACGGGCCCGGCCTGCTCCGGCGCCCACCGCTCGGTCACGGCCCCCACCACAGCCATCCGAGCCTGCCGAGCCCGCTCAGCATCCAACGCGGTGGCAGGCCCACGCCGGGGAGCGGGCAGGGGGCTGGAGGGTAAGTCGCCCCAGCCACGGGGAGGTTGAGGAGCGTAGGCGACCCGCCCGGAGCGATCAGGGCCCTCGGGATACCCCGGATAGTCAGCCCCCTCGGAGCACTCCGGGTCCTCGGAATACCCCGGGTAGCCAGATCCCTCGGGGTACTCCGGGCCCTCGGGATACCCCGGATAGCCAGATCCCTCGGGGTACTCCGGGTCCTCGGGGTAGCCAGGGTCCCCGGGGTGGTCAGGGGCCCGGGGGTGGTCAGGGGCCTCGGGGTTGTCCGGGTACGCGGAGTTGTCCGGGTACCCGGGGTAGTCCGGGTGCGCGGAGTGCCCCGGGGACGCGGGGTAGTCCGGGTGCGCGGAGTGGTCGGAGTCCTCCGGGTGGTCCGGATACGCCGGGTACGCCGGGTACTCGGAGCACTCCGAGGGCGGGAGGGCGGACGGGGCGTCGGGGTGAGCGGGGGTGCCGGGGGCGGTGGAACGGGGGGTGCGCGGGCCCTGTGCGGGGAGGCCGGGGGCGGAGTAGCGCGGGTCGCCGGGAGCCGCCGGGTGGGCGCCGGGGGCGGTGGAACGCGGGGCGCCCGAGCCCGGGACCGGGACGCCGGGAGCCGAGTAACGCGGGTCGCCCGGAGCCGCCGGGTGAGCGCCCGGGGCCGTGGAACGCGGGGCGCCCGAGCCCGGGACCGGGACGCCGGAGGCGGGGGCCGCGCCTAGGCCGGGGACGGGGGCGCCGGGGGCCTGCGGGACGCCGTAGTCGGGGGTGGCGGGAGCAGGGGGAACGTCGGGGTCGGCGGCGCCGAGAGCCTGGGCACCGGCGTCGGCGCCGCGCGGGGGCGCTCCACGCCAGGTGCCGGGCCGCCCGCTCTGCGTGCCCACCCCGTAAGGGTTGGTCACCCCGTAGGGGTTGGGTATCTGGCCGGGCAACGGCTCCGAACCGGGCCTACCCGAACGGGAGTCGGGGTCCCCCAGGGCGTACGGCTGGGCGGCGCCGTTCCCGCTGACCGGCGGCTCGGCGCCCGGTGCCTGGCCGGGAACCCCGTACAGGGAACGGGAGTCAGGGGTGCCCGGGGCATACGGGTCGGTCGCGCCGTTCGCGCCGACCGGCGGCTCGGCGCCCGGTGCCTGGCCGGGAACCCCGTACGGGGAACGGGAGTCAGGGGTGCCCGGGGCGTACGGCTGGGCGGCGCCGTTCCCGCTGACCGGCGGCTCGGTTCCCGGTGTCTGGCCGGGGGACTCGTACCGTCGTGCCCCCTGTTGCCGGGTCGCCTGGACGTCGTTGCTCCGTGGGGTCGGTCGGGCTCCGGGGAGGGCGGGGCGTTGGTGCTGGGTGTCCTGGACACGGGCCGCGGCGCGGGCGCCTGCCCGGTACGCGGCGATCGCGCCGGCCCGCGCCGCCCTGACATCGGCGCCGTTCTCCGAGGCCGGGGGCGTGAACGTGCCGGCCGTGCCCCTGCCGTCGGCCCGTTCCGTACCGGACGCAGGGGGGAGCCCGCCCGCCGCACGGGCGTTGATGGCGTCACGCCGGGCCGCCTCGACGTCGTCGGCGGTGGCCTGCGTGACCCGGAGCGCGGGGGCACCTGGTGTCACGGCCGGGGCCCCGTCGTGCGGGTCGACGGGCGGGGGCGTCGGGTCGTAGCCGCACAGCGCCTCTTCGGCGGCGCCGACCGCGAGGCCGGTCAGCATCACCCGGCCGTCGTCGCAGATCAGGACGGTGCGTGCGGTGACGTTGCGATGGACCCAGCCATGGGCGTGCAGCACCCGCAACGCCATGAGGACATCGGCGGCCACCTCGGCCGCCCGGTACGGCGTCAACGGCTGCTCGGCGAGGAGCGCGGCCAGCGGCCGGGCCGGCACCGCCTCGCTGACGATCCACAGCGAACCGCCCTCGGCGAACACGTCGAAGACCTGGTCGAGCCGCGGATGATCGGGGATCTGCGCCGCGGCCTGCGCCGCCTCGACCGCGCGCCGCACGGCGGGGTCGACGGGCCGTCCCGCGCCGTCGCCCGAGGGCCGCCGGGCCCCTCGGTCACGGGCGGTGAACCCGTCGGGCAGCCCCTCCGCGTCGAGCACCTCGGCCTCGACGACCTCGGGCAACGGCACCTGCCGGACGAGGACTTCCTGCCCGCTGTAGGTGTCGAAGGCCCGGGACTCGGTGAGTTCGTAGGCATCGGAGGGCGGCAGCGGCAGCCGGTAGCGGTCGGCGAGGACTCGTCCCGCGTACTCGTCCACGTTGCCTCCCCCGGCCGCCCGGTTGGTCAACTACGTCCGTACTGCGCCCGCTTGCGCACACCCACGCCGGGTGCGCACGGTCCGCAGGCCTTCACGATACGTGCCGGAGGCAACTCGCAGAGCGGGGATGCGAGATATCAGCCTCGCGGCAAGCTCACGATTTGGGCTCGAACGTCTTCGCCAGCGTCTTCCACGTGGCTTCCCGCAGGTCGGTGTCCCACTTGGCGTCCTTCGCCGTGTACATCAGCGCGTACCCCTGATGGCTGTTGACGACGAAACCCCGGTCGATCGTCCGGTACTTGGTGCCGCTCTCCACATAGGTGAACTCCCAGTCGGCCGTGTTCCAGCCCCGGTAGTCCACCTTCGCTATGCGAATCCGGTCGTACTGGGAGCGGTTCATGTAGCGCTCCTGGTTCTTCCAGTCGGACACCGGGTCGCCCTTGGGCGTGGACGTCCACGCGACCAGCAGCTTCTGCCCGTCGGGCCCGGTGAACCGGTCGCCCGCGCTGCCCGTCGACTGGTACTTCCACCCCTCGGGCAGCCCGATCGAGTACCCCTGGCTCCCCTTGTACGTCGAGTCGACGGCGGTGTCGGCACTGTCGGACGAGTCGGAGGAGTCGTCGTCCTTGCCGCTCGTCCCGTCGCCCGAGGTGTCGGTGCCGGAGTCGCTCCCGGAACCGCTCTCCGCCGAGGCGGACGCCGTGGTGCCGCCGTCGGTGCGGGTGCCCTCGTCGTCCTTCTTGGTGTCCGTCCCGGAACCGGAACCGGCGCTCGCGCTGGCGCTCGCCTTGGCGCTGCCGCCGCTGGACCCGGCGGCCTCGTCGTCGTCCCCGCCGCCGAGCGTGAACGCCAGGATCGCCCCGATCACGGCCAGCACCACGACCACCGCGATGATCACGAGGGTCCGCTTCGGCACCACGTCGGTGAGCGGCGCCCTGGGCACCGGCCTCGGCGGCAGGTCCGGCGGCGTCATCACGGGCCACCCCGAACTCCGCCCACCCGACTGCCCGTTGGCCCCGGAGGCCGCCGAGGTGCCGGAGGCCGTGGAGGTCCCGGAGGTGCCCGAGCCGCCCGAAGCGCCGGAGGCCGTGGAGGCACCCGAGGCCGACGCCGACGCCTTCGACGTGTCCGCCGACCTGGCCTGCTTCGGGGCCGAGGATGCCGAGGGTGCCGGGGAAGTCGGGGCCGGCGCCGAGGACTTGGTGGCGGTCAGGGGCTTGGTCGCCGCGACGGAGGCCGACGCCGCCGCCGCTCCGCCCGCCGCCCTCGCCTGCCCGGCCGACGCGGTGCCCGAGGTCCCGCCCGACGTGCCGGAAACGGACCCGCCGCTTCCCGAGCCCGTCGCGGACTCGCCCGAACTGCCGTTCTCGCCGCCCGACTTGGCGCGCGTCGCCGCCGCACCCGACCCGGCCGCGACGGCAGCCTTGCGCACCGAACGGAACGCGCCGCGCAGCTTCTTCTCGCCCTCGCCCCGCTTGCCGCCGGACTCACCGGGCTGGGCCGGCAACGGCACCACCCGGGTCGCGTCGGACGGCGGCTCCGGCTCGGCCTGCCGCGGCTCGGGCGCGTGGATCACGGCGTTGAGCATCGCCCGCGCGCCCGCGTCGTCGAGCCGCTGCGCCGGGTCCTTGGCGAGCAGCCCGTAGATGACGTCCTTGAGCGGACCCGCGTTCTTCGGCTCCTCCAGCGGCTCGGTCATCACCGCGGTGAGCGTGGCGATCGCGGAGCCCTTGTCGTACGGCGGGGCGCCCTCGACCGACGCGTACAGCAGCCCGCCCAGCGACCACAGGTCGGCCGCGGGGCCCGGCTTGTGGCCGCGCGCCCGCTCCGGGGAGATGTAGGAGGGCGCGCCGACCAGCATGCCGGTCGAGGTGATCGACGGGTCGCCCTCGACCTGGGCGATCCCGAAGTCGGTGAGTACGACGCGGTCGCTCTCGGACTCCAGCAGGACGTTCGACGGCTTCACGTCCCGGTGCAGGATGCCCTCACGGTGCGCCGAGCGCAGCACGTCGAGGATGGCGAGGCCGACCTCCGCGGCGCGCTTCGGTTCGAGCAGGCCGTCCTCACGGATGACCTCGGCGAGCGACTTGCCCTCGACCAGCTCCATCACGATCCACGGCCGGTCGTCCTCCTCGACCACGTCGAAGACGGTCACCGCGCTGTTGTTGCGAATCCGCGCGATCGCCTTGGCCTCGCGCAGCGTCCGCGTGATCAGCCGGCGCTTCTCGTCCTCGTCGATGTTCGAGGGGAACCGCAGCTCCTTCACGGCGACCGTGCGGCCCAGGGTCTCGTCCTCGGCACGCCAGACGGTGCCCATGCCGCCGCGGCCGAGCACCCCTCCCAACCGGTACCGCCCGGCGAGGAGACGTTCGCTCTTGTCCTGACGGGATGTCCCCGCCCGCTCCGCCTCCGACATGCGTCCCCTCATGCAACCCGCCCTGACAGAGCCTTCATTGTCTCTCACCCGACAAGTGCCCAACGCCCAGGGTGCCTCTGACGAACCCCCAGGGCCAACGTCCCCGCGCGCCGATACCCCGGCCGACGCCCCGAGCTGCGCACACGCCCCCCGCGCCCCGTGCCGTCGGCGGAGCGTCTCCGGGCCGCCGACCGGCCACAGAGCCGGGTACCCCGCGTTCCTCCCTCACAGTCGCCCTGCATGATGGGCCGCCACGAGCACAGTCGACGAAGGAGACGGGATGACGCCGCTTCGGACCCTACTGGCCCTCCCTGTGTCCTGCGCCCTGCTCGCCGTGGCCGCCACCGCCTCGTCGGCCCCCGCGACCCCGGCCTCCGACACGGTCCTCGCCCAGCTGGTCACCCGGGGCGGGGTGCCCGCCGCCGCGCTGCTGGCCCGCGAGGAGACCGGCACCCGGTACGCGCACGCCGGGACCGGCATCGCCCGCGACGACCACTTCCGCGCCGGCAGCATCACGAAGACCTTCATCGCCACCGTCGTTCTCCAACTCGCCGCGGAACACCGCCTCTCCCTGTCCGACACCGTCGAGCAGCACCTGCCGGGGCTGGTGCGCGGGGCGGGCAACGACGGTCGCAGGCTGACCCTGCGCGCGTTGCTCACCCACACCAGCGGGCTGGCCGACTTCACCCAGGACACCCGGGGCGTCGTCCCCGTCACGCCGCTCCAGGCCGTCCGCCTGGCACTCACCCACCCTCCGGCCGACCGAGGCCGTTTCTCCTACTCCAGTACCAACTACGTGCTGCTCGGCATGGTCATCCGCCAGGTCACCGGTGACTCGTACGCCACCGAGGCCGAGCGCCGCATCATCGCTCCGCTGGGTCTGACCGGCACCTCCTTCCCCGGTTCCCGTACCGATCTGCCCTCACCGCACGGCCGCGCCTACGCCGCCGACGGCACCGATGTCACCTCCCTCGACCCGCGGGTGGCCGGCGCCGCGGGCGAGTTGGTGACCACGCTCGCCGATCTCGACCGCTTCTACGCGGCGCTGCTCGGCGGCAGGCTGCTGCCCCCACGCTGGCTGCGTGAGATGCGGGACACCCGGGCCGCACACGGCGCGTACGGCATGGGCCTGTTCCCGGTGAAGCTCCCGTGCGGTGTCACGGTGTGGGGGCACAACGGCCGCATCTCCGGCAGCTACGTGCGCACCGCGGCCACCGTCGACGGGCGTCGTGTCCTCACCTACCGCGTGAACACGGACGCGATCGCAGACCCCGACCTCGAACCCCGGCTGCTCGCCGCCGAGTTCTGCCCTCGCCACCCGTAGAACGAACGGCCCCCGAACGGAGATCCCGCCCCACGACACTCGTTCGAGTGACGCTGACTCCAGCTCACAGCGGCACGATGTCCGGGGCTCCCAGCCTGGCCGCGTCGGCTGTCAGGTCGTCGGGCTGGAGTTGGGACTCGCGTTCGGCCTCGACGCGCTTCTCGTAGTGCTGGACCTCGCGTTCGATCTGGTCCGTGTCCCAGCCGAGCACCGGCGCCATCAGTTCGGCGGCCTCGCGGGCGCTGCGGGTGCCGCGGTCGAAGGTCTCGATGGAGATGCGGGTGCGCCGGGTCAGGACGTCGTCGAGGTGCCGTGCCCCCTCGTGGGAGGCCGCGTAGACGATCTCGGCCCGCAGATAGTCGTCGGCGGCGTGCAGGGGCTCGCCGAGGGAGGGGTCGGCGGCGATGAGGTCGAGGAGTTCCTCGGCCATCGAGCCGTACCGGTTCAACAGGTGCTCCACGCGCACCACATGGAGGCCGGTGCGGGCGGCGATCCGGGCGCGCGCGTTCCACAGCGCCCGGTACCCCTCGGCGCCGAGCAGCGGAACGTCCTCGGTGACGCACTCGGCGACCCGGGTGTCGAGGCCGTGCACCGCCTCGTCCACGGCGTCCTTGGCCATCACCCGGTACGTCGTGTACTTGCCGCCCGCCACCACGACCAGGCCGGGCACCGGGTGGGCGACGGTGTGCTCGCGGGACAGCTTGCTGGTGGCGTCGGACTCGCCGGCCAGCAGCGGGCGCAGACCGGCGTACACGCCCTGCACGTCGTCCCGGGTGAGGGGCACCGAGAGCACCGAGTTGACGTGGGCGAGCAGGTAGTCGATGTCGGCGCTGGACGCGGCCGGGTGGGCCTTGTCGAGGTCCCAGTCGGTGTCGGTGGTGCCGACGATCCAGTGCCGGCCCCAGGGGATGACGAACAGGACGGACTTCTCGGTGCGCAGGATCAGCCCGGTGGAGGAGTTGATGCGGTCCTTCGGGACGACCAGGTGGATGCCCTTGGACGCGCGGACGTGGAACTGTCCCCGCTCGCCGACCAGGGCCTGGGTGTCGTCGGTCCACACGCCGGTGGCGTTGACCACCTGCCGGGCGCGGATCTCGTACTCGCCGCCCGCCTCGACGTCCTGCACGCGCGCGCCGACGACGCGTTCGCCCTCGCGCAGGAAGCCGACGACACGGGCGCGGTTGGCGACGTGGGCGCCGTAGGAGGCCGCCGTGCGCACCAGGGTGGCGACGTAGCGGGCGTCGTCCATCTGGGCGTCGTAGTACTGCAACGCGCCGACCAGCGCGTCCCTTTTGAGGGCGGGGGCGACGCGCAGGGCGTGACGGCGGCTCAGGTGCCGGTGCGTGGGCAGTCCCCGCCCGTGGCCGCGGGCCATGGACATGGCGTCGTAGAGCGCGACGCCTGACCCGGCGTAGAGGCGTTCCCAGCCCTTGTGCTGGAGCGGGTAGAGGAACGCCACCGGCTTCACCAGGTGCGGGGCGAGCCGCTCCAGGAGCAGGCCGCGTTCCTTGAGGGCCTCGCGGACCAGGGTGAAGTCGAGCATCTCCAGGTAGCGCAGGCCGCCATGGATGAGCTTGCTGGACCTGCTGGAGGTGCCGGAGGCCCAGTCGCGCGCCTCGACGAGCCCGGTGGACAGGCCGCGTGTCACCGCGTCGAGGGCCGTGCCGGCACCGACCACTCCGGCGCCCACGACCAGCACGTCCAGCTCGCGCTCGGCCATTCCCGCGAGGGACTCGGCACGCTGCGCCGGTCCCAGAGTCGCTGTCCTCACCGCTGCCTCCCGCTGTCGGTCGTGCCGGCCGCACCCGTCGAGCGAGGCCCGGTTCCTCTCCCCCTGCCCAGATTCTGACCTTCATGCCCGACTTCAGCCACCACTCACCCCCAGCCTGTGGACAACAAAGACGAGCCGCCCGGAAAACACAGCCGACCAATCCCGCATATCGGTCATATTTACTCCTAGTCTGACATTGCGCTCGCTCGTTCTGTCCACAGGGCTTGCGCACCTGTCCCGCTTCGGTTACTGGGAAGGACGGCCCACGCCATGCCCGCAGATCTCGCCGTCATCGGACTCGGCCCGTTCGGCCTGCCGCTGGCCCAGGCCGCCGTCGCCGCCGGCATCTCCACCCTCGGCTACCGGACCGGGCCCGAGCCCGGCTCGCTCAGCCCCGCCGAACTGCGCCGGATGCTCTCGGGGGGCTTCCGGCACGCCACCGGACCCGCCGAGCTGGGCCGGGTGCGCACGGCCGTCATCTGCGCGCCGACCCCGCCCGGGGCCGACGGCGGGCTCGACCTGAGCCAGGTGGAGGCCGCCGCCCGCATCCTGGCGCCGCGGATGCGCCCGCACACCACCGTGATCCTGGAATCGCCGGTCCGCCCCGGCACCACCGAGGAGTTCCTGCGCCCCCTCCTGGAGGCCGGCTCCGGCCTCGTCGCGGGCCGCGATTTCCACCTCGCCTACTCGCCCAACCGGGTGGACCCGGGCAACCGGGACTTCACCCCGGCCAACACGCCGAAGGTGATCGGCGGCCTCACGCCCGCGTGCACGGAGTCGGCGGCGGCCTTCTACGGGCGCCTCACCGACAAGGTCGTCCGCGCGCGTGGCCTGCGCGAGGCGGAGACCGTGCAGCTCCTGGAGACCAACTTCCGGCACGTCAACATCGCCCTCGTCAACGAGATGGCCGTGCTCTGCCACGACCTCGGCGTCGACCTCTGGGACGTCATCCGCTGCGCGGAGACCAAGCCGTTCGGCTTCCAGGCCTTCCGCCCGGGCCCCGGCGTCGGCGGCCACGCCGTCCCACAGGGCCTGACCGGCGACGGCGGCCGCTCCCTGCGCATGGTCGAACTCGCCCAGCAGGTGAACAGCCAGATGCCCCGCTATGTCGTGCGCCGCGCCGCCGCCCTGCTCAACGAGCACGGCAAGTCGGCCCGCGGCGCGCGCGTGCTGCTCCTCGGCGTCACCTACAAGCCCGACCTCGCCGACCAACAGGGCACGCCCGCGCGGGAGATCGCCGTCCGGCTGACGGAACTCGGCGCCGCCGTCAGCTACCACGACCCGCACGTCCCGTCCTGGAGCGTCCAGGACCGCCCGGTGCCGCGCGTGGACTCCCTCTACGACGCCGCCGCCGACGCCGACCTCACGATCCTGCTCCAGCACCACCGCACCTACGACCTCCAGGGCCTGTCGGTGAAGGCGCAGCTCCTCCTGGACACCCGGGGCGCCGCCCCGACCGGAGCGGCCCACCGCCTCTGACCGGCGCGGACGGCCGACGCGAGCAGAACGCGAACAGAAGAAGCCGACGAAGGGCCCGCCCACGACCCCCGTGGACGGGCCCTTCACGCCGCCGGTGCCAGGGTCGGCTACCGCATGTGCTGGCTGTCCGCGACGGTCACCTCGACGCGCTGGAACTCCTTCAGCTCGCTGTAGCCGGTGGTGGCCATCGCCCGGCGCAGGGCACCGAAGAAGTTCATCGAGCCGTCCGGGGTGTGCGACGGACCGGCGAGGACCTCTTCGAGGGTGCCGACGGTGCCGAGGTCGACCTTCTTGCCGCGCGGCAACTCCTCGTTGACGGCCTCCATGCCCCAGTGGTGGCCCTTGCCGGGCGCGTCCGTGGCCCGGGCCAGCGGGGAGCCCATCATCACGGCGTCGGCGCCGCAGGCGATCGCCTTGGGCAGGTCGCCGGACCAGCCGACACCGCCGTCGGCGATCACGTGCACGTACCGGCCGCCGGACTCGTCCATGTAGTCACGGCGGGCCGCGGCGACGTCGGCGACGGCGGTGGCCATCGGCACCCGCAGGCCCAGGACGTTGCGCGTGGTGTGCGCGGCGCCGCCGCCGAAGCCGACCAGGACGCCGGCCGCGCCGGTGCGCATCAGGTGCAGGGCGGCGGTGTAGGTGGCGCAGCCGCCGACGATCACCGGGACGTCCAGCTCGTAGATGAACTGCTTCAGGTTCAGCGGCTCGTGCGCGCCGGAGACGTGCTCGGCGGAGACCGTGGTGCCGCGGATGACGAAGATGTCCACGCCCGCGTCGACGACCGCCTTGGAGAACTGGGCGGTGCGCTGCGGGGAGAGCGCGGCCGCCGTGACCACGCCGGAGTCGCGCACCTCCTTGATGCGCGCGCCGATCAGCTCTTCCTTGATGGGGGCCGCGTAGATCTCCTGGAGGCGCCGGGTGGCGGCCTCGGTGGGCAGCTCGGCGATCTCGTCCAGGAGCGGCTGCGGGTCCTCGTAGCGCGTCCAGAGCCCTTCCAGGTTGAGCACGCCGAGGCCGCCCAGCTCACCGATGCGGATCGCGGTGGCCGGGGAGACGACCGAGTCCATGGGGGCGGCCAGGAAGGGCAGGTCAAAACGGTAGGCGTCGATCTGCCAGGCGATCGAGACCTCCTTCGGGTCCCGGGTACGGCGGCTGGGGACGACGGCGATGTCGTCGAAGGCGTACGCCCGCCGGCCGCGCTTGCCGCGCCCGATCTCGATCTCAGTCACGTCTGTGGCCTTTCCCTGATGCGTTGCAGCGTCCTCCAGTATTGCCGACGGGTACGACAAAGGCGGCCCCGGTGCCCCGGGACCGCCCTCGGCCGGACGTCACACGCGCGCGTGCGTCACTGGTTGCTGTAGTTCGGCGCCTCGACCGTCATCTGGATGTCGTGCGGGTGGCTCTCCTTGAGGCCCGCCGAGGTGATGCGCACGAAACGGCCCTTGGACTCCATCTCCTCGATGGTGGCCGCGCCCACGTAGCCCATGGTCTGGCGCAGGCCGCCGACCAGCTGGTGCAGGACGTTGGCGAGCGGGCCGCGGTAGGGCACCTGGCCCTCGACGCCCTCGGGGACGAGCTTGTCGTCGGAGGCGACGTCGGCCTGGAAGTAGCGGTCCTTGGAGAACGACCGTGCCTGGCCGCGCGACTGCATGGCACCGAGCGAGCCCATGCCCCGGTACGACTTGAACTGCTTGCCGTTGATGAACATCAGCTCGCCCGGCGACTCCTCACAGCCCGCGAGGAGGCTGCCCAGCATCACGGTGTCGGCGCCGGCCGCGAGGGCCTTGCCGATGTCGCCGGAGTACTGGAGGCCGCCGTCGCCGATCAGCGGGATGCCGGCCGCGCGGGCCGCGAGGGACGCCTCGTAGATCGCGGTGACCTGCGGGACGCCGATGCCGGCCACCACGCGCGTGGTGCAGATCGAGCCGGGGCCCACGCCCACCTTGATGCCGTCGACACCGGCGTCCACCAGGGCCTGGGCGCCGTCGCGGGTGGCGACGTTGCCGCCGATCACGTCGACGGAGACGCTCGACTTGATCTTCGACATCCAGCTGAGGGCGTTGCTGTTGTGCCCGTGCGAGGTGTCGACGACGAGGAAGTCCACGCCGGCCTCGGCCAGCGCCTGGGCCCGCTCCAGCGCCTCGGGGCTGGCGCCGACGGCCGCGCCGACCAGCAGCCGTCCCTCGGCGTCCTTGGCGGCGTTCGGGTACTTCTCGGCCTTGACGAAGTCCTTGACGGTGATGAGGCCCTTGAGGACACCGGCGTCGTCGACCAGCGGCAGCTTCTCGATCTTGTGCTTGCGCAGCAGCTCCATCGCCTCGACGCCGGTGATGCCGACCTTGCCGGTGACCAGCGGCATCGGCGTCATGACCTCGCGGACCTGGCGCGAGCGGTCGTTCTCGAAGGCCATGTCGCGGTTGGTGACGATGCCGAGGAGCTTGCCCGCCGGGTCGGTGACCGGGACGCCGCTGATGCGGAACTTGGCGCACAGCGCGTCCGCGTCGGCGAGCGTCGCCTCGGGGTGCACGGTGATCGGGTCGGTGACCATGCCGGACTCGGAGCGCTTGACCAGGTCGACCTGGTTGACCTGGTCCTCGACCGAGAGGTTGCGGTGCAGCACGCCGACGCCGCCGAGGCGGGCCATCGCGATCGCCATGCGGGACTCGGTGACCTTGTCCATCGCCGCCGACAGGAGCGGGATGTTGACGCGGACGTTGCGCGAGATGCGGGACGAGGTGTCGACCGCGTTGGGGAGCACCTCGGATGCACCCGGCAGCAGCAGCACGTCGTCGTAGGTCAGCCCGAGTGTCGCGAATTTTCCGGGCACTCCGTCGACGTTCGCAGTCATGACACCTTCCCCAAATGGCCTTGATCGGTGCGGATGTCCATGCTAACGGGAAGCACGGCTGACTCATTCCACGGTTCGGGAGCCCCAGCGGCTTCGTATGTTCGTACGGAATCGCCCATCGGGCCGTTCAGTCAAGACCGCCTCAGCGGCCCACCCGGGCCCAACGGCGGTCCCACGGCGCCGGTTTCACTGTTCGGCGAGAGCGCGCAGCCGGCTGAGCGCGCGGTGCTGCGCGACCCGGACGGCGCCGGGTGACATTCCCAACATCTGGCCCGTCTCCTCGGCCGTGAGACCCACCGCGATACGCAGCAGGAGCAGCTCGCGCTGGTTCTCCGGGAGGTTGGCCATGAGTTTCTTGGCCCATTCGGCATCGCTGCTGAGCAGGGCGCGCTCCTCGGGGCCGAGGGAGTCGTCCGGCCGCTCGGGCATCTCGTCGGACGGCACGGCGGTGGACCCGGGGTGGCGCATCGCGGCCCGCTGGAGGTCGGCGACCTTGTGGGCGGCGATGGCGAAGACGAACGCCTCGAAGGGGCGGCCGGTGTCCTTGTAGCGCGGCAGCGCCAGCAGCACGGCGACACAGACCTCCTGCGCGAGGTCCTCCACGAAGTGCCGGGCGTCGCCGGGCAGCCGGGAGAGCCGGGCGCGGCAGTAGCGCAGGGCCAGGGGGTGGACGTGGGCGAGCAGATCGTGCGTGGCCTGCTCGTCCCCGAGGACGGCGCGGTGGACGAGTGCACCGATGGCCCCTGCGGCTGAAGCCGCCTCGTCGTCGCGCATCGGTCCATGGTGCCTTGCGGCGCCGCGGTCCGCGCCGCCGTGCCCGTCGTTGTGCACCGAAGCGTTATGAGCAGGTGCGCCGGCACTCATCCCCTGCGCCCTCCCCTTCCGCTCGACCGACTTGTCCCCGAGAGACTCCACCACTCAAGGATGCGGCATCCGCGCCGAAACGAGCAGCGGGCACCCGACGGAGCCGCGCGCGGCCCCCGCCAACCGGATGACGGGCGGGGGTGCCGGCACCCCCGCTACCGTGCGTACGGCATGCTCAGCGGACCAGGCCCCAGCGGAAGCCGAGCGCCACCGCGTGGGCACGGTCCGAGGCGCCGAGTTTCTTGAACAGGCGCCGGGCGTGCGTCTTGACGGTGTCCTCGGAGAGGAACAGTTCCCGTCCGATCTCCGCGTTGGAGCGGCCGTGGCTCATGCCTTCGAGCACCTGGATCTCCCGCGCGGTGAGCGTGGGCGCGGCGCCCATCTCGGCGGAGCGCAGCCGGCGTGGGGCGAGCCTCCAGGTGGGGTCGGCGAGGGCCTGCGTGACCGTCGCCCGCAGTTCCGCGCGGGAGGCGTCCTTGTGCAGATAGCCCCGGGCGCCGGCGGCGACCGCGAGCGCCACGCCGTCCAGGTCCTCGGCGACGGTGAGCATGATGATGCGCGCGCCGGGGTCGGCGGACAGCAGCCTGCGCACGGTCTCGACGCCGCCCAGTCCGGGCATGCGTACGTCCATCAGAATCAGGTCCGAGCGGTCGGCGCCCCAGCGGCGGAGCACTTCCTCGCCGTTGGCCGCGGTCGTCACGCGCTCGACGCCTGGCACGGTCGCGACCGCGCGGCGGAGCGCCTCTCGGGCAAGCGGGGAGTCGTCGCAGACGAGGACGGATGTCATGGCCGCCCTCCGCAGCTGATGCACGTCACCTTGAGCCTCCAGGCTGGTACGAAATCGTCACCTGTGCGGTCGACCGTCTCGGACGCCTGCCCGAGCGCTTGATTGATTCAACCGCCTCGGCACTCTCAACGACGGTCACTCGAAAGAGTTACGGGGCCGTGAGCCATCTTCGGCACTCTACGTGAGGGGGCGGACACGGTGGAGGGATGAGGGGCCAACCCTCAACGTTTCATCACATCCATGCCCCATTTAGACCCTTTTCTTCCCTTCTGCTGGTGTCTGCGGCTAGATTCGCAATGAGTCATATTTTCATCTCCTTAGATCGTAGATGTACGGTCGTGGGCACCGTATCCACTCAGTACCGCTACAAGGGGTCACGTAATGGCAGATTTCTCCCGCCTTCCAGGACCGAACGCGGACCTGTGGGACTGGCAGCTGCTGGCTGCCTGCCGTGGAGTGGACAGCTCGCTCTTCTTCCACCCGGAGGGCGAGCGCGGCGCGGCCCGGAGTGCTCGCGAGAACTCGGCCAAGGAGGTCTGCATGAGGTGCCCGGTCCGCGCGCAGTGCGCGGCGCACGCCCTCGCGGTCAGGGAACCGTACGGCGTGTGGGGCGGCCTGACCGAGGACGAGCGCGAGGAACTCATGGGACGCGCGCGGAACCGCCTGGTGACCGCGTCGGCCACCACGGGCGACAGCGCCTCGAACACCTGAAGGAACGTTTCTCCACATCCGGGGCACCGCCACGCGCCCCCACCCACGGGGCCCGCAGGCATGCCCTCGTAGGAGCGGACGGGCACGCACACCCGCGTGCCGCCCGAAACGCACGCACGCGCACGTGCCCGCTTCCGTCCGCCCGACCGCGCGCTCCCCCGCCCCCGTCTCCCCTCTCCTCCCCCGGTCCGCTACCCGGTGGTGCGGTCCTGTGCCGCGCTGTCCAGCCGTTCCAGCGTTGCCGCGATCGCCGGGACCTGGGACAGGTCGGGCAGGGTGAGGGCGACGATCTCCCGGCGCACCGCCGGTTCCAGCGCGCGTACGCGTGCGTGCCGTGGCCGTACCGACTCCAGGGCGAGTTGTGGCACGACGGCGACGCCCAGACCGGCGCCGACCAGGCCGACGACGGCCGCGTGGTCGTCGGTGGCGAAGTCGATGCGCGGGGTGAACCCGGCGTCCGCGCACACCTCCACCAGGCGCCCCCGGCATCTCGGGCACCCGGAGATCCACGGCTCGTCGGCGAGTTCCCCGAGGGCGACGGCGTCGGAGCGGGCGGCGAGGGGATGCCGTTCAGGGACCAGGGCCACCAGGCGTTCGGTCAGCAGGGTCCTGACGACCAGGTCGTCCCACTCCTCGGCGCCCGGCGCGCCCGGGTAGCGGAAGGCCAGCGTCACATCGCACTCGCCGCCCCTGAGCATCTCGACGGAGTCCGGCGGTTCGGCCTCCTCCAGGGAGACCCGGGTGCCGGGGTGCGCGGCGCGCAGGGCCGCGAGGGCGGTCGGCACGAGGGTGGAACTCGCGCTCGGGAACGACACGAGGCGCACCCGTCCGGCGCGCAGCCCCGCGATGGCGGCGATCTCCTCCTCGGCGGCGGTGAGTCCGGCGAGGATGCCGCCCGCGTGCCGTACGAGCGCCTCGCCGGCCTGCGTCAGCCGCATCGCGCGCCCGCTGCGCACCACCAGCGGGGTGCCCACGGAGCCCTCCAGGGCCTTGATCTGCTGGCTGACGGCGGGCTGGGTGCAGCCCAGGCGGCGCCCGGCCGCCGAGAAGGAACCGGTGGCGGCGACGGCCCGCAGGACCCGCAGATGACGCGCTTCGATCATTCCTGAAGCCTACTGAACGATAAGGATTGCTTTGGCTCGGGGCCAAAAAATGCTTCGACACTTTGATGTGGGGTCGCCTACCGTTTCAGAAGGGGCCGCCAGGGCCCCGCGAGGGACGCGAGGAAGGTGTCGTCGATGGAGCCGTCGCCCATGAAGGTGCTGTCCGTGAACCTCGGGCGGCCCCAGCCGGTCCCGTACACCGACCCGGTGGTGGGCGTGACCGGCATCGACAAGCAGCCGGTGACCGGTCCGGTGCGGGTCGCCGCGCCCGGTCCCAAGGGCGTCGCGGGCAGCGGTCTCGCCGGGGACGCGGTGTGCGACCTGCGCCATCACGGCGGCGACGACCAGGCCGTCTACGCGATGGCCCGGGAGGATCTCGACGACTGGGAGCGCACGTTGGGGCGCCCGCTGGCCAACGGCATGTTCGGGGAGAACCTCACCACCGAGGGCAAGGACGTCTCCGGCGCGCTGATCGGCGAGCGCTGGCGGATCGGTCCCGATGTCGTCCTGGAGGTGACGTGCGGACGCATCCCATGCCGGACGTTCCAGGGCCAGGTGGGTGAAGAAGGGTGGGTGAAACGCTTCACGCGGCAAGGGGCGCCGGGGGCGTATCTGCGGGTGATCGCGCCGGGTGAGATCCGCGCGGGCGACCCGATCGAGGTGGTGCGGCGGCCGGCCCACGAGGTCACCGTGGCCCTTCAGTTCCGGGCGTCGACGACAGAACGGGAGCTGTTGCCCAGACTGCTCGCGGCCGGCGCGGCGCTGCACCCGGAGTCGACGGAGGCGGCGCTGAGATACCTGGAGAAGCACGGTTCCTGACCCCGCGTCAGGGTTGAGACGGAGAGCGGAGTCCGACGGTCCGGTAACTACGCTTGGGCCATGACAACGGCTCTGATTACGGGATCGACCGCGGGCATCGGCGCCGCGTTCGCACGGCGGCTGGGGGCCGACGGGCACAACCTGGTGCTCGTGGCGCGGGACACCAAGCGGCTGCACGACCAGGCGACCGAGCTGCACGACCGGCACGGCATCGAGGCGGAGGTGCTGAGAGCCGACCTCGCCACGGACGACGGCATCGAGACCGTCGCCGCCCGCCTGGCGGACCGCAGAAACCCCGTCGACCTGCTGGTCAACAACGCGGGCTTCGGCAACAAGGGGCGGTTCCTCGACGTCTCCATGGCCGACGAGCTGAAGATGCTCAAGGTGCACTGCGAGGCCGTGCTGCGGCTGACGTCGGCGGCGACCGAGGGGATGCGGGAGCGCGGGCGCGGCGGCGTGGTGAACGTCGCCTCGGTGGCCGCGTTCGTGCCGCGCGGGACGTACGGCGCGTCCAAGGCGTGGGTCGTGCAGTTCACGCAGGGGGCGGCGAAGGACCTCGCGGGGACCGGCGTCCGGCTGATGGCGCTCTGCCCGGGGTTCGTGCGCACCGAGTTCCACGCGCGGGCCGGGATGGGCACGGACAACGTCCCCGGCTGGATGTGGCTGGACGCGGACAAACTGGTCGCGGCGGCGCTCCAGGATCTCGCCCGGGGCAAGTCGTTGTCGATCCCGGACCCGCGCTACAAGGCGCTGATGGGCGTGGTGAAGGTGACGCCCAACGCCCTGCTGGGCGGGATCACTTCACGGACGGGGCGGAAGTTCGGGCCCCGGTGACGTCGGTGGCGTCGGTGACGTCAGTGGCATCGGGGGCGCCGGTGACATCGGGGGCGCCGGTGATATCGGTGGCTCCGGTGACATCGGTGACATCGGTGACGGCGTCGTCGCGGCTCGGACATGCCGGAGGCCCGGCGCCCTCGTGGGGGGCCGGGCCTCGGTGCTGACCTGGGGTCAGTGGGAGTGACCGTGGCCGTGACCGGCCGCGGCGGGCTCCTCCTCTTCCTTCTTCTCGACGACGAGAGTCTCGGTCGTCAGAAGCAGGGAGGCGATGGAGGCCGCGTTCTCCAGGGCGGAGCGGGTGACCTTGACCGGGTCGATGACGCCGGCCTTGACCAAGTCGCCGTACTCGCCGGTGGCGGCGTTGAAGCCCTGGCCCTTGTCCAGCTCGGCGACCTTGGAGGTGATGACGTACCCCTCAAGACCGGCGTTCTCGGCGATCCAGCGCAGCGGCTCGACGGCGGCCTTGCGGACCACGGCGACACCGGTGGCCTCGTCGCCGGTCTTGCCGAGGTTGCCCTCAAGGACCTTGACGGCGTGGACCAGAGCGGAGCCACCACCGGAGACGATGCCCTCCTCGACCGCGGCGCGGGTCGCGGAGATGGCGTCCTCCAGACGGTGCTTCTTCTCCTTCAGCTCCACCTCGGTGGCGGCGCCGACCTTGATCACGCACACGCCGCCGGCCAGCTTCGCGAGGCGCTCCTGGAGCTTCTCGCGGTCCCAGTCGGAGTCCGTGTTCTCGATCTCGGCCTTGATCTGGGCGACGCGGCCGGTGACGTTCGCGGACTCGCCGGCACCGTCGACGACCGTGGTGTCGTCCTTGGTGACCGTGACGCGGCGGGCGGAGCCCAGCACGTCCAGGCCGACCTGGTCGAGCTTGAGGCCGACCTCTTCGGAGACGACCGTGGCGCCGGTGAGGATCGCGAGGTCCTCCAGCATCGCCTTGCGGCGGTCGCCGAAGCCCGGGGCCTTCACCGCGACGGCGTTGAAGGTGCCGCGGATCTTGTTGACCACCAGGGTCGACAGGGCCTCGCCCTCGACGTCCTCGGCGATGATCAGCAGCGGCTTCGAGGCGTTGGCCTGGATGACCTTCTCCAGCAGCGGCAGCAGGTCGGCGATGGCGCCGATCTTGCCCTGCGTGATCAGGATGTACGGGTCGTCGAGGACGGCCTCCATACGCTCCTGGTCGGTGACGAAGTAGGGGGACAGGTAGCCCTTGTCGAAGGCCATGCCCTCGGTGAAGTCCAGCTCAAGACCGAAGGTGTTGGACTCCTCGACGGTGATGACACCGTCCTTGCCGACCTTGTCCATCGCCTCGGCGATCAGCTCGCCGACCTGCTTGTCCTGGGCGGACAGGCCGGCGACGGCGGCGATGTCCGCCTTGTCGTCGATCGGCCGGGCGGTGGCGAGGAGCTCCTCGGAAACGGCGGCGACGGCGGCGTCGATGCCCTTCTTCAGGGCGGCCGGGGAGGCACCCGCGGCGACGTTCTTCAGGCCCTCGCGGACCAGGGCCTGGGCCAGCACGGTGGCGGTGGTGGTGCCGTCACCCGCGATGTCGTTGGTCTTGGTCGCCACCTCCTTCACCAGCTGGGCGCCGAGGTTCTCGTACGGGTCCTCGATCTCGACCTCGCGGGCGATCGTGACACCGTCGTTGGTGATGGTGGGCGCGCCGAACTTCTTGTCGATGACGACGTTGCGGCCCTTGGGGCCGATCGTCACCTTGACCGTGTCGGCAAGCTTGTTGACGCCGCGCTCAAGGGCGCGACGGGCGTCCTCGTCGAACTTCAGGATCTTCGCCATGACAGCGTGAGCCCTCTCGAAATCTCGGTGAATGGACTGCGCCCCCGGGCGCCCGGCTGATTGATGGTCGCGGGAATCCGGGGGCGCAGCTCAAAGCAACTGAATGTGCTCGGGTGAACTACTTCTCGATGATCGCGAGCACGTCGCGAGCCGAGAGGACGAGGTACTCCTCGCCGTTGTACTTCACCTCGGTGCCGCCGTACTTGCTGTACAGCACGATGTCGCCGGTCTTGACGTCGAGCGGCAGGCGCTCGCCGTTCTCGAAGCGGCCCGGGCCCACGGCCAGGACGACGCCCTCCTGGGGCTTCTCCTTGGCGGTGTCCGGGATGACCAGGCCAGAGGCCGTGGTCTGCTCGGCGTCCAACGGCTGGACCACAATGCGGTCCTCGAGCGGCTTGATGGCAACCTTGGAGCTGGTGGTCGTCACGATCCGACCTCCCCCTTCGGAGATCTCACGGGGTTAACTGTCTGAGGTGGCGACCAGGTCGATCCGTCGTCGCGGGTGCCGGATCTGCCCGTCGCGTCTTGGCACTCTCCAGTGGGGAGTGCCAGGCCCGAGACTATGACCGGGATTAGCACTCGGTCAAGCGGAGTGCCAATGCCTGCGGCGCTTGGGCGGAAAATTGTGGGCCTGCGTTGCCCTCACGCACCCGATCTGGGGGCTGTGCCCCCAGGCCCCCCTTCGGCCTGGACGGCCTCGTCCTCAAACGCCGGACGGGCTGGATTTCGTTGGCCTGCGTTGGCCTCGCGCCCAAGAGACCTGGGGGCTGCGCCCCCAGACCCCCGCTTCGGCCTGGACGGCCTCGTCCTCAAGCGCCGGACGGGCTGGAGTGGCTGGCCGGCGCCTTCAGGCTCGGGTGGGTGCTTGTCCTCAAACTGGACCCCCAACGGGCTGAGGGGGTTACACGTAGTTTTCCAGGCTCGCCACCGTCAGGCCCTGTGCCTGGGCCGCTCTCAGGGTCTTGGTGGTGCGTTCTCTGAGGGTCATGGGGGACGTTTCGGCTGAGGGGAGGGAGATGATGTCGCCGGGGCTCAGGTGGGTGGGGGGTTGGGTGTAGGTGAGGGTGCCGTTGGGGTCTGTTGTGGCTCGCCAGAGGATGAGGGCCGTGATTCCACAGTCGGCCGCGGCGTGGCGGGTGGTGGTGTCGTAGGTGCCGTAGGGCGGGCGGAAGAGGTGGGGGCGGTGGCCGAAACGGGTGCGGAGTTTGTCCTGTTGGCCGCAGATCTCGGCGCGTTGGCCCGCGTAGGGGAGGCCGCGCATCGCCGGGTGGTCGAGGGTGTGGTTCTGGATCGTCGCGCCGACGGACTGGAGGCGGGCGAAGTGGCCGTAGCCGGGGCCCACGACGCTGTCGGTGAGGAACATGCTGACGGGCAGGCGCAGTTCGCGGACCATGTCGACGAAGCGGGGGTCCTTCTCGGCACCGTCGTCGTAGGTGAGGAAGACCACCCGGTCGCGGGTGCGGACCCGGGAGACGACCGGGGGCAGGCCCGGGCCCGCCGTGCCGGTGGTGGGCGGGTGGGCCGAGGGGCGCGGGGCCGGGGCGAGCGGGGCGGCCAGGCCCCAACGGCGGTAGGGCGGCTGCGCGGTGGGGCCGTGCGGGCGCACCCCCTCGGCCGCCTTCTTGCCGAGCCGTTCGAGGGGATCGACGGACTGGGCGCAGCCGGCCAGTGGCAGCACCGCCGCCAGCAGGGCGGCCAGCAGCAGGCCCGGGCCCCGCGGCCTCACAGGTAGTCCTCCAGCCGGGCCACCGCGTATCCCTTGGCGGTGACCTTGTCCATGAACTTCCGTACCAGGTCGGGCATCGTGCCCTTCCAGTCCTTGCGGCCCCGGAAGTGGGTGAGGACGATGTCACCCGCGTGCAGGTCGCGGTCCCACTCGCGGTACTCCCAGTGGTCGACGAAGACCTCCTCGTCCCAGATCGGCGCGTACTTGATGCCGCAGGCCTTGGCGGCGCGCAGGGTGTCCTGGTTGTAGTTGCCGTAGGGCGGGCGGAAGACCGTGGGGCGTTTGCCGTACTGCTTCCTGATGACGTCCTGCATGCCGCAGATCTCGCGCTTCTGCTGGGCGTACGTCAGGCCGGGCAGGTAGGGGTGGTGGAGGGTGTGGTTGTTCAGGGTGACGCCCCGGTCCTGCATCTTCTTGAAGTACCCGTAGTCCTCCTTGATCAGGTAGTCGCTGAGGAACGCCGTGTACGGGATGTGCAGTTCCTTCATCATCTTCAGGAACTGTGGGTCCTTCTCCTCGCCGTCGTCGATGGTGAGGAAGACGACCTTCTGCTTGGTCGGGATGGTGGTGAACACCGGCGGGAGGCCGTCCTCCTCCTGGCCGTCCACCTCGAAGCCGTCGCGGGCGGTGATCTCGGGCTTCTGGGCCGGGGGCGCCGGTGCGGTCAGGGGGACCCGGGTCAGGCCCCATCGTTTGGCCGCCGCGATCCTCGCCGTGTGCTCGGCGCGGAGCTTCTCGGCCGGTGAGTCGGCTCCGTGGCCGGGCTGTCCGCCGGGGGCCGGGTGCGCCCCGTTGGTGGTGTCCTGGGCGCAGCCCGAGACGAGGGCGGCCACGGCGAGCAGGCCGATTCCGGCACGGGCGCCGTACCGCGGTCTCTTTTTATCGTTTTGTCCTACTGATCCCATGGTGCCGGATACTCCCAGCTCGCCCCGGTGCCGCCCGCCCCGACACCGCGGCCGGCGCCGCACCGTCCACCGACTGGCCCACAATGTCCCGGTGACCGACCTCGCCCTCCTCCTCGCCCCCGAAGGCCGCGCCCTCCTCGACGAGGTGCGCGGCACGGCCCCCGCCGACGAACTCGCCGTCGCCACCCGGCTGCGCCGCACCCACCCGGCCGCACTGGTGTCGGCGGCGCTCGGGCAGGCCCGGCTGCGGCAGCGGGCGGCGGCGAAGTTCGGGGACGAGGACGCCGGGCGGATGTTCTTCACGCCCAACGGCGTCGAGCAGTCGACCCGGGCGAGTGTGGCCGCCTACCGGGCCGGGCGGCTCAAGGCGCTCGGCGTGACCTCCCTCGCCGACCTGTGCTGCGGGATCGGGGGTGACGCCATCGCGCTGGCCCGGGCCGGCATCCGGGTGCTCGCCGTCGACCGGGACCCGCTGGCGGTGGCGGCGGCGCGGGCCAACGCCGACGCGCTCGGCCTCGCCGACCTGATCGAGGTGCGGGAGGCGGACGTCACCGAGGTGGACACGGCCGGGTACGACGCGGTGTTCGTGGACCCCGCCCGGCGTGGCGGCCGGGGGCGGATCTTCGACCCCGAGGCCTACTCGCCGCCCCTGTCCTGGGCGGTCGAGGCGGCCCGCACGGCACCGCACGCCGCCCTGAAGGTCGCCCCCGGCATCCCGCACGAGGCCGTGCCCGCCGACGCCGAGGCGGAGTGGATCTCCGACGGCGGCGACGTGAAGGAGGCCGTGCTGTGGTTCGGGGGCGAGGCGGGCGCCGTTCGTGCGACGTTGCTGCCCGGGCCGCGTGCACTGCTCGGCAAGGGGCTTCCCGATCCCGAAGTCCGTTCTGTCGGGCGGTACTTGTACGAGCCCGACGGCGCCGTCATCCGCGCCCACCTGGTCGCCGAGGTCGCCGAACAGCTCGACGGCGGCCTCGTCGACCCGACCATCGCCTACCTCACCGCCGACACCCACCGGCCCACCCCGTACGCCACCGCCTACGAGATCACCGACCAACTCCCCTTCAACCTCAAGAAGTTGAAGGCGTTGCTGCGGGAGCGGGGCGTCGGCATCCTGACCGTCAAGAAGCGCGGCTCGGCCGTCGAGCCGGAGGAGCTGCGCCGCAAGGTCAAGCCCCAGGGGCCGCACTCCGCAACGGTGTTCCTCACCCGGGTCGCGGGCGCCCCGACGATGCTGATCGGCGCCCCGGTCCCCAACTGACGCCGCCTGCAACGTCGTTCCCCAACTGGCTTCGACTGAAGGGCCGTTGGGCAGTAATAGCTAGCGCAGGGCTGCTGCCACCAAGCCCTCCAGGGCCTCGCGCGGGATCTCGCCGCCGCTCACCAGGCGGTCGAAGACCAGGCCGTCGATGCAGGTCAGCAGGGTGTGGGTGCGGTTCTCCACGTCCGGTGCGCCGTGCTCGGCGAGGAATCGGCGGACGGCCTCACGCCCGGCGTTCTCGCGGGGGACGAGGATCTCGCGCAACTCCGGTGCCCGCACGCTCTCGACGGCGCAGGCGTGGCGGGCGAGCGAGCGGTGGCGGCCCTCGCCGGTGAGGCGGCGCCGGGTGAGCAGCACCATGCCGTCCACCAGTTCCCCGGGGGTGCGCAGGGGCGCCAACTGCTCGGCCAGGGTGTGCAGTTCGGTCTGGTCGAGCTGGACCAGGCGGGTGACGAGGCCGGTGAGCAGCGCGGCCCGGGTGCGGAAGTACGCCGACGTGGTGCCGGGCGGCAGCCGCGCCCTGCGGTCGACGGCGCGATGGGTCAGGCCGCGCATCCCTTCCTCGGCGAGCACGCCGAGAGCCGCGTCCGCCAGGAGGGTGCGCCGATCCGTAGCCATGACCCCCTTTCTACACCTGTAGAGCTTCCCGTACGGTCGTCTTCTACAGATGTAGAACGGGGAGAGTGGTCATGGGACGGACAGCGGTGGTCGTCGGTGGCGGGATCGGCGGGCTTGCCGCCGCGATCGGGCTGCGCCGGGTCGGCTGGGAGGTGACGGTCGTCGAGCGCGCGGCCGTGCTCGACGACGCCGGGGCGGGCATCTCGTTGGCCGCGAACGGGCTGCGGGCGCTGGACGAACTGGGGGTCGGAACGGCGGTGCGGGCGGCGTCGCGCGGGCAGTACACCGGCGGCACCCGCACGCCGTCGGGCCGGTGGCTCGCCCGGCTGGACGGCACCGCGCTGGAGCGGGCCGTGGGCACGCCGATCGTGGGCATCCCGCGCGCCACCCTGCACCGGCTGCTGCGCGACGCTCTGCCCGCCGGGACCCTGCTGACCGGCGTCGCGGCGGGCCCGGTCCGGCTGACCGGCGCCGACACGGTCCGGGTCGGCCGCGGTGACACCGTTCTGGACGCCGATCTGCTGGTGGCGGCCGACGGCATCCGCAGCCCTGTACGCGGCCTCCTCTTCCCGGCCCACCCCGGCCCGGTCCATACCGGCGCGACGGTGCTCCGCGCCCTCACCGCGCACCCGGTCGAACTGACCACCGACTTCGAGCTGACCTGGGGAGGGGGCGCCGAGTTCGGGCACATCGCCTTCCTGGACGGGCGGGCCGAGTGGCATGCCGTGCTCGACCTGCCCGCCGGGACGCGGTTCACCGACCCGTCGGCAGCACTGCGCCGACGGTTCGCCGGGTGGCACGATCCGATCCCCGCCCTGCTCGACGCGACCCCGCCCGACGCCGTGCTCCAGCACGACGTCCACGAACTCCGGGCGCCGTTGCCGTCGTTCACGGCCGGTCGGACCGTGCTGCTCGGGGACGCGGCCCACGCGATGACCCCGCATCTCGGGCAGGGTGCCTGCCAGGCGCTGGAGGACGCGGTCACGCTGGCCGCCGCGCTCGCCGCCGGGCCCACCGTCGAGGCCGGGCTCGCCCGTTACGACGCCGTGCGTCGGCCGCGTGCCCAGGCCGTCGCGCGGGCCGCTCGGCAGGCCGGGCGGCTGGGCCAGGGGCTCTCGCACCCGCTGGCCGTCGCCCTGCGCGACACGGCGATGCGGCTGACCCCCTCCCGGGCCTCGACCCGCATGATCCTGCGGCACCACCGCTGGACCCCGCCCCGGCTGGGCTGACCCGGCTCAGCGCAGCGAGGCCCACAGGGTGCTCGCCGCCGGTTCCTTCGCGACCACGCGGTTGGGGTTGGTCGGGGCCGTGACGACCGGCATCGTGACCGTCTTCAAGCTGTTCGTCGACAGGCCCTTGAGGCTTTCGCCGAAATCCCGCAGTTCGGTGAGGGAGTCGAGGCCGGTGTCGGTGGTGAGGCTGCCGGTGACCGCGTCGGCGACCTGGTACAGCTCGGTCGGGTCGGTGAGCAGGCTGGTCGTCGATATCTGCGTCAACAGGGCCTTCACCAACGTCTGCTGGAGGCCTATGCGGCCGAGGTCGCTGCCGTCGCCGATGCCGTGCCGGGTGCGGGCGAGCGCGAGGGCCTGCTTGCCGTCGAGGTGATGGGTGCCGGCCTTGAGCTTGAGGTGGCTGTAGGAGTCGTCGATGTCCTGGGTGGTCGTGACGGTGACGCCGCCGAGCGCGTCCACCAGCTTCGCGAACCCGGCGAAGTCGATCTCCAGGTAGTGGTCCATGCGCACGCCGGTCATCGTCTCGACGGTCTTCACCGCGCACACCGGACCGCCCACCGCGTAGGCGCTGTTGAACATCACGCCGTACGCCACCGCCGTCGAACCGCCCGATGACAGGGGGCAGGACGGGCGGGTGACGAGGGTGTCGCGCGGGATGCTGACGACGGTGGCGGCGGTGCGGCCCGCGTCGACGTGCACGACCATCGCGGTGTCCGAGCGGGCGCCGGAGCTGTCCCCGCCGCCCAGCGCCTCGTTCTCCTTGCCGCTGCGCGAGTCCGAGCCGAGGACCAGGATGTTCACGGCCTGCGACGGCAGCGCGGCGGTGGCCGACGCGGTCGGGGTGGCCACCGCGTGGGCCGGGCGGTCGTCGCCGAGCGCGCTGTTGATGTCGACGCTCTTGATGTTGTCGTTGAGGTGCCAGTAGGCCCAGCCGGCCGTCGCCGCGCCCAGCAGCAGCGTGCCCGCGAGCGTGAGGCCGGCGGTCTTCAGCACGACCGACCGCCGGCCCCTTCCTCTGGTCGCCTTGGTTGCCTCGTCGCCGTTCTTGTCGAGTCCGGTCACGGGCGAGAACATAAGTCCGAATTATTAGGGGAGTGTGAGCGGAAGCCTCTTCCTATGGTTTTCTTCGGAAAATCTCATGAGGCGAGGGTCACGGCGGGCACCGGGTTGCTGCCGCTCCAGGTGCCGTTGAAGCCGAAGCTCACCGAGCCGCCGTCCGGGACGGAGCCGTTGTAGGAGGCGTTGGCGCAGCTCACGGCGGTGCCGGACTGGGTGCAGGTGGCGTTCCAGGCCTGCGTGAGCTGCTGGCCCGCGCCGAACGTCCAGTGCGCGTTCCACGACGACAACGACGCCCCCGCGCAGGACACCGTGACCTGTCCGGTGAACCCGCTGCCCCACTGGCTGCTCACCGCGTACGTGGCCGTGCAGGCGCCGGTCGGCGGGGTCGTCGTGCCGCCGCCGAGGCCCTCGGAGATCGCGTAATAGGCGGGTTTCGGGGCGTAGTCGGCGTCGTACGGCGTGGCCGCGCCGTAGCCCGGGAAGGTGCTGTCGACCCAGGAGTCGGAGTCGGTGAAGCCCCACACCGTGAGGTTCACACAGCGGGCGACGGCGACGCAGGCGGCGGTGACGGCCCGGTAGTCGGCGGCCTGCTGGGCGAGTTTCGCGCTGTCGGCCGGCAGCGCCATCCGCACGTCCAGCTCGGTGATCGCCACGTCGACGCCGAGGTCGGCGAAGCGCTGGATGTTCTGCTGGAGGGTGGCCGGGACCTGCCCGAGGATGAGGTGCGCCTGGAGGCCGACGCCGTCGATCGGGACGCCCCGCGCCTTCAGCGACCTGACCAGGTCGTACAGGGCGGTGCTCTTCGCGTTGACGCCCTCGACGTTGTAGTCGTTGATGTACAGCTTGGCGGCCGGGTCGGCGGCGCGGGCCCAGGTCAGGGCGTTGGCGATGTAGTCGGCGCCGAGGCCGTCGTACCAGAGGGTGGAGCGGTAGGTGCCGTCCTCGTTGAAGGGTTCGTTGACGACGTCCCAGGCGGCGATCTTGCCCTGGTAGCGGCCGACCTCGGTGCTGATGTGGTTCTGGAGCAGGGTGCTGAGCTGGGCGGACGTCCAGGTGCCGTTGGTCAGCCAGCTCGGGTTCTGGCTGTGCCAGACCAGGGTGTGGCCGCGCACCTGCTGGTCGTGGGCCTGCGCGAAGGCGACGATCTGGTCGGCCTCGGCCCAGTTGAAGCTGCCCTGGGTGGGCTCGACCGAGCCCCACTTCATGGCGTTGCCCGGGGTGAGCGCGCTGAACTGGGCGCCGGCCAGGTCGCCGTAGGTCCCGGTGAGCTTGGAGCCGGTGACCGCGGTGCCCATGACCATGCCGTGTGCGGCGGCCAGGTCGCGCAACGGGGTGTCGGCGGCGTGCGCGGCGGTGGTACCGGCGATGAGCAGGGCGGCGACGGCGGTGATCCCGGCGCAGAACGCGGCGAGCAGCCGGCGCGGGCGGGCGGATCTGGAGGTGTTCATGGCGGGTGCCTCCGAAAGTTTCGGTCAGGGAACCGATTGACTTCGGAGGAGTGTGGGGGCGCCCGCACCCCCCGTCAATACGTCACCTTCCGGCCACCGGCGCCCCGGTGCTGGCCCGCACCACCAGGCTCGTCGCCAGCTCGACCCGGCTGGTGCCCTGCGACCGTTCACCGCGCCCCAGGTCGAGCACGAGCCGGGCCGCCGCCTCGGCCATCTCCGTCAGCGGCTGCCGGACCGTGGTCAGCGGCGGCCCCACCCAACGGGCCACCGGCAGATCGTCGAACCCGACCACGCTCAGGTCCTCCGGGATGCGCAGCCCCAGCTCACGGGCGGCCTCGTACAGGCCGAGCGCCTGGAGGTCGTTGAGGGCGAAGACCGCGGTGGGCCGGTCCGGGCGGCGCAGCAGCTGGAGCCCCTGGCGGTAGCCGGCCTCGTGGTGGAAGTCGCCGGTCACGATCAGCGACGGGTCGACCGGCAGCCCGGCCGTCTCCAGCGCGGCCCGGTACCCGTCGACGCGGGCCCGGCTGCACATCATCCGCGAGGGTCCCGTGACGGCGCCGATCCGGGTGTGCCCGAGGTCGATCAGATGCCGGGTCGCGGCGAGGCCGCCCTGCCAGTTGGTGGCGCCGATCGACGGCACGTCGACGCCCGGGTCGCCCGCCGGGTCCATCACCACGAACGGGATGGAACGGCTGGTCAGCAGCGCCCGCTGGGATTCGTCGAGGCCGGACAGGACCAGGATCACGCCGTGCGGGCGGCGGGCGGCGACCTGGTCGGCCCAGGTACGGCCGGGGGTCAGGCGGCCCGCGCTCTCGCTGAGCACGACGCTCAGACCGGCGTCCCGCGCCACGTCCTCCACGCCCCGGATGACCTCCATCGCCCAGGCGCTCTCCAGCTCGTGGAAGACCAGGTCGATCAGGGGCGAACGGCTGGCCTCGGCGCGCCGCCGCCGGTAGCCGTGGGCCCGCAGCAGCGCCTCGACGCGGCTGCGGGTGGCCGGGGCGACATCGGCCCGGCCGTTGAGGACCTTCGAAACAGTCGGCGCCGAGACGCCGGCCTCGCGGGCGATCTCGGCGAGCGTCGCGGTCTGCGTCGACCGGCCGGTCGACGGCGTTGCCGTCCGGGTTTCCACGGGCTCGGGGAGTGTCATGGCGGCGATCGTATCCCTGCGCGACCTCTTGACGAACCCTTCTGACCGGCCTAGGTTCCCGGAACATTCGCTATACCCACCGAAACATTCGCACAGGCCCCTCCGACCTCCCGGCCCACTCCGTTCCATCCGCCGGACACAGCCCCGCCCCGCACAGCCCTTGCCGCCGTACGGACCAGCGCACGACCTGAGCACTCGACAAGAGCAGGAGTTTCATGACCACCGCCTCCTGGCGTGACCCCGCCCTGCCCGCCGCCGCCCGCGTCGACGACCTGCTCGCCCGGATGACCCTGGAGGAGAAGACCGCCCAGCTCTACGGCGTGTGGGTGGGCGCCGACACCGACGGCGACGGCGTCGCGCCCCTCCAGAGCGAGATGACCTCGGCCTACGACTGGGACGAGCTGATCACCCACGGCCTCGGCCAGCTCACGCGTTCCTTCGGCACCGCCCCCGTCGACCCGGCGCTGGGCGCGCAGGCACTGGCCCGCGCCCAGCGCCGTATCACCGCGGCCGGCCGGTTCGGCATCCCGGCCGTGGCCCACGAGGAGTGCCTCGCCGGGTTCACCACCTGGGGCGCCACCGCCTACCCGGTCCCGCTGGCGTGGGGCGCCTCCTTCGATCCGCCGCTGGTCGAGGAGATGGGCCGGCGCATCGGCCGCGACCTGCGCGCCGCCGGGGTCCACCAGGGTCTGGCCCCCGTCCTGGACGTCGTCCGCGACCCGCGCTGGGGACGGGTCGAGGAGACGATCGGCGAGGACCCGTACCTGGTCGGCACGGTCGGCTCCGCCTATGTGCGGGGCCTGGAGTCGGCCGGGGTGGTCGCCACCCTCAAGCACTTCGCCGGGTACGCGTCCTCGGCGGGCGCCCGCAACCTCGCGCCGGTGCGGGCCGGGGTGCGCGAGTTCGCCGATGTGACGCTGGTGCCGTTCGAGATGGCGTTGCGCGAGGGCGGGGCCCGCTCGGTGATGGCCGCGTACACCGACACCGACGGCGTGCCCGCCTCCGGAGACCCCGGTCTGCTCACCCAACTCCTGCGGGACACCTGGCAGTTCGAGGGCACCGTGGTCGCCGACTACTTCGGCATCGGCTTCCTCCAGACGCTGCACCGGGTCGCGGGCACCCCCGCCGAGGCCGCGCACACCGCGCTCGTCGCCGGGATCGACGTCGAGCTGCCCACCCTGAAGTGCTACGGCACCCCGCTGCTGGACGCGGTCCGCGACGGCACCGTGCCCGAGGCGCTGATCGACCGCGCGGCCCGCCGGGTGCTGCTCCAGAAGTGCGCGCTGGGCCTGCTCGACGAGGACTGGAGCCCCGAACCGGCCGCCCCGATCGACCTCGACTCCACCGCCAACCGGGCCCTCGCCCGCCAACTGGCCGAGGAATCCGTGGTGTTGCTCGACAACCCGGACGGCCTGCTGCCGCTGTCCCCCGATGCCAGGATCGCGGTGGTCGGCCCGCGCGCCGCCGACGCGCTGGCGATGCTCGGCTGCTACTCCTTCCCCTCCCATGTCCTGCCCCGCCACCCCGAGGTGCCGCTCGGCATCGACATCCCGACCCTCCTGGACTCCCTGCGCGCCGAACTCCCGGACGCCAAGGTGACGTTCGCGGAGGGCTGCGCGGTGTCGGACCCGGACCCGGCCGGTTTCGCGGAGGCGGTGGCCAGGACCGCCGAGGCCGATGTGTGCGTGGCGGTCCTCGGCGACCGGGCGGGCCTGTTCGGCCGGGGCACCTCGGGCGAGGGCTGCGACGTCACCGACCTCCGACTCCCGGGCGTGCAGGGCGCGTTGCTGGACGCGCTGGTCGCCACCGGGGTCCCGGTGGTGCTGGTCCTGCTGACCGGCCGCCCCTACGCGCTGGGCCGCTGGGACGGTCGACTGGCTGCCGTGGTGCAGGCGTTCTTCCCCGGCGAGGAGGGCGGCCCGGCCGTCGCGGGCGTCCTGTCGGGCCGGGTCAACCCCTCGGGCCGGCTCCCGGTGAGCGTCCCGAGGCTGCCCGGCGGCCAGCCCTGGACCTACCTCCAGCCCCCGCTGGGCCTCGCCGGTGAGGTCAGCAACCTCGACCCGACCCCGCTGTTCCCCTTCGGACACGGCACCTCGTACACGACGTTCTGCTGGAACGACGTCGAGGGCACCGACCCCGAGATCGGCACCGACGGCTCGTACGAGGTGGCGCTCACCGTCCGCAACACCGGCGAGCGGGCCGGCGCCGAGGTCGTCCAGCTGTACCTGCACGACCCGGTGGCGTCGGTGACCCGGCCCGACGTCCGGCTCATCGGTTACCGGCGGCTGGCCCTGGGGCCCGGCGAGGCGGCCCGCGTGCGCTTCACCTTCCACGCCGACCTGTCCGCGTTCACCGACCGCACCGGCACCAGGGTGGTCGAACCGGGCGCCCTGGAGCTGAGGTTGGCCGCCTCCACCACGGACGTCCGCCACACGTCCCACCTGACCGTCACCGGCCCGGTACGCCAACTCGGCCCGGACCGACGGCTGTTGTGCGAGACGGAGGTGACGGAGGTACTGGGGGCGGGGTGAGCGGGGTGAGGTGCGCGGGGTGAGGTGCGCGGGGTGGGGTGACCTGGCCCCTCACGCCTCCGGCGCCTCCGGTACCGACTCGAACCGCCAGCGGTGGACCGCACGGGCGACCAACTCCGCGCCCGGCTCAGGGAGTTCCGGCAGGTCCGCGTCGAACTCGGCGTCCCACCAGGTGATGACGAGGACCCGGTCCTGCGGGGCCCGCAGCACCTCCCGGCGCACCGGCGTCGCGGGCAGCTCCTGTCGGCGCACCCAGGCCAGCAGGTCCGCGTCCTTGCCCGCGACGGCCCGCGCCTCCCACATCAGGGCAACGGTCACGAGTACAGGTTCTCCTTGCTGACCTCGTGGACGTGGTCGTGGTGAGAGTGACCCGGCACATGGGGCTCGGTCACCGGCAGGGAGGAGTCCGCCGAGAGGTCCCAGCTGGAGGCGGGCCGGTTGCGGGCGACCATCTCGGCGCCGAGGGCGGCGACCATCGCGCCGTTGTCCGTGCACAACTTGGGCCGGGGCACCCGCAGTTGGATACCGGCGGCCTCGCAGCGTTCCTGGGCCAGCGCCCGCAGGCGGGAGTTGGCGGCGACGCCACCGCCGATCATCAGGTGCTCGACGCCCTCGTCCTTGCAGGCGCGGACGGCCTTGCGGGTGAGGACGTCGACGACGGCTTCCTGGAAGGAGGCCGACACATCGCGCACCGGCACCTCCTCACCGGCGGCCCGCCTGGCCTCGATCCAGCGGGCGACCGCCGTCTTGAGGCCGGAGAAGGAGAAGTCGTAGGCGGCGTCACGGGGGCCGGTGAGGCCGCGCGGGAACGCGATCGCCCTCGGGTCGCCCTCGCGCGCGTAACGGTCGATGACCGGGCCGCCGGGAAAGCCCAGATTGAGCACCCGGGCGATCTTGTCGAAGGCCTCGCCTGCCGCGTCGTCGATGGTCGCGCCGAGGGGGCGCACGTCGGAGGTGATGTCGCTCGACAGGAGCAGCGAGGAGTGGCCGCCGGAGACCAGCAGCGCCATCGTCGGCTCGGGCAGCGGGCCGTGCTCCAGCTGGTCCACGCAGATGTGCGAGGCGAGGTGGTTGACGCCGTAGAGGGGCTTGCCGAGCGCGTAGGCGTACGCCTTGGCGGCCGTGACGCCGACCAGCAGCGCACCGGCGAGCCCGGGTCCCGCGGTGACGGAGACGCCGTCGAGGTCGCTCGCGGCGATCCCGGCGTCCTTCAGGGCCCGTTCGATGGTCGGCACCATCGCCTCCAGGTGGGCCCGGGAGGCGACCTCCGGGACGACCCCGCCGAACCGGGCGTGCTCGTCGACGCTGGAGGCGACGGCGTCGGCCAGCAGGGTGGTGCCGCGCACGATGCCGACGCCGGTCTCGTCGCAGGAGGTCTCGATGCCCAGGACGAGCGGTTCGTCAGCCATTGATCTCGGTTCCTTGTACGGAGGTTGCGGGGTCGGTCAGGCGCATGACCAGGGCGTCGACGTTGCCCGGCTGGTAGTAGCCACGGCGGAAGCCGATCGCCTCGAAGCCGAAGCGCTCATAGAGCTTCTGGGCGCGGATGTTGTCGATCCGGCACTCCAGCATCACTTCGGCGCACTCGAAGTCCGTTGCCGCGCGCAGCAGTTCGGTCAGCAGTCGGCCGCCGAGCCCGGTGCCCCAGTGGTCCCGGCCGACGGCGACGGTCTGGACGTCGCCGAGGTCACCGGCGGCGGCGAGCCCCGCGTACCCGACGAGCCGCCCGCCCTCGGCCGCCTCCTCGGCGACGAAGTAGCGCCGGGTGGCCTCGGGGCCGCGCGCGTGCGCCAGCTCGGACCAGAACATGCCCCGGGACCAGGCGTCCTCGGGGAAGAGGTCCTTCTCCAGTTCCAGGACGGCGTCGATGTCCCACCAGCGCATCTCGCGCAGCCGAGGCGTCACGGGTGTGGTCACTTGGGGGTGACCACCTTGTAGTTCTTCGGAACCTGCGCGTCCGGCCTGCGCAGATACAGCGGCCGGGGCGCGGGCAGCTCCACACCTGCGGCGAGTCTCTCGGCGGCCAGCGCGGCGAGGGCGGCGGCGGAGACGTGCTGCGGCTCGCGGGCGTCGGGGAAGGTGTCCGGGTACAGCAGCGCGCCCGCGCCGACGGCGGGCAGTCCGGCGACGCGCTCGGCGAGGTCGGCCGGCCGGTCGACGGCGGGCTCGGTGAGCCGGGTGCGGGGGTCGGCGTACGTCGCCCAGTAGACCTCCTTGCGCCGGGCGTCGGTGGCCACCACGAACGGCCCCTCGTCGAGGCCGGAGGCGTAGGCGAGGCCGTCCAGGGTGCACAGGCCGTACACCGGGACGCCGAGCGCGAGCCCGAAGGTGTCGGCGGTCATCAGTCCGACCCGCAGCCCGGTGTAGGGGCCGGGGCCGACGCCCACGACGATCCCGGTGACGGCGTCGAGCCGCAGCCCGGCCTCCGTGAGCACCCGGTCCACGGCCGGCAGCAGCAGCTCACCGTGCCGGCGCGCGTCCACCTGGGCGAAGGCGGCGATGACGTCCCGGCCGTCGTGCAGGGCGACGGTGACGGCGGGGGTGGCGGTATCCAGAGCGAGCAAGAGCACACAAACAGCCTACGGCTCCGGCTCGCCGCTGTCGGACGAGCAGCGCAACCGGCCCCACCGACACGGTACGACCCCCACCACCGCACCCGTTTCATCCCGTTTCATCCTGCTACGGTCGCCCGGGTACGGCGGACGACGTGAGGGTCGAGGTGGGCGACGGTGACAGACAGCAGCTCCGGATTCATCGTGTGCGGGCTCACCGCGGTGGCCCTCGCGACGGTCGGCGCCCTCGGCTACCAGGCCGCGGCGACCGCTCCCACCGACCTCTCGAAGCCGCGCGGCGCCGGCTCACCGGCGCCGAAGGCCTCCAAGGCGCCCCGCGACAGGAAGAACCCCGCCGCACTGCCCGGCAACTCGGGCGCGGGCCAGCGGGTCGTGTACTCGGTGGACGACGACCGGGTCTGGCTGGTCGGCGCCGGTGACACGGTCCGCCGCACCTTCAAGGTCACCCCGGGCTCCGTCGACCCCACCCCGGGCAGTTACGGGGTCAGCTCCCGCTCCAACGCCGTCACCGGCACCGACGGCATCCCCATCGAGCACGTGGTCCGCTTCACCGTCGCCGACGGCGTGACGATCGGCTTCAGCGCGGCGGCGCAGGACGCACCGAGCCCGTCGTCGTCCGGCGCCTCCCGGACGGGCGCCCGCACGGGCGGCATCCGCGAGTCGGCGCAGGACGGCGTGGCCATGTGGGAGTTCGCGACGATCGGCCGCCAGATCATCGTGATCCGCTGAGCCACGACCCCTGCGGACGGCTCGACCCGCCGACTCCCCGAACTCCCGTTCCGCTAGGCCGCGTTGCGGTGCACGACCGGGGCGACGGGGGCAGCGGCCGGGCGGGAGACCTCGGGGTCGGGCGCGCGGGGCGGGGTGGAGACGGTTCGCGCCGCGGCGCAGGACGCCAGCAGGTCCCGCATGGACACACCGGACATCCCGGGCAGTGCCTTGTCTCGTTCGGTGGCCGGCATGGACGCCTCCTGAACCTGGGGGCGGGCGTAGTTAGGTAGACCTAACTACGAACTGGATACCATGTGACCACGCCCGACGCGGTGAACGCAATATTTTGCCGACACCGTGTCGGAACGTTCACCGAGCGGAACGACACGTCGGAAGATCGGGGCGCGTTCCGGGCCGCCGGGGCACGCGCGGGCACGCCTCAGAGGGCCCACCAGACCCCCGCCCCTTCTCTCCCGCCAAGCCGACAGGCTCCCGTCAGGCCGACGGGCTCCCCCGTCAGGCCGACAGGGCGCCCAGGTCGGCCGTCGCCCAGCGCTCGCCCACCCCGGTCAGGGTCAGGTGGCGCAGTTCGTCGGTCGTGTCGCCGACGGCGCGGTGGATGTCGATGGTCAGCCGGTCGTCGGTCAGCTCCTCGACCTTGCCCTCGCCCCACTCGACGACGATCACGGAGTCGGGCAGCGAGACGTCCAGGTCGAGGTCCTCCATCTCGTCGAGCCCGCCGCCCAGCCGGTAGGCGTCGACGTGGACCAGCGGCGGCCCGTCCCCCAGCGCCGGGTGGACCCGGGCGATGACGAACGTCGGTGAGGTGACCGCGCCCCGCACCCCGAGGCCCTCGCCGAGACCCCGGGTGAACGTCGTCTTGCCGGCGCCCAGTTCGCCGTTGAGCATCACGAGGTCACCGGCGCGCAGCAGTTTCGCCAGGCGCCGGCCCAGCTCCCGCATCTGGTCGGGGGAGGTGACGGTCAGCTCGGTCTCAGCCGGGTTGCGCGGTGCCGCGGGTGCTTCCATAGCCACCCACGGTAGCTCCTGCGGGTACCGCGCCGACCCGGGTGAGCAGGTCGGCGAGCCGGTCGGTGACCGCCTCCGGGTGCTCCAGCATCACGAGGTGCCCGGCGTCGGGGACCAGGACCAGTTCGGCGTCGGGCAGCTCGTCGGCGATGGCCTCGCTGTGCTCGCTGGGCGTGACGAGGTCCTTGACCCCGGCCAGGACCAGGACGGGAATGTCCCGGAAGTGGGCGAGGGCGGCCGTCTTGTCGTGGTCGTTGAAGGCCGGGTAGAACTCGGCGACGACATCGATCGGCGTGGACTCCAGCATCCGTTCCGCGAACCGCACGACCGCCGGGTCGACGTCCCGGGACGCGAACGAGTACCGCTTGATGACCCCCGCGAAGAGATCGGCGGTGGCCCGGCGCCCCTTCTCCACCAGCGCGGCCTGCGTGCCGAGCGCCTTCAGGACGCCCGGGAGCACCCGCCGCACGGCGTTCACACCGGCCACCGGGAGGCCGAAGTTGACCTCGCCGAGCCGTCCGGAGGAGGTGCCGACGAGGGCGACGGCGACGACACGGTCCCGGATCAGCTCGGGGTACTGGTCGGCGAGCGCCATCACGGTCATGCCGCCCATCGAGTGACCGACGAGCACGATCGGCCCCTCGGGCACGGCCGCGTCGAGAACGGCCTTGAGGTCGCGGCCCAGCTGGTCGATGCTGACCGGCGACCCGTCCCGCAGCTGTGCCTCGCCGCGTGCCGAGCGCCCGTGGCTGCGCTGGTCCCAGTGCACGGTCCGTACGACGCCGCGCAGCGCCGCCCGCTGGAAGTGCCAGGAGTCCTGGCTGAGGCAGTAGCCGTGGCTGAAGACGACGGTGACGGGCGCCGGCGCCTTCCGGCCGAACAGCCGCCTGCGGCGCGGGCCGAGCGCGGGAACGGCGTCGGGATCGACGTCGTCGACCTCGTAGTAGAGCAGCGTGCCGTCGTCGGCGTAGGCCTTGCCGGGGGTGCCGCGCAGCGCGCCGTAGGGTCCCGTGGAGTCGAGGGCGAGCCGGGCCCGCCTGCGCATGCCGCGCCCGACGGTGAGCCGCTCTATGGCGACCCCGGCCGCGGCACCGGCGGCGACGACGCCTATCGCGGCGCCCGCGATGCCGGTGGCCCGGCGCCAACTGCCGTTCGCCCCCGCGGCGGAGGCGGCGGCCCGCACGGCCTCCACACTGCTCTCGCTCACGTACCGCTCCTGTTCGCCGGGGATGTCCCGTGGGTGCTTGCTCTGGGCGTGATGGCTGTCAACGACCCTGCTGGTGCTGTTCGTCGACGTAGACGCGGGGCACTCTGGGGCCGATGCGGGTGACGATCTCGTAGGCGATGGTGCCGGCCGCCTGGCCCCAGTCCTCGGCGGTGGGTTCGCCGCGGTCGCCGGGGCCGAAGAGGATCGCCTCGGCGCCGGGTTCGGGTTCGTCGCCGCCGAGGTCGACGACGAACTGGTCCATCGCGACCCGCCCGGCGACCGTCCGCCACTTGCCGCCGACCAGGACGGGCCCGGTGCCGGAGGCGTGGCGCGGGATGCCGTCCGCGTAGCCGACCGGGATGAGGCCGAGGGTGGTCTCGCCGGGGGTGATGTAGTGGTGGCCGTAGCTGACGCCGTGGCCGCCGGGGACGTGTTTGACCAGGGCGATCGAGGCCGCGAGGGTCATCACGGGCCGCAGTCCGAGGTCGGCCGGGGAGCCGAGGGCGGGGCTCGGCGAGATGCCGTAGAGGGCGATGCCGGTGCGGACGAGGTCGAAGTGGGACTCGGGGAGGGTGAGGGTGGCCGGTGAGTTCGCGATGTGCCGTACCTCGGGGCGGACGCCCTGGCCCTCGGCGTACCCGAGCATCTCGCGGAAGACGGTGAGCTGGGCGGCGATGGAGGGGTGCCCGGGCTCGTCGGCGCAGGCGAAGTGGGACCAGAGCCCGGTGATCTTCACGGCTCCGGCCCGCTCGGCGGCGAGCGCGGCGGAGACGAGCGCTTCCCAGTCCCGGCCGGGCTGACAGCCGTTGCGGCCGAGCCCGGTGTCGGCCTTGAGCTGCACGCGCGCGGGGCGGCCGACCGCGCGGACGGCGGCGGTGACCTCGTCCAGGGCCCACATCCCGCTGACGGAGACGTCGATCCCGGCCTCGACGGCCTCCCGCCAGGGCCCGCCCGGCGTCCACAGCCAGCACATCAGCCGCACCCCGGCGGGCAGCCCGGCGGCGTGCAGCGCGAGGGCCTCCTCGGGCGTGGCGGTCCCGACCCAGCCGGCCCCGGCCTCGACGGCGGCCCGGGCGCAGCGCAGGGCCCCGTGCCCGTAGCCGTCGGATTTCACGACGGCCATGAGGGCGGCGCCCGGCGCGAGGGCACGCAGGGTCCGTACGTTGGCACGCAGGGCGGCGAGGTCGATCTCGGCGCGGACGCGCGGGGGCGCGGTCGGGTGGGTGACTGTCTCGTTCATGGCGCTCCCAGTCTCTCAGAGCCCACTGACACGGCGCCCCGACGGCTAGACAGCGGGCCGCCTCCCCCACACGTACACCCGGTCCCCCTTCTTCAGGACGCCCCAGAGGGTGCGGGCGTCGCCGAGCCGCAGGTTGACGCAGCCCCAGGAGCCGACGGTGGTGTAGATGCTGCCGTACACGGCGTGGAAGGCCTGCCCGCCGCTGAAGAACTGGGCATACGGCATGGGCGAGTTGTACAGCGTCGACCAGTGGTTCTTGTGCTTCCAGTAGACCTTGTACCAGCCGGTGCGGGTGGCGTGCGCGGGCCGCCCGCTGCGCATCGGGGCGGGCCCGAAGACGACCTTGTCCCCCTTCTGCACCCAGGTGAGCTGCCGATTGAGGTCGACACAGGCGACCTTGTATGCCCGCACCGGGCACTTCTTGGCGGCATTCGGGTTCTTCTTCGCACCGGCGAGCTGCATGGTGGCCCAGGTGACGGGCCCGGCGAACCCGCTGGCGGGCTTGATCTTCTGCGCCGCCTGGAACTCCCGGATGGCCCGGCAGTCCCGCCCGGACTGCTTCCCGTCGACGGGCAGCTTGAGCCACCGTTCGACCTGCCGTTGATAAGGCCCGACCCGCTTACTACAGCCGACCTTCGCCACGGCATCCGCGAGCGGCACGTACTCGACCAACCCCGGCCGGGAAACCCCCGGCACCAACCCACCCTCCGCCCCACCGACAGACGGCGCAGGCCCGACCCCAAGGGCCCCGACCCCACCGACCACCAACAAAACCCCGACCACCCGAAAACCAAACCGTCCGCAGATCACCCGATCAGAAAAACCCCCTGACACCAAAGCCGGCGGGTGCCTCGCGGCGGGGGTCACTCTTATTGCTTACGGCCGGGGAGATATTCCTGACGGGCGGGGCAGACCACTTAGCCCGTCTGGGGGTCCCCCCTCTGGGGGAGCTTGAGGCTATAGGGCTGGACACCTCCGGAGCCCTTACAGCGGGGCCGACCCATTCCAGCCCGTCTGGGGGTACCCCCTCTGGGGGAGTTTGAGGACGAGGCCGTTCAGGCCGAAGCGGGGTTCCAAGGGGCGGCAGCCCCTTGGCGGGGTGCAAAGGCGGGGCAGCGCCCCGGCCGAGGGACGGGTAAGGGCGGCGGGGGCGAACACCGCCCCGGCACCATCAGCCCCGTACCCCCCGCCAAGCCGCCGGAACCGCCTCGGCCACCGCATGCGCCCCCACCGGCGCCCCCGCCGCAGCGACCCTCCCCGCCAGCCCATGCAGATACGCCCCCACACTCCCCGCGTCCCCCGCAGAGAGCCCCGCGGCCATCAACGACCCCGCAAGCCCGGACAACACGTCCCCACTCCCCGCCGTGGCCAACCACCCCGTCCCGGTGGAGTTGACCCGCACCGCCCCACCCCCCGCCTCGGCGACCAGCGTCGTAGCCCCCTTGAGCAACACGGTCGCCCCGTACCGCGCGGCCAACTCCCGCACCGCCACCAGCCGAGCCCCCTCCACCTCACCCCGCGCCACCCCCAGCAACGCGGCAGCCTCCCCGGCATGAGGGGTGAGCAGGGTCGGCGCACCCCGCCCCCGCACCACCTCCCGCGAGGCCAGCCGCAACCCGTCCGCGTCGACGAGCACCGGCACGTCCTGGGCGAGCACCTCGGCGACCACGGCCTCGTCGTCGCCGCCCCCGGGCCCGACCACCCACGCCTGCACCCGCCCGGCCGCCCGGGGCCCCCCGTCCGACACCAGCGTCTCGGGGTACCGCGCGACCACGGCGTCGCCCGCGAACCCCACATACCGAACGGCCCCGGCCCCGCCCCCCAACGCCCCGGCGACGGCGAGCACGGCCGCCCCCGGATACCGCGCGGACCCGGCGGCGATCCCGACGACCCCGCGCCGGTACTTGTCGCTCGCGGCCCCGGGCGACGGCAGCAGCGCGGCGACGTCGGCATGCTGCAACGCCTCCAGCACCGGCACCTCGGGCAGCACGTCCCCGAGCCCGATGTCGACGAGGTGGACGGCCCCGGCGTACTCACGGGCGGGATCGATCAGCAGCCCGGGCTTGTATGTCCCGAACGTGACGGTGAGGTCGGCCCGCACCGCGTCCCCGCGCACTTCCCCACTGTCGGCCTCGACCCCGCTGGGCAGGTCGACGGCGACGACGGCACCCGGCGCCGCGTCCGCGAGGGCGGCCAACCGGGCGGCGTCGGGCCGCAGTCCGCCCCGCCCACCGATCCCGACGATGCCGTCCACGACGAGGTCGGCCCGCAGCAGCGCCGGTTCGACGTCACCGGGGGCGAGGACGCGCCCCCCGGCCCGCAGCAGCGCGGCGAGCCCCCCGGCGTGGGCCCGCTCGGGCGAGAGCAGCACGGCGGCCACTCCCGCCCCGCGCCGGGCGAGCCGGGCACCGGCGTACAGGGCGTCACCGCCGTTGTCCCCGCTGCCGACGAGCAGCACGACCCGGGTGCCGTAGACCCGCCCCAGCAACCGGGCGCAGGCGACGGCGAGTCCGGCCGCCGCCCGCTGCATCAGCACCCCGTCGGGAAGCCGCGCCATCAGCTCCCGTTCAGCCGCCCGAACCGTCTCCACGCTGTGCCCAGTACGCATGCCCCCGAGTCTGCCCCGAACCGGCGACTACTTCCCGCCCACGGTGCTCACTTCTTCCACCCTGCGCGCTTCTTCCGCGTGCTCACTTCTTCTGCTCGAAGAGCCAGTCTCGGATGCCCTCGATGGTGTAGGCGGCGCGCCAGGTGCAGATGTGGTTGCTGCCGCTGTCGTCGGAGAGGCCGGGCCAGACCACGGTGCCCTTCTTGAGGGCGACGAAGTTGACGGGGGTGTCCTTGGCCCGCATGGCGGCGGTGAGCGGCGCGAACTCGGAGACCGTCAGCTGTCCGTCCCACACCCCGCGGCTGACCTCGGTGCCTTCCTTCTCGACGGTGTCCATGAGCCCGGTCATGCCGGGGTACGCCTTGGTGTCGCCCTGGGAGACGACGGCCCAGATCTTCTGCTTGGCCAGCGGCTTGACCTGGTCGAGGTCGTCCCACTGCCCGGCGACCAGGAACGACGCGGCGAACAGGTCGGGGTAGGTGAAGTCGAGGGCGATGGAGGACATGGCCCCGCCGGACTGGCCGGTGGTGTAGAGCCGGTCGGTGTCGATGCTGTAGGCGCCGCTCACCGAGTCGACGAGCCCCTTGATGGTCTTCAGGGCGGTGGCGTTGCCGTCGCTGCCCTCGTCCGAGCCGGTGAACTGCGGGGCGAGCACGAAGCATGCACGCTTGGCCTGCTCGGTGGGAGTGGCCCAGATGACCGCGCCGAGCCCCTGGGTGAGGGTGATGAGCGGATCGGTGCCGACGGTTCCGGCGTCGTGCATGAAGAGCACCAGCGGATACGACTTCTTCTTGTCGTAGTCCTTCGGCACGAAGAGGTTGTACTGGAGCGACTTCCCGGTGTCGGCGTCGGTGTACTTCAGCCCGGTCTTGAAGTCGTCGACGACGAGGTTGACGACCTTGCTGGTCTTCACGACGTCGCTGCTGGCGGCGTAGGCGGTACCGGCGGCGGTGGTGACGGTACCGGTCTGCGTCACCGAGGCGACGGCCTTCTTGACGGTGGGGCTGGAGGACATGCCCCCGCCCTTCTTCCCCGACGGCGGCCCGGACTGCTTCTCGGCGGACGAGGACGCGGCCGGGTGGGTGAAGGAGTCGACGTAGACGGCGGCGGCCTCGTCGAGGGGCGACAGTTCGACGATGACGTACGCGCCGTCGGTCCCGTGCCCGGCCTTGGCGGCCGAGGTGTTGGTGTAGACGGCGGTGACGGTGCGGTCGGCGACCGTGAACGACGCGTTCGTGACCTTCGAACGGTCGATGACGGCGTCGTACTTGAGCGCCACGGCGGTGAGCCGCTGCCCGTTCCCGAACACCTCGGTGATCGCGGTGGCCTCGGTGATGTGCCCACCGGTGCCGCTGGCGGCCGCGCTCGCCTGCGCCGTGTCGTCGTCGCCCGCGCATCCGGCGACCGCCGGTACCGCACCGGCCGCGAGCAGTCCCATGACCAGGGTCCTACGCCTCACGCGTCACACTCCAGAATTGTTAACAATTTCTCCGACCATAACCACTCCCTCCTCCTCACGCGACGACCCACAGCCCCCTCCGGGGCACTTCTCAGCCACTCCAGAACTTCCGGAACGACGGTGACGGCGCCGGTGGCTCACCCCTCGGCGACGACGACGGCGGAGGCGACCCCGGCGTCATGGCTCAGGGAGACGTGCCAGGACTGCACGCCCAGCTCGGCGGCGCGCGCGGCGACGGTCCCGCTCACCCGCAGCCGGGGCTGCCCACTGTCCTCGACGTACACCTCGGCGTCGGTCCACAACAACCCCGCCGGTGCCCCGAGCGCCTTGGCGAGCGCCTCCTTGGCGGCGAACCGCGCGGCGAGCGACGCGACCCCCCGCCGCTCCCCGCTGGGCAACAACAACTCCCGCTCCACGAAAAGCCGTTGGGCCAGAGCGGGAGTACGCGCCAACGACGCCCCGAACCGCTCGATCTCAGCGACGTCGATACCAACCCCGATGATGCTCATGCCGAGCACCCTACGACCGCCCCTGCACCACCGACCGGGAACCACATTCCCCCAACGACCACATGGGGCCTCGAGAAAGGGACGGACCGACCACCGGCGGTCCGTCCCTCGTCGAACGGCGTCGCCCCCGTCCCTTTAGCCGAGGCCAGGCTCCTGCGGGGACGCGTCCGGGACCTCGTCGAACAGTTCCTCCGTGCGCGCGGCCGTGACGGCCCGAACGAGCCAGCGCTGAAGAAGGTCAAGGTCCGTGCACTGGGTGACACGCTCACGCACCACGTCAGAGACGGGAAGCCCCCGCGCCTCCAGAACGCTCAGAACCCCCTCAGCCTTCCCCTTGGCCGCACCCCTGGCCTCGCCCTTCGCCTTGCCCTCCGCATGGCCCTTCGCATGGCCCTCCGCATGGCCCTCCGCATGGCCCTCCGCATGGCCCTTCGCATGGCCCTTCGCCTGACCGTCCAGGTAAGCCTCCTCGAAGACCGTGCCCCGACCGGGGAAGAAACTGACGACCATCTTCTCCAACTCCCTCCATTTGTCTCGGGCCGGAGTGTTCTCCAACCCGATCTCCAACAACTCCGACCAGTACTTCGCCGTGGAGTTGTCGAACGACCTCATGCCGCGGGCCAGCATTTCCAGTATGGCCCCGATGTCCTCGCTCTCGCTGTGCACGATCGCGGAGAACGTCGCCAGGGCAGGCTGCCGAGCCACCGCCGACTCATCGGCGATCCGCGAAACGGTGTCCGGCCCCAGCACGAAGGGACGCGTGACCTGAGTGGCCCAAGGACCGACGCGGCACTCGAAGGGCCCTGTTGCCCACGTGGCCGTGGACCGGTTCCGGCAGACCGTGAGGAGCAGCACCGGCAACTTGAACTTCGCGTGCAGATACGCCACGTAGTAAGCCCAGTTGGCGCCCTTGTCCAGGGCCTTCTTGGTCTGGGCCTCGATCGCGAGAAGAAAACCATCACCTTCCGACGGTTCGACCCTCAGTACCGTGTCCACACGGCGCTCCAGCGGGCGGATCTCCGTGACGTCAGGAGTGATCGCCTCGATGATCGCCTTCGCGGGCGGCGTGAGCCCCAGCGCCTCGAAGACGGGGGTGAGGACCTCCGGATGGTCCTGGAAGATCCGATGGGAGACCTCATGGGTGGATGTGACCATGCGCGCAACATAGATGAGCCGAAGGGCAGGGTTTCCTGACAATCGGAATACGTCCACCCTTTCGAGTGACGAAAAAACGTTCACTCCACCGCGATTTCACACCAACGCACTCGCCCCGGCCGTCTTCGCCGATTCCGAAGCCCAACTCACCGCTTATCGGGCCCCCTTCCCGTGCCGAAGAGACCAGGCCAAACGTCACCATTGACAGGAGCCCCCCGATGAGCCAGCCACCCGAGGCGGCCGCCTGTGTACGGTCCTTCCTGCGATCCCGCGAGGCCATCGGAACGGAACTGGCGGGCACCTTCCCCCAATTCGACTCGCTGGAGCATGTGTGGGAAGCGGTCCGGGCGGGAGAACTGGACCGGAGGGCGCGGTCGGCAACGGGTTTCTCCTACGCCGTCCACGGATACGGGTGCCGGATGACCGCCCCCGATGGGACCGAGATCGACGTGGACCTGCTCCCTGACGGGTCAGAGGTGTTCGACAGTTGGCGTCTGGAGGTCTTCGCCCGAAGCGTCGGCGCGAGCCCAACTCCCCCCAGGGACGCCCTGATCCAGGCCTGCCGGGACCTGGTGCGGCAGAACATCCTCCACGAACCGCACCCGGAATGGTTCCGCATCATCAAGCAATAGCCACAGAACGCTCACGAACGGAATCGCGCCCGTCCCTCCACTCCCCCTACGCTTCTCCCAGTTCCGCAAGGAACCGGAACACCGCACGATCGAATCACCAACGGGGAGAACGCACCACATGAACACCAAGTCACTCGGCATCGCGATAGCCGCCGCAGCCCTCACCTGCACCGCCCTCACCAGCGGCGTGGCCGTCGCCGAGCCCACCGCGCAGCTCACCTCCGCGTCGGCCGCGGCCGCCCTGCCGACGGACTGCCACAAGGTCCTGGGCCCGATCAAGCCCAAGGAGAGCGTCAACATCCGCACCAAGCCGTCGACCAGCGCCACGGCGATCGGCGTGTGGGGCAAGGGCAAGTCGGGCGCGATCTGCAACGACGGCAAGAGCTACAAGGGCTCCACGTACAAGGCGTGCGGCAAGACGAGCAACCAGTGGTACTACGGCGGCATCGGCTCCAAGACGGGCTGGGTCCTCAAGACCTGCGTCTACTAGAGCCACACCGGGGCGGACAAGCCCGGTTTCCCGGTAACCCGGTAACCCGGTAACCCGGTAGGCATCACCCAGGTCGACAGACCTCAAGGGGCGAACGGCACCAAGCCGTTCGCCCCTTTCCGATGCCCAGCTCCCCCACTCCCCCGCACCCCCACTCCCCCTCCCAGTAACCGCACCCACCCCAACTCCCCGCCCCCCAGCGGGCGTTCACCGCTCAGCCCCGAACCGCTCCCCGTGAAGCCAACCGCCCCCGCCCCATCGCCCCCCTCCCCCTCACTCCACCGTCACCGACTTCGCGAGGTTGCGGGGCTGGTCCACCTCGTTGCCCCGGGCCGTGGCCAGTTCGCAGGCGAAGACCTGCAACGGGACCGTGGCGACCAGGGGTTGGAGCAGGGTCGGGGTGGCCGGGATGCGGATCAGGTGGTCGGCGTAGGGGACGACCGCCTCGTCGCCCTCCTCGGCGATCACGATGGTCCGCGCCCCCCGCGCCCGGATCTCCTGGATGTTGGAGACGATCTTGTCGTGCAGCACCGACCGCCCACGCGGCGAGGGCACGACCACGACCACCGGCATGTCCTGCTCGATCAGCGCGATCGGCCCGTGCTTCAACTCCCCCGCGGCGAAGCCCTCCGCGTGCATGTAGGCGAGTTCCTTGAGCTTGAGCGCGCCCTCCAGGGCGACCGGGTACCCGACGTGCCGCCCCAGGAACAGCACCGTGTTCTTGTGGGCCAGCGACCGCGCCAGCTCCCGCACCGGACCCATGGTGTCCAGCACCCGTTCGACCGCGTCGGAGACCCGCGCCAGATCCCGGACGACGACGCCGATCTCGTCGCCCCACTTGGTGCCCCGCACCTGCCCGAGGTACAGCGCGACGAGGTAGCAGGCGACCAGCTGCGTCAGGAACGCCTTGGTGGAGGCGACGGCGACCTCGGGCCCGGCGTGCGTGTAGAGCACGGCGTCGGACTCGCGGGGGATCGTCGAACCGTTGGTGTTGCAGATGGCCAGCACCTTGGAGCCCTGCTCGCGCGCGTGCCGCAACGCCATCAGCGTGTCCATCGTCTCGCCGGACTGCGAGATCGCGACGACCAGCGAACGGGGCCCGAGGATCGGGTCCCGGTAACGGAACTCGCTGGCCAGCTCCACCTCGCACGGCAGCCGCGTCCAGTGCTCGATCGCGTACTTGGCGATGAGCCCGGCGTGGAAGGCCGTTCCGCACGCGACGATCACGACCTTGTCGACCTCCCGCAGCTCGGCGGCGCCGATCCGGACCTCGTCCAGCGTCAGCGAACCCCCCGCGTCGATCCGCCCGAGCAGCGTGTCGGCGACCGCCTTCGGCTGCTCGGCGATCTCCTTCAGCATGAAGTAGTCGTAGCCGCCCTTCTCCGCCGCCGACACGTCCCAGTCGACGTGGTAGGAGCGGACGTCGGCCGCCCTGCCGTCGAACCCGGTCACCGTGACCCCGTCCCGGCGCAGCTCCACCACCTGGTCCTGGCCCAGCTCGATCGCCGACCGGGTGTGCGCGATGAACGCGGCGACGTCGGACGCGAGGAACGCCTCGCCCTCCCCGACCCCCACCACCAGCGGCGAGTTGCGGCGCGCCCCGACCACCACGTCCGGCTCGTCGGCATGCACCGCGACCAGCGTGAACGCCCCCTCCAGGCGCCGGCACACCAGCCGCATCGCCTCCGCGAGGTCCGCGCACGCCGAGAACTCCTCGGCCAGCAGATGCGCGACGACCTCGGTGTCGGTGTCGGACGTGAGGTCGTGCCCACGCTCGGCCAGCTCGGCCCGGAGCGCGGCGAAGTTCTCGATGATCCCGTTGTGCACGACGGCGACCCGGCCCGCGTTGTCGAGGTGCGGATGGGCGTTGGCGTCGGTCGGCGCGCCGTGCGTGGCCCACCGGGTGTGCCCGATCCCGGTCGAACCGCTCGGCAACGGCCGTTCCGCCAGCTCCTTCTCCAGGTTGACGAGTTTCCCGGCCCGTTTCGCTGCGGCCAGGCCGCCGTCGGCCGGCACCGCGACGCCCGCCGAGTCGTATCCCCGGTACTCCAGCCGCTTCAGTCCGGCCATCACGACATCCAGCGCCGACTGCGACCCCACGTATCCCACGATTCCGCACATGAGCGGCACCCTACGGACAAGAGGCCGTCGAAAAGAGCCGACCCGTGCCCGAAATCGGAAATTCCCACCACCGTACGAGCGCCGAACGGACACCCTTGGTGCGCCGGAGTGACGGAACCCACGCTCCCCCGGAAGCGATAGGGGCGGGGGCGGCCCCCATTCCCGTTCAAACTCCGTTCACAATGGACTGTGATCTCTCCGGTCTCCTCGATTCCGCGGAGCGCCCACCGGCAGCGGCCGGAGGCGACTCCCTACGTCGACCTCACCCGAGCCGAGTGGAGCGCGCTGCGGCACAAGACGCCGTTGCCGCTCACCGCCGAGGAGGTCGAGAAGGTGCGCGGCCTCGGTGATGTCATCGACCTCGACGAGGTGCGGGACATCTACCTCCCGCTCTCCCGGCTCCTCAACCTCTACGTCGGCGCCACCGACGGCCTGCGCGGCGCGCTCAACACGTTCCTCGGCGAACAGGGCTCCCAGTCGGGGACGCCGTTCGTGATCGGGGTGGCCGGTTCGGTGGCCGGCGGCAAGTCCACCGTGGCCCGGCTGCTGCAAGCGCTGCTCTCCCGCTGGCCCGAGCACCCGCGCGTGGAACGCGTCACCACCGACGGTTTCCTGCTGCCCACCAAGGAACTCCAGGCGCGCGGCCTGATGGCGAGGAAAGGATTCCCCGAGTCCTACGACCGACGCGCGCTGACCCGTTTCGTCGCCGACATCAAGGCCGGCAAGGACGAGGTGACGGCACCCGTCTACTCCCACCTGATCTACGACATCGTCCCGGGCGAACGGCTCACCGTGCGCCGCCCGGACATCCTGATCGTCGAGGGTCTGAACGTCCTCCAGCCCGCGCTGCCCGGCAAGGACGGCCGCACCCGGGTCGCGCTCGCCGACTACTTCGACTTCAGCGTGTACGTCGACGCCCACCCCGACGACGTCGAGCAGTGGTACCTCAACCGCTTCCGCCAACTGCGCGCGACGGCGTTCCAGGACCCCTCGTCCTACTTCCGCAAATACACCCAGGTCTCAGAAGAAGAGGCCCTCGCCTACGCCCGCACCCAATGGCAGACGATCAATCTCCCCAACTTGAAAGAAAACATAGCCCCCACCCGCCCCCGAGCCACCCTGGTAATCCGCAAATCCCCATCCCACAAAGTCCAACGCCTAAGACTAAGAAAGCTGTAGCACCTTCTACGCACCTCCGCCGCCCGGGCGCAACCCGCACCCAACAACGGCGGAACGCCATTCTTTAGAGGCGCGGGACTGTACCCATATACGGCTCCGCCGCGCGAGCGCGACCACCCCCCACCGCCCGGCACCCAACAACGGCGGGACGCCATTCTTTAGGGGCGCGGGACTGTACCCATATACGGCTCCGCCGCGCGAGCGCGACCACCCCCCACGGACTCGCACCCAACAACGGCGGAACGCCATTCTTTCTTTAGGGGCGCGGGACTGTACCCATATACGGCTCCGCCGCGCGAGCGCGACCACCCCCCACAGGCTCGCACCCAACAACGGCGGGACGCCATTCTTTAGGGGCGCGGGGAACTGCGCGACAAGCCACGACGGCGCCGCGCCTTCAAACGCACCCACCCACCCCGACGGAGTCACGGGCGCCCCTACAAACGCCGCGCACGGCAACGTCGTTTAAGGGGCGCGGGACTGTATCAATATGCGGCTCCACCGCGCGGGCGCGACAAGCCCCCACGCACCCGCACCCCGCAACGCACCCCCAACTCCCCACCCCTCCCCGGAGGGGGGGGAAGCCCACGGGACCGACCAGGTCAGACCAGACCGGACCAGGTCAGAACCGGCCAGGTAGCCTCACCCCAGCGCAGACTTGACGGCATCAGCCAACCGCCCCGCCACAGCCCGAGCCTGCTCAATATCCGCAGCCTCCACCATCACGCGAACCAACGGCTCCGTCCCCGACGGCCGAAGCAACACCCGCCCGGTACCCCCGAGTTCCCGCTCAGCCTCGGCAACGGCAGTGGCCAACTCGGCAGACGTACCCACCCGCCCCCGATCGACGTCGGGAACGTTCACCAGCACCTGCGGCAACCGCTCCATCACGGACGCCAACTCCCGCAGCGACTTCCCACTGGAAGCGACCCGAGCCGCAAGCATCAACCCGGTCAGCGTCCCGTCACCGGTCGTCGCGTGATCCAGCACGATCACATGCCCCGACTGCTCACCCCCGAGGGCATACCCGTGCGCCTTCATCTCCTCCAGCACATACCGGTCCCCCACCCCCGTCTGAACGAGCGTCAGCCCCTCCCGCTCCAGCGCGAGCTTGAACCCGAGGTTCGACATCACGGTCGCGACGACGGTGTCGGACCGCAGCGCGGACCGCTCCCGCATGTCGAGCGCGAGCACGGCGAGGATCTGGTCGCCATCGATCTCCGCACCGGTGTGGTCGACGGCGAGACACCGGTCGGCGTCCCCGTCGTGCGCGATGCCGAGCGCGGCCCCGTGCTCGACGACGGCGGCCCGCAGCTTCTCCATGTGCGTGGAGCCGCAGCCGTCGTTGATGTTGAGCCCGTCGGGCGCCGCGCCGATCGTGATGACCTCGGCACCCGCGCGGGAGAACGCCTCGGGCGAGACGCGGGAGGCCGCGCCGTGCGCCTCGTCGAGAACGATCTTCAGACCGTCGAGCCGGCTCGGGAGCACGCCGATGAGGTGGGCGACGTACTGGTCGAACCCCTCGTCGTAGGAGCGGACCCGGCCGACGCCCGCGCCGGTGGGCCGCTGCCAGGGCTCGCCCGTGCGGTGCTCGTCGTAGACCCGCTCGATGCGGTCCTCCAGCTCGTCGGCGAGTTTGTGACCGCCGCGCGCGAAGAACTTGATGCCGTTGTCGGGCATGGCGTTGTGGCTGGCGGAAAGCATCACGCCGAGGTCGGCGCCGAGCGCGCCGGTGAGGTAGGCGACCGCGGGCGTCGGCAGCACGCCGACCTTCAGCACGTCCACGCCGGCGCTGGCGAGCCCGGCGACCACGGCGGCCTCCAGGAACTCACCGGACGCGCGCGGGTCACGCCCGACGACCGCCGTCGGCCGGTGGCCCTCGAAGGTGCCGGCTTCCGCCAGTACGTGTGCTGCGGCCACGGAGAGCCCGAGGGCCAGTTCCGCCGTCAGGTCCACGTTGGCGACACCGCGCACGCCGTCCGTGCCGAAGAGTCGTCCCACTTTTCCTCCTTGAGGAAGCGTCAGTCGGGGATGCACGGCTCCCGCATCCCCGGCATGCCATGTGTGGTCATCCGATCACACCAGCCTTTGAGCATCTTGTGCCGTTATACGCGTCAGCTGGCAATAAACGAACGCCCCGGCGGCACTGTGGCGTGCCGCCGGGGCGTTCGAGGTACAGAACAGCAGCGGTGATTAACGCTTGCTGTACTGCGGGGCCTTACGGGCCTTCTTGAGACCGGCCTTCTTGCGCTCGACCGCACGGTCGTCGCGCTTGAGGAAGCCTGCCTTCTTCAGGGCCGGACGGTTGTTGTCGACGTCGGCCTCGTTCAGGGCGCGGGCGACACCGAGACGGAGCGCACCGGCCTGACCCGAGACACCGCCACCGGCGATGCGGGCGACGACGTCGTAACGGCCTTCCAGCTCAAGCACCTTGAAGGGCTCGTTGACTTCCTGCTGGTGCACCTTGTTGGGGAAGTAGTCCTCAAGGGTGCGGCCGTTGATCTTCCACTTGCCGGTGCCCGGGACGATCCGGACGCGGGCGATGGCGTTCTTGCGACGGCCCAGGCCGGCGGCCGGCTGCGGGTCGCCGAAGCGGCCCGCGAGGGACTCGGAGGTGTACTCACCGTCGACGACGGGGACGTCCGACTCCGTGGTGTAGCTGTCGATCTCAAGCTCTTCGAGCGGCTGCTCGGCAGTGGTCTCGGCCACGATGCTCCTCAGATTCTGTTTCAGTCTTAGGGGGTGGCCGGAACTACTGCGCGACCTGGGTGATCTCGAACGGCACCGGCTGCTGCGCAGCGTGCGGGTGCTGGTCGCCCGAGTAGACCTTCAGCTTGCTGAGCATCTGACGGCCCAGGGTGTTCTTGGGGAGCATGCCCTTGACGGCCTTTTCCACAGCCTTCTCGGGGTTCTTGTCGAGCAGCTCGTCGTAGCGGACGGAGCGCAGACCGCCCGGGTAACCGGAGTGGCGGTACGCCATCTTCTGGGTCCGCTTGTTGCCCGACAGGTGCACCTTGTCCGCGTTGATGATGACGACGAAGTCACCGGTGTCGACGTGGGGGGCGTAGATCGGCTTGTGCTTGCCCCGCAGGAGGGAGGCGGCGGTCGTGGCGAGACGGCCCAGGACGATGTCCTGAGCGTCGATGACGTGCCACTGGCGCGTCACATCGCCGGGCTTGGGGCTGTACGTACGCACGGTTCGTAGCCTTCGCTTCGAGTGAATGGTCCTGAACAGGTCACCGAAACGATCACGACAGCCTGGACCGCACTGCGGCGACGCATACCGCGTACGTGGGTCGCTGGTCATCGGCCCGGTGGACCGGTGTAAGGGCCCGTCCCGTGAGAATGAGCAAGCCAATACACAACGAAGAAGCAGAATACCCGCGGTGCCCCGGACGGGTCAAAACGCGGGATCTCCGTTCATGGTCACCTTACCGGCGACGGCCGTTGCGGGGGCGCCCAGCAGACGGCTGCGAACGTTGTGACGCGCGACCGTCACGGCCAGCGTGACCAGCGTGAACGCGTCCTTGAAGGCCCTGCGCTGCGGCGGCTCCAGGTAGGGCAGCGACAGCCCCGTGAGCTGCGGCGCCAGCGCCAGCCAGAACCACGGCGTGCGGGCCACGGACCCGGCGTACGGGACTCCGGCGAGCAGCAGCGGCACGACGACCAGGAGGTAGTGGTCGTAGGAGGGGCGGGAGACCAGGAACGCCGAGAGCATCAGCCCGGCCGCCGTCTCCGCGAGCCGCAGGGCGTCGGGGCCCGGCCCGTGCCAGCGCAGATACGCGCAGGCCACCCCGGCCGCGCAGAGCAGCAGGGCGATGCCCTCGGCCACCGTCTGCGGCACCCCGAGCCGTGGCAGCACGGCCGCCGGGGACGCCTCGTAGAGCCGCACGAAACCGTCGTCGCCGCGCAGCAGGAACGGCAGGGTGCGGGTGACGAAGCCGAGCGGGTCGGGCAGCAGCAGCGCGGCACCGGCCGAGGCGACGGCGGGCACCAGCACCAGGGCCGCCAGCGCCCGCGTCCGGCGCGCGAAGACGAACAGCAGGGCGACCGGCGCCAGCAGCGGCTTCAGCGCGATCGCCGCCCCGAGGACCACACCGGCCGCCGTCCAGCGCCCCCGCCCGGCGAGCAGCAGGGCCAGCGGCAGCGCCAGGGCGGCCGTCGCCGTCCAGTTCGCCAGCAGCAGGAGATGCCCGAACGGCGCGAAACACGCCGCCGACCCCAGCAGCCCCAGCACCGCGCACCGGCTGCGCAGCGGGACGCAGTACAGCCGCAGCGCGCACGCCCACCCCGCCAGCAGGCACCCGCTCACCGCGACCGGCACCAGCACGCGTAGGACGGACACCGGCAGCAGGGCCTGCGGGGCGGCCGCGAGGACCGCGCTCGGCAAATAAAGGAAGTGCGGATCGTCATACGGCGACCCTCCGGCCAGCCAGGTCCGCGCGGCCCGCACGACGATCGCGTTGTCCATCCCTCCGTCCGAGGTCACACGTGCCGTACGCAGCACGGCGGCGCCCAGGACGACCCCCAGCGCCACCCACAGATGCCAGGAGGCGCGCCGTACCAACCACCCGGAGATGTCGTTTTTGCCGGTATCCACCGGGGCAACGCTAGGGCCTCGGAGCCCCGTTGGGACGCACCAGCACGCCCCGTGCCCCGTCTAAGATGCGGCCCATGAGCTTCGGGCAGCAGGGGGGACCCCCGTCCCAGTGGGACCCCTGGAAACCGCATTCCCAGCAGCCGTGGACCGACGACGGCGGCGCCACCCCGGACTGGGCCGCGCTCGCCGAGCAGTCCGAGACCCGCAACCGCAAGAAACGGCTGCTGCTGATCGGCGGCGGCGCGTTCGCGACCCTCGCGGTCGGCACCGCCGTCGCCATGGCCGTCGTCTCGGCGGGCGGCGGTGACGACGAGGCGTCCAACAAGCCGACCTCGCAGCTGCCCGCCAGCGCCTCGCTGCCCGACGGCACCGGGACGGCCCCCTCGTTCGCGCCGACCAGCGCGGCACCGCCGTTGGACCCGAAGGACTTCATCGCCAGCAAGGCCAAGGACACGGCGCCGCTCAGCGCCGCGCTGCTCTTCCCCGGCACCCAGCTGACGATGGGCTCGACCGTGTACAAGAAGGGCGGGACGGCCGACGTCGAGGACTGCGCCTCGGTCACCCAGGGCACGCTCCCGAAGGTCCTCACCGGCAACGGCTGCACCAGCCTGATGCGGGCGACCTACGTCAAGGACGGCGTCGCGGTGACCGTCGGCGTGGCCGTGTTCGACACCCAGGCCGAGGCGACCAAGGCCAAGGGCGAGTCGGACAAGAAGGGCTTCGTGAAGCCGCTCGCCGGCAACGGCGTGCAGAGCTTCTGCGTCTCCGCGCTGTGCCGCACGACCACCAACTCCGTCGGCCGGTACGCCTACTTCACCATCGCCGGGTTCACCGACGGCAAGGACGTCACGGAGAAGGACACCGCGGTGTTCTCCATCGGCGACGACCTGGCGGAGTTCACCTTCCGCCAGATCAACCGCCGCGGCGAGGCCCAGGCGTCGGCCGCCGCCAACCGCTGACGCCCGCTCAGCAGCAGCCCGCCGACGGCAGGGAGCGCTTGTTGCGCGCCTCCTTGCCGCGCGCGGCGAGGAGTTCGTCGGCGGGGTAGCCGACCTCCTCCAGGGTCAGCCCGTGCGGCCGCACGACGTGCACGGCCGAGTCCCGCACCCGGGCCGCCAGCACCTTCCCCGGCCACTCGGCGCCCCGGTGCCCGTCGCCCACGAACAGCAGCGCCCCGATCAGCGAACGCACCATGTTGTGGCAGAACGCGTCGGCCCGCACGGTCGCCGTGACGACACCGTCGTCGCCGCGCACCAGGCTCAGCTGCTGGAGCGTGCGGATGGTGGTGGCACCCTCGCGCTTCTTGCAGTAGGCCGCGAAGTCGTGCTCGCCGAGGAGATGCCTGGCCGCCTCGTTCATGGCGTCCACGTCGAGCGGCCAGTCGTGCCACAGCACGTGTCCGCGCAGCAACGGATCGACGCCCCCGGGGTGATCGGTGACCCGGTACGCGTAGCGCCGCCAGATCGCCGAGAACCGCGCGTTGAAGCCCTCCGGCGCCTCGGTCAGCCGCCAGACCCGCACGTCCTTCGCCAGCCGCCCGGCGAGCCGCTTGAGCAGCTTCTCGCGGTGCTCGGCCCACAGCTCCTCGGGCACGTCGACGTGGGCGACCTGCCCGCGCGCGTGCACCCCGGCGTCGGTCCGCCCGGCCACGGTCAGATCGAACGGCGTCCCCGGCGACCGCGTCACCGTCCGCAGCGCGTCCTCGATCTCGCCCTGCACGGTCCGCCGCCCGCCGGCTTGCTTGGCCCAGCCGGAGAACCCGGACCCGTCGTAGGACAGATCGAGCCGCACCCGGACGTGCCCGGGCTCCACTTCGTCACTCACTCCCGCATCCTCTTCCCACGTCACCCACGTCACCCACGTCTCCCACGTCCTCTGGCCGCGTCCACTCCCAGGTACGCGAAAGCGGGCCCGCCTCGAAAGGCGAACCCGCTCTCACGTCATTCGGAGCCTGGATCAGGCGTCCTTGGACTCCTCGGCCGGGGCCTCAGCGGCGTCCGACGTGGTGTCCTCGACGACCTCGTTCTTCGCGAGGGCGTCTTCCTTGACGGCGCGCTGCGTGGCGGCCTCGGCCTCACCGGTCGCCTGCTGGGCGACGGTCAGGGCCTCGACCAGCTCGATGACGGCCATGGGCGCGTTGTCGCCGCGACGGTTACCGATCTTGGTGATACGGGTGTAACCACCGGGACGGTTCTCGTAGCGCGGGCCGATCTCGGTGAAGAGCGTGTGCACGATGCTCTTGTCCGTGATGACCTGGAGGACCTGGCGACGGTTGTGCAGGTCGCCCTTCTTCGCCTTGGTCACCAGTCGCTCGGCGTACGGCCGCAGACGGCGGGCCTTCGCCTCGGTGGTGGTGATCCGGCCGTGCTCGAACAGCGCCTTCGCGAGGTTCGCGAGCAGCAGCTTCTCGTGCGCGGCACCGCCGCCGAGACGGGCACCCTTGGTGGGCTTCGGCATGGTTCTTCTCCTGTATGTCTGCCCCGGCCGTACAAGGTACCGAGGTCAGTATCCGAGCAGACGGCTGTCTGTCGAAGATCCGACGGTTCGTAACGAACGCCGGAGAATGCAGCGCCCCGTAAGGGGCGCGGGGAACGGCGCGACCAGCCGAAACGAACCGGCAGCCGAAAACGACCCCTCAGAGCCCGAGCTGTGAGTACTGCTCGGTGCTCTTAGTACCGCTCAGTGCTCTTAGTACTGCTCGGTCTCGACGAACCCGGCGTCCGCGTCGTCGTCGGCACCAAAGGCGTCGGCGGCGGCGGTCGGGTCGAATCCGGGCGGGCTGTCCTTGAGCGCGAGGCCCATGCCGGCCAGCTTCGCCTTGACCTCGTCGATGGACTTCGCACCGAAGTTGCGGATGTCCAGCAGGTCGGCCTCGGAGCGAGCGACCAGCTCACCCACGGAGTGGATGCCCTCACGCTTGAGGCAGTTGTACGACCGAACGGTGAGCTCCAGCTCCTCGATCGGCAGCGCCAGATCAGCGGCGAGCGCGGCGTCCGTCGGGGACGGACCCATGTCGATGCCCTCGGCGTCGATGTTCAGCTCGCGCGCGAGACCGAACAGCTCGACCAGGGTCTTACCGGCGGAGGCCATGGCGTCACGGGGACGCATCGCCTGCTTGGTCTCGACGTCGACGATCAGCTTGTCGAAGTCGGTGCGCTGCTCGACACGCGTGGCCTCGACCTTGTACGTGACCTTGAGAACGGGCGAGTAGATCGAGTCGACCGGGATGCGCCCGATCTCCTGACCGACCTGCTTGTTCTGCACGGCGGAGACATAGCCGCGACCGCGCTCGACGGTCAGCTCCATCTCCAGCTTGCCCTTGCCGTTGAGCGTGGCGAGGACGAGGTCGGGGTTGTGCACCTCGACACCGGCCGGGGGCGCGATGTCGGCGGCGGTGACCAGACCCGGGCCCTGCTTGCGCAGGTACATCACGACGGGCTCGTCGTGCTCCGAGGAGACGACCAGCTGCTTGATGTTGAGGATCAGGTCGGTGACGTCCTCCTTGACGCCCGGCACGGTGGTGAACTCGTGCAGAACGCCGTCGATCCGGATGCTGGTGACAGCAGCGCCGGGGATCGAGGAGAGGAGCGTGCGGCGCAGGGAGTTGCCGAGGGTGTAACCGAAGCCCGGCTCCAGCGGCTCGATCACGAACCGGGAGCGGAACTCGTCGACGACCTCTTCGGTCAACGAGGGACGCTGAGCGATCAGCATGTGTTGAGTCCTTCAGTCATGGACACCCACTATTTGATGTCCGACTAGTACTACAAGGGTACGGGCGGCACGCCACCGAAGTGCCGTACCGCCCGAAACCTAAGACAACCGTACGTCTGACGAGGTCAGACGCGGCGGCGCTTGGGGGGACGGCAGCCGTTGTGCGGGGTCGGCGTGACGTCCTGGATCGAGCCGACCTCAAGACCGGTCGCCTGAAGCGAACGGATGGCCGTCTCGCGACCCGAACCCGGGCCCTTCACGAAGACGTCGACCTTGCGCATGCCGTGCTCCTGGGCGCGACGGGCAGCCGACTCGGCAGCCATCTGCGCGGCGAACGGCGTGGACTTCCGGGAGCCCTTGAAGCCGACGTGGCCGGCGGAGGCCCAGGAGATCACGTTGCCGGACGGGTCCGTGATGGAGACGATCGTGTTGTTGAACGTGCTCTTGATGTGCGCGTGGCCGTGAGCGACGTTCTTCTTTTCCTTGCGGCGCACCTTCTTGGCAGCGCCCTGACGACCCTTGGGGGGCATCTAAATCTCCTACGGGAGGTGGTCGGTCCTACAGCGAAGACCGCTGGACGGCGTGTCCGCTGCGGACTACTTCTTGCCCGGCTTCTTCTTGCCGGCGATGGCGCGACGCGGGCCCTTGCGGGTACGAGCGTTCGTGCTGGTGCGCTGACCGCGGACGGGCAGACCACGACGGTGACGGAGACCCTGGTAGCACCCGATCTCGACCTTGCGGCGGATGTCGGCCTGGATCTCGCGACGGAGGTCACCCTCGGTCTTGATGTTGTTGTCGACGTACTCGCGGATCGCGACGAGCTGCTCTTCAGAGAGGTCGCGAACGCGGGTGTTCGGGTCGATACCGGTCTCGGCCAGCGTCAGCTGGGACAGCGTCCGGCCGATGCCGAACACATAGGTGAGGGCGACCTCCACGCGCTTTTCGCGCGGGATGTCAACACCGGAAACGCGTGCCATTCAATGGCTCCTGGTGATCTTCGGAGGTCTTCCACAGGGACCGCCTCCCAGCCGCCGTACCAGGTACGAACTGGGTCCCCGGCCTCCGACCGGGGGTGTCAGGCACACGCTGCCTGGGTCCTGCGTATGAACATGTTCAGCTCGCGTCGTGCGAATCTCTGCGATGTCGATGCAGAGGGAGAGGTCGATCGTGCGTCAGCCCTGGCGCTGCTTGTGGCGCGGGTTCTCGCAGATGACCATGACCCGACCGTGACGGCGGATCACCCTGCACTTGTCGCAGATCTTCTTGACGCTCGGCTTGACCTTCATGGGATGAGGTTCTCCGGGTCAGTGCCACCACCCCGCCGAAACGGGATGCGGGCAAGATCTACTTGTAGCGGTAGACGATCCGGCCACGTGTCAGGTCGTACGGAGACAACTCCACCACGACCCGGTCGTCAGGGAGGATGCGGATGTAGTGCATACGCATCTTGCCGCTGATGTGTGCCAGAACCTGGTGGCCGTTCTGGAGCTCGACCTTGAACATGGCGTTCGGAAGAGACTCGACGACAGTGCCCTCGATCTCGATGGCACCTTGCTTCTTGGCCACGCTTCGCCCTTCGAATCGACTACCTTGATCGCCTCACGCGAATCCAGACATACGGATGCACGAGAGCCGACGAGTCAGTCTACGTCAGCACCCACGGAAAGACGAATCGAGAAGGATGCCCCAGCCCAAAGATCATTAAGCCCGGGCTTCTACAAAACGCCCGTAAGGGAGCGCCCCAAAAGGGCGCGAGGCGTATCGATCTGCGGCTCCGCCGCGCGGGCGCGACCAGCGGCTTTTAGGGGGCGCGAGGAACTGCGCGAGAAGCCCCACGAACCTCCACTCGCGCACGGCGCACACCACCCCACCCCGTGGGCGAGGGCCCAAGACCCCTCAGCCCAGCGGGTCCGGCGCCGCCACAACCCCCAGCTCGGCAAGCTTCGCCTTACCGCCGTCGACAGCGGTGAGCACCAACGGCCCCGCCTCGGTCAACGCCACCGAATGCTCCCAGTGCGACGACCACGTCCCGTCGGTCGTGATGACCGTCCAGTCGTCGGACAGCACCTCGGTCCTGGGGGTCCCCAGGGACACCATGGGCTCGATGGCGAGGCAGAACCCCGGCACCAGCTTCGGCCCCTTGCCGCGCCGCTTCTCGACGTAGTTCAGCAGATGCGGGTCCATGTGCATCTCGGTCCCGATGCCGTGGCCGCCGTAGTCCTCGATGATCCCGTACTTGCCGCCGCCGGGCTTCGGCTGCCGGCGGATGTACGTCTCGATCGCACGGGAGACGTCGACCAGCCGGTTCCCCGGCTTCATCGCGGCGATCCCGGCCCACATCGACTCCTCGGTCACCCGGGACAGTTCGATCAGCTCGGGGGCGTGACCCGAGCCGACGAACGCCGTGAACGCCGCGTCGCCGTGCCAGCCGTCGACGATCGCGCCGCAGTCGATGGAGATGATGTCGCCGTCCTTCAGCACGACCTCGTCGGAGGGGATGCCGTGGACGACGACCTCGTTGACGGAGGTGCAGATGGTGGCCGGGAAGCCGCCGTAGCCAAGGAAGTTGGGCTTGGCGTCATGGTCGGCGAGGACCTTGCGGGCGACCTGGTCGAGGTCCTTCGTGGTGGCCCCGGGAACGGCCGCCTCACGCGTCGCGGCGTGGATCGCGGCGACGACCAGCCCCGCCCGACGCATCGTCGCGATCTGCTCGGGGGTCTTGATCTGCACCATGGGGGGCCTGCGCTCTCCGTCACTCACGACAACCGGTCTACGGACACCTGTACAACACTACGGCCGTGACGCCCCAGGGACGTCACGGCCGGTTCCAGCTCGACGGCTACTTGCCGGCGTTCTCCCGCTTGAGGGCCTCCAGGGCCCGCCCCGTGACCTCTTCCACCGGGCCGAGGGAGGAGATCGTGACGACCAGCCCCTGCGCCCGGTAGTAGTCGATGATCGGCTCGGTCTGCGTGTGGTAGACCTCAAGCCGCTTACGGACGGTGTCCTCGGAGTCGTCGTCCCGCTGGTACAGCTCGCCACCGCAGACGTCACAGACGCCGTCCTGCTGCGGCTTGCTGTAGGTGACGTGGAAGACGTGCGCGGAGTCGTTACGGCAGATGCGCCGACCGGCGATCCGCTTGACGACCTCCTCCTCGGGAACTTCGAGGTCCAGCACGGCTTCCAGCTTGATGCCCTCGGTCGTCAGCAGCTCGTCGAGCGCCTCGGCCTGCGAGACATTGCGCGGGAAACCGTCGAGCAGGAAGCCGTTCTCGGCGTCCGGCTGCTCCATGCGGTCCTTGGCCATGGCGATCGTGACCTCGTCGGGGACGAGATTACCGGCGTCCATGTAGGACTTCGCGAGTTTCCCGAGCTCCGTCTGCCGACTGATGTTGGCGCGGAACAGGTCGCCCGTGGAAATGTGCGGCACACCCAGCGTCGCGGCTAGACGCGTGGCCTGCGTGCCCTTTCCCGCACCCGGCGGCCCGACGAGAACGATGCGCATCAGCGGAGGAACCCTTCGTAATTGCGCTGCTGAAGCTGGCTCTCGATCTGCTTCACGGTCTCAAGACCGACACCCACGATGATGAGGATGCTGGTCCCGCCGAACGGGAAGTTACCGGTTGCCCCGAACCCGACCAACGCCATCGTTGGCACGAGAGCGATCAGCCCCAAGTACAGCGAACCCGGCCAGGTGATCCGGTTGAGTACGTACGACAGGTACTCAGCGGTCGGTCGGCCAGCCCGGATGCCCGGGATGAAACCACCATACTTCTTCATGTTGTCGGCTACTTCTTCGGGGTTGAAGGAGATCGCCACGTAGAAGAACGCGAAGAAAACGATCAGCAAGAAGTAGCTGACCAGGTAGATCGGGTGGTCACCCTTGGTCAGGTTGTTCTCGATCCAGGTCTTCCAGCCGGAGGTGCCACCGGAGAACTGCGCGACCAGAGCCGGGATGTAGAGCAGCGACGACGCGAAGATGACCGGAATGACACCCGCCTGATTGACCTTCAGCGGGATGTACGTCGAGGTACCGCCGTAGGAACGGCGGCCGATCATGCGCTTCGCGTACTGCACCGGGATGCGGCGCTGGGCCTGCTCGACGAAGACGACCAGGCCGACCATGACCAGGCCGACGAGGATCACGGTGCCGAACTCGATCCAGCCGTCCGCGAGCTTGCCCTGCTTCTTGATGGCCCACAGGGCCGAGGGGAAGGTGGCGGCGATCGAGATGAACATGAGGATCGACATGCCGTTGCCGATACCGCGGTCGGTGATCAGCTCGCCCAGCCACATGACCATGGCCGTACCGGCGGTCATGCAGATGACCATGGTGATGGTGGTGAAGATCGCCTGGTCGGGAACGATGCTGGTGGCGACCGGGCAGCCAGTGAAGAGGGCGCCGCTGCGGGCGGTGGCCACCAGGCCGGTGCCCTGAAGGATGGCGAGGGCCACGGTCAGGTAGCGGGTGTACTGCGTGATCTTCGCCGTGCCGGCCTGGCCCTCCTTCTTGAGGGCTTCCAGGCGTGGGATCACCACGGTCAGCAGCTGGAGGATGATGCTCGCCGTGATGTACGGCATGATGCCCAGCGCGAAGATCGTGATCTGGAGCAGCGCGCCACCGCTGAACATGTTGACCAGACCGAACAGTCCCTGGGTACCGGACGCGTCGTTCACACACGTCTGGACGGCCTGGTAGTTGATGCCGGGGATCGGGACGTGGGTACCGACCCGGTACACCACGATGATGGCCAGCGTGAAGAGCAGCTTCTTGCGCAGGTCGGGCGTCCTGAACGCCCGGGCGAACGCGGTGAGCACGGTGCCTCCTGCGACCCCCGCGCAACTGCGTCAAGGGTGACGGTCTTGAGGTTCGACGAATAGGAAGACGAACTGGGGACGGCTGACAGCTAGATAACAGCAAAGCCCCGCCCGGAGTTCCGGCGTGCGGATGGTTCATCCTCACGACGACGCGCCGAACGGAAAATGAGCAGCGCAGGCCACCTTACCGGCGACACTGCCCCCGTGGAACGACCAACCGGGGATACCCCGTTATGGGATATCCCCGGTCGGGATCGTTCATGTCATCGAGTCTCAGACGAGCTCGGTGACGGTGCCGCCGGCGGCGGTGATCTTCTCCTTGGCGGAGCCGGAGACGGCGTCAACCGTCACCTGCAACGCCACGGAGATCTCGCCCTGGCCGAGGACCTTGACGAGGCTGTTCTTGCGAACGGCACCCTTGGCCACCAGACCCTCGACGGTGACTTCGCCACCCTCGGGGTAGAGCGAGGCCAGCTTGTCGAGGTTCACGACCTGGAACTCGGTCTTGAACGGGTTCTTGAAGCCCTTGAGCTTCGGGAGACGCATGTGGAGGGGCATCTGGCCACCCTCGAAGCGCTCCGGAACCTGGTAACGGGCCTTCGTGCCCTTGGTACCACGACCGGCCGTCTTACCCTTCGACGCCTCACCACGACCGACACGGGTCTTCGCGGTCTTGGCACCGGGGGCGGGACGGAGGTTGTGGATCTTGAGCGGGTTGTTCTCCGCCATGATCAGTCGACCTCCTCGACCGTCACGAGGTGGCGGACGGTGTGCACCATGCCGCGGAACTCGGGACGATCCTCCTTGACGACCTGCGTGTTGATGCCCTTGAGACCAAGGGAACGCAGGGTGTCACGGTGGTTCTGCTTGCTGCCGATGTACGACTTCGTCTGCGTGACCTTGAGGCGAGCCATTACGCACCCGCCCCAGCACGTGCACGGAGCAGAGCCGCGGGGGCGACGTCCTCAAGGGGCAGGCCACGGCGGGCCGCGACCTCCTCGGGACGCTGCAAGCCCTTGAGGGCCGCCACGGTGGCGTGCACGATGTTGATCGCGTTGTCGGAGCCGAGCGACTTCGACAGGATGTCGTGGATACCGGCGCACTCAAGCACCGCACGCACCGGACCACCGGCGATAACGCCGGTACCCGGGGACGCGGGCTTGAGCAGAACGACGCCGGCAGCCTTCTCACCCTGGATGGGGTGGGGGATGGTGCCCTGGATACGGGGGACCTTGAAGAAGTGCTTCTTGGCCTCCTCAACACCCTTGGCGATGGCGGCCGGCACCTCCTTGGCCTTGCCGTAACCGACACCGACGGTGCCGTCACCATCGCCCACCACGACCAGCGCGGTGAAGCTGAAGCGACGACCACCCTTCACAACCTTGGCGACGCGGTTGATCGCGACAACGCGCTCAACGTACGCGGTCTTCTCGGCGGCAGCAGCGCCGCCGTCACGGCCCTTCCGGTCCCGCCGCTCGCCGCCACCGGCACCGCCACCGCGGCGCTGGGGTCCAGCCATTGGAATTACCTCTCTCTTTTTCCGCTAGCTACGGCAGGCTCTAGAACTTGAGCCCGGCTTCGCGGGCGGCGTCCGCCAGGGCGGCGATGCGCCCGGCGTACTGGTTGCCACCACGGTCGAACACGACAGCCTCGACACCGGCGGCCTTGGCGCGCTCGGCGACCAGGGCGCCGACCTGCTTGGCCTGTGCCGACTTGTCGCCCTCGGCACCGCGGATCGAGGTGTCCAGGGTGGACGCCGACGCCAGGGTGTGACCCTTGATGTCGTCGATCACCTGGGCCACGATGTGGCGGTTCGAGCGGGTGACGACCAGACGGGGGCGCTCCGCCGAGCCGGAGACGCGCTTGCGAATCCGGATGTGGCGGCGCTTGATGGCGGCGCGCTTGTACGCGTCGCCCTTCAGAATCTTCTGCCCGTATGCCATGGCTTACTTACCCGCCTTTCCGACCTTGCGGCGGATGACTTCGCCCTCGTACTTGACGCCCTTGGCCTTGTACGGGTCGGGCTTGCGCAGCTTGCGGATGTTGGCCGCAACCTCGCCGACCTTCTGCTTGTCGATGCCCTCGACCTGGAAGCGGGTCGGGGTCTCCACCTTGAAGGTGATTCCCTCGGGCGCCTCGACGGTGATCGGGTGGCTGTAGCCGAGAGCGAACTCAAGGTTCGAACCCTTGGCCGTCACGCGGTAACCGACACCGCTGATTTCGAGCTTCTTCACGTAACCCTGGGTCACGCCGGTGATCATGTTCGCCACCAGCGTGCGGGACAGGCCGTGCAGGGCCTTGTTCTGACGCTCGTCGTTGGGGCGGGTGACGCTGAGCACGCCGTCCTCACCCTTGGCGATGTCGATCGGCGCGGCAACGGTGTGGGTCAGCGAGCCCTTGGGGCCCTTGACCGAGACCGTACGGCCGTCGATGGTGACGTCCACGCCGGCGGGAACCGTGATGGGGAGCTTGCCAATACGCGACATAGCTGTTTCCTCCGTTCCCTTCCGCTACCAGACGTAGGCGAGGACTTCCCCACCCACGCCCTTCTTGCCGGCCTGCTTGTCGGTGAGGAGACCGTGCGACGTGGAGATGATCGCCACGCCGAGGCCGCCAAGCACCTTGGGCAGGGAGGTGGACTTCGCGTAAACCCGGAGACCGGGCTTGGAGATCCGCTTGATGCCCGCGATGGAGCGCTCACGGTTGGGGCCGAACTTCAGCTCCAGGACGAGGGACTTGCCGACCTCGGCGTCCTCGACCTTCCAGCCCGTGATGAAGCCCTCCTGCTGGAGGATCTCCGCGATGTGAGACTTGATCTTCGATGCCGGCATCGTCACGGAGTCGTGGTACGCCGAGTTCGCGTTCCGCAGACGTGTCAGCATGTCTGCGATCGGATCAGTCATGGTCATGAATTGGCCTTCGGCCTCTCTCGCCGGGGTTTCCTGGTGCGCCATCCCTCTCCCCGATCCGAGACGGGACGGGTGCGGCGCGGTGGACCTACGGCGTAGTAAGTCGTACGGGCGTGACAGGCGCCCAACCCCGCAAGCCTAATGCATGCGGGGACGGGCCCCTGTCCACCCAGATGCTTACCGAGAGCCCTGAAAGTTCCGGATTACCGGGACTACCAGGAGCTCTTGGTCACGCCCGGCAGCTCGCCACGGTGAGCCATCTCACGAAGGCACACGCGGCAGAGGCCGAACTTGCGGTACACGGAGTGCGGACGGCCGCAGCGCTGGCAGCGCGTGTAGCCCCGTACCCCGAACTTCGGCTTGCGAGCAGCCTTGGCAATCAGAGCCTTCTTCGCCATCTCGCTCACGCCTCCTTGAACGGGAAGCCGAGGTGACGAAGGAGCGCACGGCCCTCAGCGTCGTTGGTCGCCGTGGTGACCACGGTGATGTCCATACCCCGGACGCGGTCGATCTTGTCCTGGTCGATCTCGTGGAACATGACCTGCTCCGTGAGACCGAAGGTGTAGTTGCCACGGCCGTCGAACTGCTTGGGGGACAGACCGCGGAAGTCGCGGATGCGCGGGAGCGCCAGCGACAGGGTGCGGTCCAGGAACTCCCACATGCGGTCGCCACGGAGCGTGACGTGGGCACCGATCGGCTGACCCTCGCGCAGCTTGAACTGCGCGATGGACTTCCGGGCCTTGGTGACGGCCGGCTTCTGACCGGTGATCGTGGTCAGGTCGCGGATCGCGCCCTCGATGAGCTTCGAGTCACGGGCGGCGTCGCCGACACCCATGTTGACCACGATCTTGACGAGACCGGGGATCTGCATGACGTTCTCGTACTTGAACTCGTCACGCAGCTTGCCCGCGATCTCCTCGCGGTACTTCGTCTTGAGACGCGGGTTGGTGGTGGTAGCCATCAGATGTCCTCACCCGTCCGCTTGGCAACGCGGATCTTGTTGCCCTCGTCGTCGAAGCGGTAACCGACACGCGTGACAACCTTGTTGCCGTCCTTCTCAACGACCAGCTGGACGTTGGAGACGTGGATCGGCGCCTCGGTCGTGACGATGCCACCGGCCTGCGAGCCCTTGGCGGTGGGACCGGCCTTGGTGTGCTTCTTGACCCGGTTGACACCCTCGACCAGGACGCGGTCCTCGCGGGGGAAGGCCGCGATGACCTTGCCCTGCTTGCCCTTGTCCTTGCCGGTGATGACCTGAACCAGGTCGCCCTTCTTGATCTTCATGCTTACAGCACCTCCGGAGCCAGCGAGATGATCTTCATGAACTTCTTCTCGCGCAGCTCACGCCCGACCGGGCCGAAGATGCGGGTGCCGCGAGGGTCGCCGTCGTTCTTCAGAATGACGGCGGCGTTCTCGTCGAAGCGGATGTACGAGCCGTCCGGACGGCGACGCTCCTTGACGGTGCGAACGATGACCGCCTTGATGACGTCACCCTTCTTCACGTTGCCACCGGGGATCGCGTCCTTGACGGTGGCGACGATGACGTCACCGATGCCCGCGTAGCGGCGACCGGAGCCACCGAGCACACGGATGCAAAGAATTTCCTTCGCACCTGTGTTGTCGGCGACGCGCAGTCGCGACTCCTGCTGGATCACGTCTATCTCCTGTGTGTCTGCCGGTTCCCCGGGAGCCGCTCAGCGGAGCGGCTCCCGGAGCCTGGCGGAACTGTCCTGCGAGGTTTGCCCCGCAGGAGATTTACTTGGCCTTCTCGAGGATCTCGACGATGCGCCAGCGCTTGGTGGCGGACAGCGGCCGGGTCTCCGCGAGGAGGACACGGTCGCCGACGCCGGCAGCGTTCTGCTCGTCGTGCGCCTTGAGCTTGTTCGTACGGCGGATGACCTTGCCGTACAGGGCGTGCTTGACGCGGTCCTCGACGGCGACGACGACGGTCTTGTCCATCTTGTCGCTGACGACGAGACCCTCGCGGGTCTTGCGGAAGCCGCGTGCCTCAGCAGCGTTCTCGGTCACGTTGTTCTCGCTCATCAGGCGCTCTCCACCGTCTCGATGCCCAGCTCGCGCTCACGCATCAGGGTGTAGATCCGCGCGATGTCCTTACGGACGGCCTTGAGCCGACCGTGGTTCTCGAGCTGACCGGTCGCCGCCTGGAAGCGGAGGTTGAACAGCTCTTCCTTGGCTTCGCGGAGCTTCGCGAGAAGCTCCTCGTCACCCAGTTCGCGCAGCTCGGACGCCTTGGTACCGGCCGACATCACGCTTCACCTGCCTCGCGCTTGACGATCCGGCACTTCATCGGCAGCTTGTGGGCCGCACGAGTCAGCGCCTCACGGGCGATCTTTTCGTTGGGGTACGACAGCTCGAACATCACGCGTCCGGGCTTGACGTTGGCGATCCACCACTCGGGGGAACCCTTACCGGAACCCATGCGGGTCTCGGCAGGCTTCTTGGTGAGCGGACGGTCGGGGTAGATGTTGATCCAGACCTTGCCACCACGCTTGATGTGACGCGTCATGGCGATACGAGCGGCCTCGATCTGACGGTTCGTCACATAGGCCGGGGTGAGCGCCTGGATGCCGTACTCGCCGAACGCAACCTGCGTGCCGCCCTTGGCAGCGCCGTCGCGCTTGGGGTGGTGCTGCTTGCGGTGCTTGACCCTACGGGGGATCAGCATGACGGTCAGGCCTCCGTTCCGGTGCTCTCAGCCGGAGCGGCGGCGGGAGCGTCGGCCTTGGGGGCCTCGGCGCCGGCAGCCTGCTGCGGCTTACGACCACGCCGCTCGCCACCGCGGCCACCACGGGCCGGGCGGTCGGCACCACCGCGGGCCGGGCGGTTACCCGCACGGGCCGCAGCGTTCTCGGCGCGGACCTCGGCGATGTTCTTGACATCGCCCTTGTAGATCCAGACCTTCACGCCGATGCGGCCGAAGGTCGTCTTGGCCTCGAAGAAGCCGTAGTCCACGTTCGCGCGGAGCGTGTGCAGGGGCACACGGCCCTCGCGGTAGAACTCCGAGCGGGACATCTCGGCGCCGCCGAGGCGGCCACCGCACTGGATCTTGATGCCCTTGGCGCCGGCCTTCATGGCGGACTGCATGCTCTTACGCATGGCCCGACGGAAGGAGACGCGGGAGGAGAGCTGCTCGGCGACGGCCTGCGCGACCAGCTGGGCATCCGTCTCGGGGTTCTTGACCTCAAGGATGTTCAGCTGGACCTGCTTGCCCGTGAGCTTTTCGAGGTCGCCGCGGATGCGGTCGGCCTCGGCGCCACGGCGGCCGATGACGATGCCCGGACGCGCGGTGTGGATGTCCACGCGGACACGGTCACGGGTGCGCTCGATCTCCACCTTCGAGATGCCGGCGCGCTCCATGCCGGACGTCATCATCCGACGGATGGCGACGTCTTCCTTGACGTAGTCCTTGTAGAGCTTGTCGGCGTACCAACGCGACTTGAAGTCGGTCGTGACACCGAGCCGGAACCCGTGCGGGTTTACCTTCTGGCCCATTACCGGGTTCCTTCCTTGGCGCTGAGGACCACGGTGATGTGGCTGGTCCGCTTGCGAATCCGGTAGGCACGCCCCTGGGCGCGCGGACGGAACCGCTTGAGGGTCGGACCCTCGTCGACGTACGCCTCGGAGATGAAGAGGCTGTCGACGTCAGTGTGGTCGTAGTTGTGCGCGGCGTTGGCGATGGCGCTGTCCAGCACCTTGCCGACCGGCACGCTCGCGGCCTGCGGGGTGAAGCGCAGGACCGCCTGAGCCTCCGCGGCGTCCAGGCCGCGGATGAGGTCCACCACACGGCGGGCCTTCATGGGCGTGACGCGGATGTACCGCGCCTGGGCCCTGGCTTCCATGGTTGTCCCTTCAGTGTTTGTCATGGTCAATCACCCCGCGTTAGCGGCGCTTCGACTTCCGGTCGTCCTTGACGTGACCCCGGAAGGTGCGCGTCGGCGAGAACTCGCCGAGCTTGTGGCCGACCATCGACTCGGTGACAAACACCGGGATGTGGGTCTTGCCGTTGTGCACCGCGATCGTGTGGCCGAGCATGGCCGGGACGATCATCGAGCGGCGGGACCAGGTCTTGATGACGTTCTTGGAACCGGCTTCGTTCTGTACGTCCACCTTCTTGATGAGGTGGTCGTCGACGAAGGGCCCCTTCTTGAGACTGCGCGGCATCTAAACCCGCTCCTAGCGCTTCTTGTTCGTCTTGCGGCGGCGGACGATGTACTTGTTCGAAGCCTTCTTCGGCGAACGAGTACGACCCTCCTTCTGACCCCAGGGGCTGACCGGGTGGCGACCACCGGAGGTCTTGCCCTCACCACCACCGTGGGGGTGGTCAACCGGGTTCATCGCCACACCGCGAACGGTCGGGCGGACGCCCAGCCAGCGCTTGCGGCCGGCCTTGCCCCAGTTGATGTTGCTCTGCTCGGCGTTGCCGACCTCGCCGACCGTGGCGCGGCAGCGCTGGTCGACCAGGCGGATCTCACCGGACGGCATGCGGAGGTGGGCCATGACGCCCTCCTTCGCGAGCAGCTGCACGGAGGCACCGGCGGAGCGGGCGAACTTGGCGCCGCCGCCCGGACGAAGCTCCACGGAGTGGATCGTCGTACCGACGGGGATGTTGCGCAGCGCCAGGTTGTTGCCGGGCTTGATGTCGGCGCCGGGGCCGTTCTCGATCCGGTCGCCCTGGCTCAGGCCCTTGGGCGCCAGGATGTAACGCTTCTCGCCGTCCGCGTAGTGCAGGAGCGCGATGCGCGCGGTGCGGTTGGGGTCGTACTCGATGTGCGCGACCTTCGCCGGCACGCCGTCCTTGTCATGGCGACGGAAGTCGATGACACGGTAGGCGCGCTTGTGTCCGCCACCCTGGTGGCGAACGGTCACACGACCGGCGTTGTTACGGCCGCCCTTGCTGTGCAGCGGGCGGACCAGCGACTTCTCCGGCGTGGACCGCGTGACCTCGACGAAGTCGGCGACGCTGGAGCCACGACGGCCCGGCGTAGTCGGCTTGTACTTGCGGATTCCCATTTCTCAGTCCTCGTCCGATATCGGACGATCCGACCCGCTTACGCGGTCGGACCGCCGAAGATGTCGATACGGTCGCCCTCAGCGAGGGTCACGATCGCGCGCTTGGTGCTCGCGCGCTGACCGAAACCGGTCTTGGTGCGCTTGCGCTTGCCCTGGCGGTTGATCGTGTTGACCCCGGTGACCTTGACCGAGAAGACCGCCTGGACGGCCTGCTTGATCTGGGTCTTGTTCGCGGTGGGGTCGACGATGAACGTGTACTTGTTCTCGTCGAGGAGCGCGTAGCTCTTCTCCGACACGACCGGCTTCAGCAGCACGTCACGGGGGTCCGTGTACGCCTTGCTGGGCGCGGTGACGACGGTGTTCTTGCCCTCGGCGGCGTGGCGGCGCGCCTTGGCGACGCGCGCGGCCTTGGCGACCTTCGCCGCCTTGGGGGCGATGCTCGGGTGACGCGTAGCCATCAGGCGTCACTCCCTTCGGTGTCGTTGGCCTTCGGGCCGGACACGAAGGACTCAAGAGCGGCCTGGGTGAAGACCACGTCGTCCGAGACGATCACGTCGTACGTGTTCAGCTGGCCCGGCTCCAGGATGTGCACCTGGGGCAGGTTGCGGGCGGACAGCCACGCGGCCTCGTCGGCACGGTCGACGACCAGGAGCAGGTTCTTGCGCTCCGAGATCTTGCCGAACAGCGTGCGAGCGGCCTTGGTGGAAGGAGCCTCGCCCTCGATCACGCCGGTGACGACGTGGATGCGGTTGTGGCGGGCCCGGTCGGTGAGGGCGTGCCGCAGGGCGGCGGCCTTCATCTTCTTCGGGGTCCGCTGCGAGTAGTCACGCGGCTGCGGGCCGTGGACGACGCCACCACCGGCGAACTGCGGGGCGCGGGTCGAGCCCTGACGGGCGCGGCCGGTGCCCTTCTGGCGGTAAGGCTTCTTACCGCCACCGCGAACCTCGCCGCGGCGCTTGGTCTTGTGCGTGCCCTGGCGGGCAGCCGCGTTCTGCGCGACGACGACCTGGTGGATCAGCGGGATGCTGACCTTCTCCACGCCGAAGATCTCCGCGGGGAGTTCGACGCTACCGGCCTTCTCGCCGGCAGGCGAAAGGATGTCAACAGTGCTCATCTTCAGGCCCCCTTGGCCGCAGTGCGGACCAGGACGAGGCCGCCGTTCGGACCGGGAACCGCGCCCTTGATGAGCAGCAGACCCTTCTCCGCGTCAACGGCGTGGACGGTCAGGTTCTGGGTGGTGACCCGCTCGTTGCCCATGCGGCCCGCCATACGGAGGCCCTTGAACACGCGGCCCGGGGTGGCGCAGCCACCGATGGAGCCGGGCGAGCGGTGCTTGCGCTGGGTGCCGTGACCGGCGCCGAGGCCCTTGAAGTTGTGACGCTTCATGACACCGGCGAAGCCCTTGCCCTTGCTCTTGCCGGTCACGTCCACCTTCACGCCGGCCTCGAAGGTCGCGGCGGTGATCTCCTGGCCGAGGGTGTACTCGCTGGCGTCAGCGGTACGGATCTCGACGAGGTGACGGCGGGGGGTGACATCGGCCTTGGCGAAGTGGCCCTTGAGGGGCTTGTTCACCTTGCGCGGGTCGATCTCGCCGAAGGCGATCTGGACCGACTCGTAGCCGTCGACGTCGTTGGTGCGGACCTGGGTCACGACATTCGGGCTGGCCTTGACGACGGTGACCGGAACAACACGGTTGTTCTCGTCCCACACCTGCGTCATGCCGAGCTTCTCGCCCAGGATGCCCTTGATCTGCTTAGCCATTCTCAGATCACCGGCCCCTAGAGCTTGATCTCGATGTCGACACCGGCCGGGAGGTCGAGTCGCATCAGGGAGTCAACGGTCTTGGGCGTCGGGTCGAGGATGTCGATCAGGCGCTTGTGCGTGCGCATCTCGAAGTGCTCGCGCGAGTCCTTGTACTTGTGCGGCGACTTGATGACGCAGTACACGTTCTTCTCAGTGGGCAGCGGCACCGGGCCCGCGACCGACGCACCAGTGCGGGTCACCGTCTCGACGATCTTCTTCGCCGAGCTGTCGATGACCTCGTGGTCGTAGGCCTTGAGCCGGATGCGGATCTTCTGTCCCGCCATGGCTACTCAGTAGTCCTGTCTCTCTTACGCTCTGGAACCCGGTGTTCCCATGTCTCGTTCCTCCGACCCACGCGGTCGGGCGTGTCGTGCTTCCGCTGACACAGATGCCCCTTGTTCGAGCATCCCTGTCCAGGGGATCAACACGGCCCTTCCGGTACCGCAGGCCGGGAACGAAAGTCCACCGGGCGCCTGGTCGGTGCCGCACTGTCACTTCCCGGAAGATTCCCGTACGTCCAACCCGCATGGGGTTGACGAGTACCGTGGGACTCGCTTCCGGTCCTCCCGGCGGGAGGCGCGCAGCATCAACACTCGACCGAGCAACCCCGCTAGTCTGCCATATGGAGCAGGGCCCTGGCCAATCGGGCCGGAAACAATACCCCGAGGGTGACGCAGGTCAAACACCCCGAGCCTTGCCAGACGCGGCACCATAAGGGATGGCGCAGCTCCCCACGCCCCTGATGGGCCCAACCCGGGCCGATAGCACGCCGAGGGCGTGTGGGTCCATGGCCGACGTTGAGTCCCGGGTGCAGCTAAGCCGTGGCTGGTCGCGCAGTTCCCCGCGCCCTGGTGGGCCTAGCCCGGGCCGGTAGCACGCCGAGGGCGTGAGGGTCCATGGCCGACGTTGAGTCTCGGGTGCAGCTGAGACGCGGCTGGTCGCGCGGTTCCCCGCGCCCCTGGGTCGGCTACCCCAAGCCCAGCGCATAACTGACCCCACCAGGCCCCCGGCACCGTGCCGATCTGCGGCTCCGCCGCGCGGGCGCGACCAGCCACAACGCCGCCGCAGACACCCACCCCCCGCACCCCCACCCACCAGGGGCGCGGGGAACTGCGCGACCAGCCCCCACCGGACCCGCACCCGCCCACGGCCCGCGTTTTCAGGGGCGCGGGGAGCCGCGCGAGAGAGCCCGGCGATACCGCACCCGGCGCGTCAAGTTCGGGCTCACCCCTTGCTTCCCGCGTTTCGCAGGCGGGCGAACGACGTGTCGAGCCCCCGCTTGAGCAACCCGGCCGCAGGCCGCTCCACGTACCGGTGGACCAGCCAACTCAGCGCCAGGAAACCGGCGATGACCAGCACGACCAGGACGCGCGCGTCCATCGCTCCCCGCAGCCGATTGATGATCGCCGTTCCGGCGGTGTAGTGCAGGAGGTACAGCGGATAGGTCAGACACCCGGCCGTCGTCAGCCACTTCCAGCGGATGCGGTCGGTCGCGCCGAGGGCGATCCCCACCATGGCCAGCAGGAACACCGTGAAGATGAGGACACTCCCCCGCCACCCGGAGACATGCTCGACCTCGTCGATGCGTATCCCCAGTTCGCGCTGGGCCATCAGCCAGCTCAGCCCGAGGATGCCCCACAGCAGCAGGTCCTGCCCGAACCGGTGCATGAGGTACAGCGCGAGACCGGCGATGAAGTACCAGGCCCCGTCCGGGTTGGCGACCAGTTCGAGCAACGGGAACTTCGACACCGGCGCCAGCATCGCCGCCGCTCCCCACACGCAGCAGAACACCACGACCTTGCGGTACGTGAGCCCCGTCGCGACGACCAGCAGGAACAGCAGGTAGAAGCGCAGCTCCGACCAGAGCGTCCAGTAGACGCCGTCGACGCTCCCGACGCCGGAGCCGGACTGGAGCATCGTCAGGTTGAGCAGGGTGTCGCGCAGCGGCAGGCGGTCCCAGACACCCGGCAGGGCGATCAGGACAGCCGTCGTGAAGGCGATCGCGAACCAGTACGCCGGGTAGAGCCGGATGACCCGGGAGACGAAGAACTGCCGCGGCGTACGCCCCCAGCAGGACATGCAGATCACGAACCCGCTGATCACGAAGAAGATCTCGACGCCGATCCAGCCGTAGGACGCGAACCGGAACACCGTCGGCATGATGTCGGACACCGGCCGGTCCCAGATCGCGTTGCCCGGCCGGTCGACGCGGGCGGTGCCGACGTAGTGGTGGAGGCAGACCAGCAGCGCGGCCAGGAGCCGGATGCCGTCGAGGGCGTACAGCCGGGGGCGTTCGCGGCCGCGGCCCCGGACGGGGATGCGCAGGACCTGCGTCGGCCGGTCCTCCAGCGGCGGCAGCGGCTGCCGGTGCTCCTGCTCGGTCGTGCCGATCAGCGTCCCGTTCCGCGCGCCACGCATCAGAACCCAGCCATCCCTGTGTGCGATCCGGAGGCCCCGCGGCCCGTCCGTTCACGCTAGGCCGTCACAAGGGCCCCACAACGAACAGAGCCGCAGGTTCAGGACATTCGGGCCGGTCAGTTGGCCCAACCCTCGACGGGCCGCCCCTCGCGCTTCCCGAAGACTTCACCCGGATGTGGCGAACCCCGCGTTGCGCACACCTCGGCACGGCAGGGCAGGGCAGGGGCACGGCACGACAGGCCTCGGCACGGCGCCCGCATGCGAAAGGGCCCGTACGACCGAAGTCGTACGGGCCCCTTCAAGGAGCTTCAGCTCAGGCTGGAGCTACCGGGTCCAACCCGAGATCACTTGGTGATCTTGGTGACCTGGCCGGCGCCGACGGTCCGGCCACCCTCACGGATGGCGAACTTCAGGCCCTCTTCCATGGCGACGGGCTGGATGAGCTCCACCTTCATCTCGGTGTTGTCACCCGGCATGACCATCTCGGTGCCCTCGGGGAGGGTCACGACGCCGGTCACGTCCGTCGTACGGAAGTAGAACTGCGGGCGGTAGTTGTTGAAGAACGGGGTGTGACGGCCACCCTCGTCCTTCGACAGGATGTACGCCTGCGCCTCGAACTCGGTGTGCGGCGTGACCGAACCCGGCTTGATGATGACCTGGCCGCGCTCGACGTCCTCGCGCTTGATGCCACGGAGGAGCAGACCGACGTTCTCACCGGCCTGGCCCTCGTCGAGCAGCTTGCGGAACATCTCGATACCGGTGACCGTGGTGGTGGTCTTCTCGGTCTTGATGCCGATGATGTCGACGGTCTCGTTGACCTTCAGGACACCACGCTCGATACGGCCGGTGACGACCGTACCGCGACCGGTGATCGTGAAGACGTCCTCGATCGGCATGAGGAACGGCTTGTCGACGTCACGCTCGGGCTGCGGGATGTTCTCGTCCACGGCGGCCATGAGGTTGAGGACCGACTTGCCCCACTCCTCGTCGCCCTCAAGGGCCTTGAGGGCGGAGACCTTGACGACCGGAAGGTCGTCGCCCGGGAACTCGTACTCGGAGAGCAGCTCGCGCACCTCAAGCTCGACGAGCTCCAGGATCTCCTCGTCGTCCACCATGTCGGCCTTGTTCAGGGCGACGACGATGTACGGGACGCCGACCTGGCGGGCCAGGAGCACGTGCTCCTTGGTCTGCGGCATCGGGCCGTCGGTGGCCGCGACCACGAGGATGGCGCCGTCCATCTGCGCCGCACCCGTGATCATGTTCTTGATGTAGTCCGCGTGACCCGGGCAGTCGACGTGGGCGTAGTGACGGGTCTCCGTCTGGTACTCGACGTGCGCGATCGAGATCGTGATACCGCGCTGGCGCTCCTCGGGAGCCTTGTCGATCTGGTCGAAGGCCGAGGCCTCGTTCAGGTCCGGGTACGCGTCGTGCAGCACCTTGGTAATGGCGGCCGTGAGGGTCGTCTTACCGTGGTCGATGTGACCGATGGTGCCGATGTTGACGTGCGGCTTAGTCCGCTCGAACTTCGCCTTCGCCACTGGGGTCCTCCTGTGGAGTGGTTCTGGTACGCCTTACTTGGACGGCGCCAGGTGATCTTTGCTGTCAAAGCCCGGGCCCGGGGCATTCACCCACAGACGGTGAGGAATGTGGGTGAATGCCTCTGGAGGCTCGGGGTCAAGCCTACGGCGTGTGAACGCGGTGCGTTACTCGCCCTTGGCCTTCGCGATGATCTCCTCGGCGACGTTCCGCGGAACCTCGGCGTAGGAGTCGAACTGCATCGAGTAGCTCGCGCGACCCGACGTCTTGCTGCGGAGGTCACCGACGTAGCCGAACATCTCCGAGAGGGGCACGAGGCCCTTCACGATGCGAGCACCGTGGCGCTCCTCCATGGCCTGGATCTGGCCACGGCGGGAGTTGATGTCACCGATGACATCGCCCATGTAGTCCTCGGGCGTGGTCACCTCGACGGCCATCATCGGCTCAAGGAGCACGGGGGACGCCTTGCGGGCACCCTCCTTGAAGGCCTGCGAACCGGCGATCTTGAACGCCAGTTCGGAGGAGTCGACCTCGTGGTAGCCACCGTCGAGAAGCGTGACGCGGACGCCGGTCATCTCGTAGCCGGCCAGGATGCCGAACTGCATGGCCTCCTGCGCACCGGCGTCGACCGAAGGGATGTACTCCTTCGGGATGCGACCGCCGGTCACCTTGTTCACGAACTCGTAGGAGGTGTCGCCACCCTCGATCGGCTCGATCGCGATCTGCACCTTGGCGAACTGACCGGTACCACCGGTCTGCTTCTTGTGGGTGTAGTCCACGCGCTCGACGGCCTTGCGGATCGTCTCGCGGTACGCGACCTGCGGCTTGCCGACGTTGGCCTCGACCTTGAACTCACGGCGCATCCGGTCGACCAGCACCTCAAGGTGCAGTTCGCCCATGCCGCCGATGATGGTCTGGCCGGTCTCCTCGTTGGTGTGAACCTGGAAGGAGGGGTCCTCCTCCGCGAGACGCTGGATGGCGACACCCAGCTTCTCCTGGTCACCCTTGGACTTGGGCTCGATCGCGACCTGGATCACCGGCGCCGGGAAGTCCATGGACTCCAGGATGACCGGCTTCTTGTCGTCGGACAGCGTCTCACCGGTGGTGGTCTGCTTCAGGCCCATGACGGCGACGATGTCACCGGCGCCCACCGACTCGATCTCCTCACGCTTGTTCGCGTGCATGCGGTAGATCTTGCCGATGCGCTCCTTCTTGCCCTTGACGGAGTTCAGCACCGCGGTGCCGGACTCCAGGCGACCGGAGTAGATCCGGACGAAGGTGAGCTTGCCGAGGTGCGGGTCGCTCATGATCTTGAACGCGAGCGCCGCGAGGGGCTCCTCGTCCGACGGCCTGCGCTTGACGACGACCTCGGGGTCCTTGACGTCGTGGCCCTCGATGGCCTCGACGTCGAGCGGGGTCGGCAGGTAGCGCACCACGGCGTCGAGCAGGGGCTGAACGCCCTTGTTCTTGAACGCGGTACCGCAGAACACGGGCGTGACCGTGACACCGTCGGACTTGCCGGACGAGATCGTGATGCCGCGGACCGCGGCGTACAGCTGCTCCTCGGTGGGCTCCTGGCCCTCCAGGAACAGCTCCATGATCTCGTCGTCGTAGTCGGCGACGGTCTCGACGAGCTTGTTCCGCCATTCCTCGGCGGCCTCGGTGTGCGTGGCCGGGATGTCGACGACGTCGTACATCTCGCCCTTCGCCGCCTCGGCGGACCACACGAGCGCCTTCATGCGGACGAGGTCCACGACGCCCTGGAAGTCGGCCTCGGCACCGATCGGCAGCTGCATCACGATCGGCACCGCGCCCAGGCGGCTGGAGATCATGTCGACGCAGCGGTGGAACTCGGCGCCGGTACGGTCCAGCTTGTTCACGAAGCAGATGCGCGGCACGCCGTAACGGTCGGCCTGACGCCACACCGTCTCGGACTGCGGCTCGACACCGGCGACACCGTCGAACACCGTGACGGCACCGTCGAGGACGCGCAGCGAGCGCTCCACCTCGACCGTGAAGTCGACGTGGCCCGGGGTGTCGATGATGTTGATCGTGTAGTCGTCGTCCTCAAGCGGCCAGTGACAGGTGGTGGCAGCAGAGGTGATCGTGATGCCACGCTCCTGCTCCTGCTCCATCCAGTCCATGGTGGCGGCGCCGTCGTGGACCTCGCCGATCTTGTACGAGACGCCGGTGTAGAACAGAATCCGCTCGGTGGTGGTCGTCTTGCCCGCGTCGATGTGGGCCATGATCCCGATGTTGCGGACCTTGGCCAGGTCAAGTGAAGTGGTAGCCATAAGGCTTGCGTCTTCTCTCGGTCTCGATGTGGGTAGCGACTACCAGCGGTAGTGCGCGAAGGCCTTGTTGGACTCGGCCATCTTGTGCGTGTCCTCGCGCTTCTTGACGGCCGCACCGAGGCCGTTCGAAGCGTCGAGAAGTTCGTTGAGCAGACGCTCGGTCATGGTCTTCTCGCGACGGGCGCGGGAGTAACCGACGAGCCAGCGCAGCGCCAGGGTGTTGGCACGACCGGGCTTGACCTCGATCGGCACCTGGTAGGTCGCGCCACCGACACGGCGGGACTTGACCTCAAGCGTCGGCTTGATGTTTTCGAGAGCGCGCTTCAGCGTGATGACCGGGTCGTTGCCGGTCTTCTCGCGAAGGCCCTCCATGGCGCCGTAGACGATGCGCTCGGCGGTGGAGCGCTTGCCGTTCAGCAGCACCTTGTTGATGAGGGAGGTCACCAGAGGAGAGCCGTAGACCGGGTCGATGATGACCGGGCGCTTCGGGGCGGGGCCCTTACGAGGCATTCTTACTTCTCCTTCTTGGCGCCGTAGCGGCTGCGGGCCTGCTTGCGGTTCTTGACACCCTGGGTGTCGAGCGAGCCGCGGATGATCTTGTAGCGAACACCCGGCAGGTCCTTCACACGGCCGCCGCGCACGAGCACGATCGAGTGCTCCTGCAAGTTGTGTCCCTCACCCGGAATGTAGGCGGTGACCTCGATCCCGCTGGTCAGACGCACACGCGCGACCTTACGCAGGGCCGAGTTCGGCTTCTTCGGGGTGGTCGTGAACACACGCGTGCAGACGCCACGACGCTGAGGGGAACCCTCAAGTGCGGGCGTCTTGTTCTTCTCGACCTTGTCCTGCCGGCCCTTACGGACCAGCTGCTGGATCGTAGGCACTACTTCTCCGGTTTCTGTGTGCCGATAGGTAAAGCTAACCTGGAACATCTCCGACCCACGCGGTCGGGTGTGTCGAACCCGGCAGACCCCCGCCGCGAGGCGGGAAGAGCACGGATCACGGTGGCCGCTCACAGCTCAACGTGCGGTTGAAGGCACGCACGAGAGCCAGGGCACACCCCAGGCACAAGGTCTGAGCGTACCTACCTCATTCGCTGCGGTCAAAACAAACGAACCGCCCCCGCTTCATCCCAATGTCACACCCCCAGACCACCGCCCCCGTCAACCCCCAGAGCACGTCAGAACTGTGACCCACACGACTCAACCCCGCACCCATCCCCCAGGGCCGCGGGGCCGTGACATGTGCGGCTCCGCCGCGCGGGCGCGACCACCCACGACGGACCGGCACCCAAAACTCAACCCCAGCCCCCATCCCCCCAGGGGCGCGGGGCCGTGACATGTGCGGCTCGGCCGCGCGGGCGCGACCACCCACGACGGACCGGCACCCAAAACTCAACCCCAGCCCCCACCCCACCCCAGGGGCGCGGGGAACTGCGCGACAAGCCCCCACCGGCCCGCAGCCGAAACTCAAGGCCCGCCCACCCCAGGGGCGCGGGGAACTGCGCATCCCGCCACGCCCTCAGCCGGCTGACGAGGCTCAGGGAAAACCTCCCGGCGACAAAGGCGTCCTCAGCCGGCCAGCACCGCAACCATCAGCAACGCGACGAGCAACAACGCCCACCCCGCCACCGACACCCACCCCAGAACAAGCCCGGCCAACGCCAACCCCTCACCCCCCTCACCGGTCCGCCGAATCTCCGCCCGGGCGGCATGCCCAAGCACCACCGCGGGCACCCCGGTGAGCCCCGCCGTGAACACCGTGAGCACCCCACACGCCACCGCCCCCACCGCCTTGCCGTTGGTAGGAGGAGCCGGCACCGGCAGAAACGTACGCGGCACGCCCTGCAAGGCCATCTGCTGCGGCACGGGCCCATTCGGCAGGTCGGCGACCAGCAGGGCCAGCTCCCCGACCGTACGGGCCGCGTACGCCCGCCCCACCCGCCGTTCGAACTCGGGTTTCTCCAGGCGCCCTTCCCCGTACCCGGCTCTGAGGACGTCCACCGCCCGCTCTCGGTCGGCGTGCGAGGCCAGCATCGAGGGCACGGCCCCGGCCTGCCACGGCGTCGGCACGGACACGGGCACCACCCCCAGGGTGTCGGAGTGTCTCCATCATCCTCCAACGCCCCGCTTTCGGCACCGGTTCCCGGCCATCCCCCCGCACCCCCGCCGGGCCCCACGCACGCCGAAGGGCGGCCACCCCGAAAGGTGACCGCCCTCCTGCGTCGTTCAAGCAACCCGCTTACTGGTTGTACGGACCGTAGTCGTAGTCCTCCAGCGGAACGGCCTGGCCGGAGCCCGTGCCGAACGGCGAGTAGTCGATGTCGTCGTAGCCGACGGCCGAGTACATCGCGGCCTTGGCCTCTTCGGTCGGCTCCACCCGGATGTTGCGGTAACGGGACAGACCCGTACCGGCCGGGATGAGCTTACCGATGATGACGTTCTCCTTGAGGCCGATGAGGCTGTCGGACTTGGCGTTGATCGCCGCGTCCGTCAGCACTCGGGTCGTCTCCTGGAAGGAGGCGGCCGACAGCCAGGACTCCGTCGCCAGCGAGGCCTTGGTGATACCCATCAGCTGCGGACGACCGGAGGCCGGGTGACCGCCCTCCTGGACCACGCGACGGTTCTCGGTCTCGAACTTCGAGCGCTCCACCAGCTCGCCGGGCAGCAGCTCGGCGTCGCCGGACTCGATGATCGTCACGCGGCGCAGCATCTGCCGGATGATGATCTCGATGTGCTTGTCGTGGATCGACACGCCCTGCGAGTTGTAGACCTTCTGGACCTCGCCGACCAGGTGGACCTGGACGGCACGCTGACCCAGGATGCGCAGCACGTCGTGCGGGTTGGTGGCACCCACGGTGAGCTTCTGGCCCACCTCGACGTGCTCGCCCTCGCTGACCAGGAGCCGGGCACGCTTCGAGATCGGGAACGCCGTCTCGTCGCTGCCGTCGTCCGGGGTGATGACGAGCTTCTTGGTCTTCTCGGTCTCCTCGATCCGGACGCGTCCGGAGGACTCGGAGATCGGGGCGACACCCTTCGGCGTACGGGCCTCGAACAGCTCGACGACACGGGGCAGACCCTGGGTGATGTCGTCACCGGCCACACCACCGGTGTGGAAGGTACGCATCGTCAGCTGGGTACCGGGCTCACCGATGGACTGGGCGGCGATGATGCCGACCGCCTCACCGATGTCGACCAGCTTGCCGGTGGCCAGCGAACGGCCGTAGCACATGGCGCAGGTGCCGACGGCGGACTCGCAGGTCAGGACCGAGCGGGTCTTGACCTCGGAGACGCCGTACTTGACCAGTTCGTCGATGAGGACGTCGCCGAGGTCGGTGTTGGCCGGGGCCAGCACCTTGCCGTCGACGGTGATGTCCTCGGCCAGCGCACGGGCGTACACCGACGTCTCGACGTTGTCCGCCTTGCGCAGCACGCCGTCCGCGCCGACCTCCGCGATGTGCAGCTTGAGGCCGCGCTCGGTGCCGCAGTCCTCCTCGCGGATGATGACGTCCTGGGAGACGTCGACCAGACGACGGGTGAGGTAACCGGAGTCGGCGGTCCGCAGCGCGGTGTCCGCCAGACCCTTACGGGCACCGTGGGTGGAGATGAAGTACTCCAACACGGACAGGCCCTCACGGAACGAGGCCTTGATGGGACGCGGGATGGTCTCGTTCTTCGCGTTCGACACCAGACCACGCATACCGGCGATCTGCCGCATCTGCATCATGTTTCCTCGGGCACCCGAGTCAACCATCATGAAGATGGGGTTCGTCTTGGGGAAGTTCGCGTTCATCGCCTCGGCGACCTCGTTGGTCGCCTGCGTCCAGATCTGGATGAGCTCCTGCGTGCGCTCTTCCTTGGTGATCAGACCGCGCTCGTACTGCTTCTGGACCTTCTCGTCCTTGGCCTCGTACCCGGCGACGATCGCCCGCTTCGCGTCGGGGACGACGATGTCGGAGATGGCCACGGTGACGCCGGAGCGGGTGCCCCAGTAGAAGCCGGCCGCCTTCAGGTTGTCGAGCGTCGCCGCCACGATGACCTTGGGGTAGCGCTCGGCCAGGTCGTTGACGATCTCGCCGAGCTGCTTCTTGCCCACCGAGTAGTCGACGAACGGGTAGTCCTCGGGCAGCAGCTCGTTGAAGAGCGCCCGGCCCAGCGTGGTGCGCAGCCGGAAGCTGTCACCCTGCTGCCACTCGGGCTCGCCCTCCTCGCGGGCCGGCGGGGTCCAGCCGCGCGGCGGGATGGTGCCCACCGGGAAGCGGATGTCGACGGCCGACTGGAGCGCCAGCTCGCCGGCGTCGAACGCCATGGTCGCCTCGGCGGTCGAGCCGAACGCGCGGCCCTCCCCCTTGACGTCACGGAGTTCACCGTCGGTGGTGAGGAAGAACAGACCGAGGACCATGTCCTGGGTCGGCATCGTCACCGGACGGCCGTCGGCGGGCTTGAGGATGTTGTTCGAGGACAGCATCAGGATGCGGGCCTCGGCCTGCGCCTCCGCGGAGAGCGGCAGGTGAACGGCCATCTGGTCACCGTCGAAGTCCGCGTTGAACGCGGTGCAGACGAGCGGGTGGATCTGGATGGCCTTGCCCTCGACCAGCTGCGGCTCGAAGGCCTGGATGCCCAGGCGGTGCAGGGTGGGCGCGCGGTTCAGCAGCACCGGGTGCTCGGCGATGACCTCTTCGAGGACGTCGTACACGACGGTGCGGCCGCGCTCGACCATGCGCTTGGCGCTCTTGATGTTCTGCGCGTGGTTCAGGTCGACCAGGCGCTTCATCACGAACGGCTTGAACAGCTCCAGGGCCATGGCCTTGGGCAGACCGCACTGGTGCAGCTTCAGCTGCGGGCCGACGACGATGACGGAACGCGCCGAGTAGTCGACTCGCTTGCCGAGCAGGTTCTGACGGAATCGACCCTGCTTGCCCTTGAGCATGTCGCTCAGGGACTTCAGCGGACGGTTGCCGGGGCCCGTGACGGGGCGACCGCGACGGCCGTTGTCGAAGAGGGCGTCGACCGCCTCCTGGAGCATGCGCTTCTCGTTGTTGACGATGATCTCGGGGGCGCCGAGGTCGAGAAGCCGCTTCAGGCGGTTGTTGCGGTTGATCACGCGGCGGTACAGGTCGTTCAGGTCGGAGGTCGCGAAGCGGCCACCGTCCAGCTGCACCATCGGACGCAGGTCCGGCGGGATGACCGGCACGCAGTCCAGCACCATGCCCTTGGGGCTGTTGCTGGTCTGAAGGAACGCGGAGACGACCTTGAGGCGCTTGAGCGCGCGGGTCTTCTTCTGGCCCTTGCCGGTGCGGATGATCTCGCGGAGGCGCTCGGCCTCTTCGTCGAGGTCGAAGGACTCCAGGCGCTTCTGGAGCGCGGCGGCGCCCATCGAGCCGTCGAAGTAGGTGCCGAAGCGGTCTCGCAGCTCGCGGTAGAGCAGCTCGTCGCCTTCGAGGTCCTGGACCTTGAGGTTCTTGAAGCGGGTCCACACCTCGTCGAGGCGGTCGATCTCGCGCTGCGCACGGTCGCGCAGCTGCTTCATCTCGCGCTCGGCACCTTCGCGCACCTTGCGGCGCACGTCGGCCTTGGCGCCCTCGGCCTCCAGCTCGGCCAGGTCGGTCTCAAGCTTCTTGGCGCGGGCCTCCAGGTCGGAGTCCCGGCGGTTCTCGACCTGCTGCCGCTCGACGGAGACGTGCGCCTCCAGGGAGGGCAGGTCGCGGGTGCGGCGCTCCTCGTCGACGAACGTGATCATGTACGCCGCGAAGTAGATGACCTTCTCCAGGTCCTTCGGAGCGAGGTCGAGGAGGTAGCCGAGGCGCGACGGAACGCCCTTGAAGTACCAGATGTGGGTGACGGGGGCGGCCAGTTCGATGTGGCCCATCCGCTCACGACGCACCTTGGCGCGAGTGACCTCGACGCCGCAGCGCTCGCAGATGATGCCCTTGAAGCGGACACGCTTGTACTTGCCGCAGTAGCACTCCCAGTCCCGGGTCGGACCGAAGATCTTCTCGCAGAAGAGTCCGTCCTTCTCGGGCTTGAGCGTGCGGTAGTTGATCGTCTCGGGCTTCTTGACCTCGCCGTGGCTCCACTGACGGATGTCGTCAGCGGTGGCCAGGCCGATCCGGAGCTCGTCGAAGAAGTTGACGTCGAGCACTATGCGTCAATCCCTCTCAGGGTTGTAAGTCTTGGGGTCTGAAACGGGGGTCCTGGGGCCGGAGGCCTTCTGGGCGAAGGCCTCCGGACTCCCGTCAGACCTCTTCGACGCTGCTCGGCTCGCGCCGGGACAGGTCGATGCCGAGCTCCTCCGCAGCGCGGAAGACATCTTCGTCGGTGTCACGCATCTCGATGGACATACCGTCACTGGACAGCACCTCCACGTTCAGGCAGAGCGACTGCATCTCCTTGATGAGGACCTTGAAGGACTCGGGGATGCCGGGCTCGGGGATGTTCTCGCCCTTGACGATCGCCTCGTAGACCTTCACGCGGCCGGTGACGTCGTCGGACTTGATGGTGAGCAGCTCCTGGAGGGCGTAGGCCGCGCCGTACGCCTCAAGGGCCCACACCTCCATCTCGCCGAATCGCTGGCCACCGAACTGCGCCTTACCACCCAGCGGCTGCTGGGTGATCATCGAGTACGGGCCGGTCGAACGCGCGTGGAGCTTGTCGTCGACCAGGTGGTGCAGCTTGAGGATGTACATGTACCCGACCGAGATCGGGTCCGGGAACGGCTCACCGCTGCGGCCGTCGAACAGCCGCGCCTTGCCGGACGGGAGCACCATGCGCTCGCCGTCGCGGTTGGGGATGGTGTGCTGGAGCAGACCCGCGAGCTCGTCCTCGCGGGCACCGTCGAAGACCGGGGTCGCGACGTTGGTGCCGGGGTCGACCTGGTCGGCGCCGATCACCTGGAGGCGTTCGGCCCACTCGTCGGCGAGCCCGGAGACGTCCCAGCCGCGGCTGGCGAGCCAGCCGAGGTGGATCTCCAGGACCTGACCGGGGTTCATTCGGGACGGCACACCGAGCGGGTTGAGGATGATGTCGACCGGGGTGCCGTCCTCCAGGAACGGCATGTCCTCGATCGGCAGGATCTTCGAGATGACGCCCTTGTTGCCGTGCCGGCCGGCGAGCTTGTCACCGTCGGTGATCTTGCGCTTCTGCGCCACGTACACGCGCACCAGCTGGTTGACGCCGGGGGGAAGCTCGTCGCCCTCTTCGCGGTCGAAGACGCGGACGCCGATGACCTTGCCGATCTCGCCGTGCGGCACCTTCAGCGAGGTGTCGCGCACTTCGCGCGCCTTCTCACCGAAGATCGCGCGGAGCAGGCGCTCCTCCGGGGTCAGCTCGGTCTCACCCTTGGGCGTGACCTTGCCGACCAGGATGTCGCCGGCGACGACCTCGGCACCGATGCGGATGATGCCGCGCTCGTCGAGGTCGGCGAGGACCTCCTCGGAGACGTTCGGGATGTCCCGGGTGATCTCCTCGGGGCCGAGCTTGGTGTCACGGGCGTCGACCTCGTGCTCCTCGATGTGGATCGAGGAGAGGACGTCGTCCTGCACGAGGCGCTGCGACAGGATGATCGCGTCCTCGTAGTTGTGACCCTCCCACGGCATGAACGCCACGAGCAGGTTCTTGCCCAGGGCCATCTCGCCGTTCTCGGTGGCCGGACCGTCGGCCAGGACCTGGCCCTCGATGATCCGGTCGCCCTCGTTGACGATGACCTTCTGGTTGACCGAGGTGCCCTGGTTGGAGCGGGCGAACTTGGCCAGGCGGTACGTGATGTACGTGCCGTCGTCGTTGGTGGTGGTGATGTAGTCGGCGGAGACCTCCTGGACCACGCCGGCCTTCTCGGCCTTGACGACGTCACCGGCGTCGACGGCGGAGCGGTACTCCATGCCGGTGCCGACCAGGGGCGCCTCGCTCTTGATGAGCGGAACGGCCTGACGCATCATGTTCGCGCCCATGAGGGCACGGTTGGCGTCGTCGTGCTCCAGGAAGGGGATCATCGCGGTGGCGACGGACACCATCTGGCGGGGCGAGACGTCCATGTAGTCGACGTCGTCACCGGGGACGTAGTCGACCTCGCCGCCACGACGGCGGACCAGGACGCGGTTCTCGGTGAACCGCAGGTCGTCGTTGAGCGTGGCGTTGGCCTGCGCGATGACGAAGCGGTCCTCCTCGTCGGCGGTCAGGTAGTCGACCTCGTCGGTGACGACACCCTCGACGACCTTGCGGTACGGGGTCTCGACGAAACCGAACGCGTTGACCCGGCCGTAGGAGGCGAGCGAGCCGATCAGGCCGATGTTCGGGCCTTCGGGGGTTTCGATCGGGCACATGCGGCCGTAGTGCGAGGGGTGCACGTCACGGACCTCGAAGCCGGCCCGCTCACGGGAGAGACCACCCGGGCCAAGAGCCGACAGACGGCGCTTGTGGGTGAGACCCGACAGCGGGTTGTTCTGGTCCATGAACTGCGACAGCTGGCTGGTGCCGAAGAACTCCTTGATGGAGGCGACGACCGGCCGGATGTTGATCAGGGTCTGCGGCGTGATCGCCTCGACGTCCTGCGTGGTCATGCGCTCGCGGACGACGCGCTCCATCCGGGCCAGGCCGGTACGGACCTGGTTCTGGATGAGCTCGCCGACGCTGCGCAGACGACGGTTGCCGAAGTGGTCGATGTCGTCGGTCTCGACGACGATCGCGTCACCGCTGTCGCCGACCGTCTCGGTCTCGCCGGCGTGCAGCTTCACCAGGTACTTGATCGACGAGATGATGTCCTCGACGGTCAGGATGCCGGCGTCGAGCGGGGCGTCGGCGCCCAGCTTCTTGTTGACCTTGTAGCGGCCGACCTTGGCGAGGTCGTAGCGCTTCGGGTTGAAGTAGAGGTTCTCCAGCAGGGTCTGGGCGGCCTCCCGGGTGGGGGGTTCGCCCGGACGCAGCTTGCGGTAGATGTCGAGCAGCGCGTCGTCCTGGCCCTGGGTGTGGTCCTTCTCCAGGGTGGCGCGCATCGACTCGTACTCGCCGAACTCCTCAAGGATCTGCTCGGTGGTCCAACCGAGGGCCTTGAGGAGGACGGTGACGGACTGCTTGCGCTTGCGGTCGATGCGGACACCGACCATGTCGCGCTTGTCGATCTCCATCTCCAGCCAGGCACCCCGGGACGGGATGATCTTGGCGGAGAAGATGTCCTTGTCGGACGTCTTGTCGATGCTGGAGTCGAAGTAGACACCGGGGGAACGGACCAGCTGCGACACCACGACACGCTCGGTGCCGTTGATGACGAAGGTGCCCTTGTTGGTCATGAGCGGGAAGTCGCCCATGAAGACCGTCTGGGACTTGATCTCACCGGTCTCGTTGTTCGTGAACTCCGCGGTGACGAAGAGCGGTGCGGCGAACGTGAAGTCGCGCTCCTTGCACTCGTCGATGCTGTTCTTCGGCGGCTCGAAACGGTGGTCGCGGAAGGTCAGCGACATCGACCCGGAGAAGTCCTCGATCGGGGAGATCTCCTCGAAGATCTCCTCCAGACCGGACTTGGTGGGGACGTCCTGACCGGACTCCAGAGCCGCCTCGACTCGACCCTTCCACGCGTCGTTGCCGAGCAGCCAGTCGAAGCTCTCGGTCTGCAGCGCAAGAAGGTTCGGAACCTCGAGGGGCTCCTTGATCTTTGCAAAGGAAATGCGCAGCGGGGCGGTGCTGGCAGCGTTGTTCGTATTCGCGGTCGAGGCAGTGCGCGAGGCGGCCAAGAGGGGGTCCTTCCGAGGGCTCGGACTCACTACGCGCGTACCGGCCCCCCACTCGACACACAGCGGCAGAAATCCCAGCTCAGGGAGATCGGGCCGTCGTTGCTCAAGTGAGGGTATGCCCCTGGTGACGGGCAGGGGACAGCTAACAGGCAGCGCAAAGGGTCAGTGTAGCCACTCGGCACACTGATGTCCAGCCCCGGTTTTCTGTAACCCTCGTTGTCCTCAACTGCTCTCGGCTGCTTGCCCTCATCGCACGGTGATACTGCCCTCTTCGTCGCCGATCCATGCCTCGGATTCGGATCGTTGTGACGACGCGTCCTGAGAATTGCGCGCTGCGTGCGGTTCGTCAAGGCCCCCCTGCCCGAACCAGGGGTGTCCGGAGACACGACGAAGATCACCATACCCCTCGTGCGAAGGGCCGCAAGGCAACCGCGGGCGCGCCTCCAGGAACGCCGAAAAGCGACCACCCGGATGGATGATCGCTCTTCGATGCGTTCGCGTTACAGCCCTCTCGGGCCGCGTTCAGCGCACGAGGTTCCGGACGGGTCCGGAGAGGTGTTACTTGACCTCGACGGAGGCGCCGGCGCCCTTGAGGGACTCGGCGGCCTTCTCCGCGGCTTCCTTGGTGACCTTCTCGAGAACGGGCTTCGGGGCGCCGTCCACGAGGTCCTTGGCCTCCTTCAGACCCAGCGAGGTCAGCTCACGCACGACCTTGATGACCTGGATCTTCTTCTCGCCGGCGCCGGTGAGGACGACGTCAAACTCGTCCTGCTCCTCGACGGCCTCGGCGGCGGCGGCCGGACCGGCCGGGCCGGCGACGGCGACGGCGGCAGCGGCGGTGACGTCGAACTTCTCCTCGAACGCCTTCACGAACTCGGAGAGCTGGATGAGGGTCATGCCCTCGAACTCGGCGAGCAGTTCGTCCTGGGTGAGAGCCATGATGGCTTCCCTTCAGTGATTCGGCAGGTGCCGTGTGTACATGTCTGGCGGGCGTACGTTCGGCCCGCTGCGACCGTGTCCCGGGAGGCTCAGCGCCTCGTCAGGCCGCGGTCATGTCGCGAGCCGAGTTACTCGGCACCGCCCTGCTCTTCTTGCTTGGCACGGAGCGCGTCCACGGTGCGGACGAGCTTCGAGGGAAGCGCCTGGAAGAGCTGCGCAGCCTGAGTCTGCTTGCCCTTGAAGGCACCCGCCAGCTTGGAGAGCAGAACCTCGCGGGACTCAAGGTCCGCGAGCTTCTTGATCTCGTCGGCGGACAGCGCCTTGCCGTCAAGGACACCGCCCTTGATGACGAGGTTGGGGTTGTCCTTGGCGAAGTCACGAAGACCCTTCGCCGACGTCACCGGGTCACCGGTGATGAAGGCGACCGCCGTCGGACCGTTGAACAGGTCGTCGAGCGTGGAGATCCCGGCCTCGTTGGCCGCAATCTTCGTCAGCGTGTTCTTCACCACGGCGTACTGGGTGTCTTCACCGAGCGAACGACGCAGCGTCTTGAGCTGCGCCACGGTGAGACCCCGGTACTCGGTCAGCACGGCAGCGTTCGAGCTGCGGAACTGGTCCGCGAGCTCGGCCACCGCGGCAGCCTTGTCGGGCCTTGCCATAGAGCGTCGGCCTCCTTCCGGGTGATGAGGACCGCGCGGAAGGGGCCGGCAAAAACGAAACGCCCCGGCGCAGGCGCTCGGGGCGTAGCTCGACCGGTCATACGCCGCGTCAGCAGCGCACTCCGGGAGCACATCCACAATCACCTGCGCGGGCCGTCCGCGATTCAGCGGATTCCTTCGGCCACCGCACTCTCTTCCGAAAGCACGGCAACGACCTGCGGTCTTTGGCTTCTCGTGGAGAGTACGCGACCGTGGGACTGTCAAGCAAATCCGCTCCCCGACGGCGCTCAGCCCCCGTCCGGCGCAGCGCTCCGGCCTGTCGTCAGGTCCTTGAAGTCCCCGGTGTCACCGGCCGGCGGACGGGCGACGGAGACCTTCACGCCGTAGTCGCTGTAGTGGGCGGTCTGGCTGTAGGCGCCACTCGCCGTCTCGCCCTTCTCGACCTTCTTGACCAGCAGGTCCCGGCCGTCGACCCAGATCTCGACCCGCTCCTTGGTGACCCCGGCGCGGGTGAGCTGCTCGCGCAGGGCGTCCCGCTCCCGGGTGGCGAGGCCGGTGTGCCGCTCGGCCAGGTCGGCGACGGCCACGGTGCCCGCGTAGTGCGTGGTGTCGACGGCGCCCACCCGCTCGGCGCCGACCCGCTTCAGGTCCCCGGCGGCCAGGAGCAGCTTCACCGCCTGGTCGGGTGTGGTGTCCCGCACCTGGTCGAGGCCGTCGACCTCGGCGTATCCGTACCGTATCCAGTGCTTGCCGCCGGTCTGGGCGGCGAAGGCGTCGCCCATCCGCGCGTAGTAGGCGTCGGGCAGGTACCGGGTCTCCATCGAGGTGCTGCCCAGTCGGCGCATGGTGTCGAGCGCGGTGCCGCCGGTGTAGGTGAGGGTGAACGCACCGGTGAGGCCGTCGCCCCAGCCGAGGGTGCCGTCGGCCCGCAGGGACATCTGGGTGCCGAGGGACGTCGTGGAGCGCACGCGCGCGGAGTCGGCGCCGTCGGTGGCCCGCTCGGCCCGGCGCAGGGCGGCCGTCAGGTGGGCCGGCACGGGGCGGGCGCGGTGGTCGGTGCAGGCGACGGCTCCGGTGAGCGCGGCCGCCACCAGCACGCCCAGGACCCGTCGGCGCAGCCCCGAACCGGTCATTCGCCCCACCCCCGCGTGATCGCCGTTGCCCCGACGGTAACCCAGGGCACTGACACCCGTACACGACGGAGGCGGGCCCCGTACCTCGGAAGGTGCGGGGCCCGCCTCTGGATGTCGCGTCGCTGACGCGGCTACCGGTGCGAGCGCGTGGCTCAGACGGCGGCCGGGTCCTCCTCGGTGAGGAGGTTGCGGGTGCGGTTCGGGTCGATCTGGATGCCGGGGCCGATCGTGGTGCTGATCGCGGCCTTCTTGATGTAGCGACCCTTGGCGGCGGACGGCTTCAGACGGAGGATCTCCTCCAGCGCGGCGCCGTAGTTCTCCACCAGCTTGTCGTCCTCGAAGGAGACCTTGCCGATGATGAAGTGCAGGTTCGAGTGCTTGTCGACGCGGAACTCGATCTTGCCGCCCTTGATGTCGTTGACAGCCTTCACGACGTCGGGGGTGACGGTGCCGGTCTTCGGGTTCGGCATCAGACCACGGGGACCGAGCACGCGGCCGAGGCGGCCGACCTTGCCCATGAGGTCCGGGGTGGCGACGACGGCGTCGAAGTCGAGGCGGCCCTTGGCGACCTCGTCGATCAGTTCGTCGGAGCCGACGATGTCGGCGCCCGCGGCTTCCGCGGCGGCTGCACGGTCACCGGTCGCGAAGACCAGGACCCGGGCGGTCTTGCCGGTGCCGTGCGGCAGGTTCACGGTGCCACGGACCATCTGGTCGGCCTTGCGCGGGTCGACACCCAGGCGGAAGGCGATCTCGACGGTGCCGTCGAACTTGGTGGTGGAGGTCTCCTTGGCGAGACGGACGGCCTCAAGCGGGGCGTAAAGCTTGTCCCGGTCGATCTTGGCGTCCGCAGCGCGGAGAGACTTGCTGCGCTTGCTCACTACTGCTCCAGTGTGTCTTGAGGAGTCGTGGTAGGGGCCGAGCAGGCCCTGCCACGGTGCTACGAAGGTGCTACGGGGCTGGGGATCAGCCCTCGACCGTGATGCCCATGGAGCGGGCGGTGCCGGCGATGATCTTCGACGCGGCGTCCAGGTCGTTGGCGTTCAGGTCGGGGAGCTTGGTCGTGGCGATCTCACGGACCTGCGCCTCGGTGATCTTGGCGACCTTGGTCTTGTGCGGCTCGCCCGAGCCCTTCTCGACACCCGCGGCCTTGAGGATCATCTTCGCGGCCGGCGGCGTCTTGGTGACGAAGGTGAAGGAGCGGTCCTCGTAGACCGTGATCTCCACCGGGATCACCCAGCCACGCTGCGACTCGGTCGCGGCGTTGTAGGCCTTGCAGAACTCCATGATGTTGACGCCGTGCTGACCGAGCGCGGGGCCGACCGGCGGGGCGGGGTTCGCCGCACCGGCGTTGATCTGGAGCTTGATGAGCCCCGTGACCTTCTTCTTCTTGGGAGGCATTGCTCTCCGGGTCCTTTCGATTCGGGTCCCTGCCCGCACCCGGATCACTGCTCCGGAGGCAGGCATACCGCACAACGATAGCGGGTATAGATGCGCGGCCAAAAACCGAGCAGGTCAGGCAGCTGGGGAAGCCTGCCTGACCTGGTCGGAAGCGCGGTGTCCAGAAAGAGCGTCAGTTCTTCTGGATCTGGTCGAAGGACAGCTCGACCGGGGTCTCGCGGCCGAAGATCTCGACGAGGCCCTTGACCTTCTTGGAGTCGGGGTTGATCTCGTTGATGGTCGCCTGCAACGTGGCGAACGGGCCGTCGGTGACGGTGACCGAGTCGCCGACCTCGAAGTCCAGGACCTGGACCTCGACCTTGCGCTGCGGGGCGGGCTTGCCCTCGGCCTCGGCGGCCTCGCGGGCGGCCTTCTCCTCAGCCTCCGGGGCGAGCATCTTGACGATCTCGTCCAGGGTCAGCGGGTACGGGTCGTAGGCGTTGCCCACGAAGCCGGTGACGCCGGGGGTGTTGCGGACGACGCCCCAGGACTCGTTCGTCAGGTCCATGCGCACCAGCACGTAGCCGGGGAGCTTGTTCTGACGGATGGTCTTGCGCTCGCCGTTCTTGATCTGCGCGACCTCTTCCTGGGGCACCTCGGCCTGGAAGATGAAGTCCTCGACGTTCAGCGAGACGGCACGCTGTTCGAGGTTGGTCTTCACGCGGTTCTCGTAACCGGCGTACGTGTGGATGACGTACCACTCGCCGGGCAGGGCGCGCAGCTCGTCGCGCAGGGCCTGGACGGGGTCGACCGGCTCGGTCTCCTCCTCCTCGGCCTCTTCGGCGTCGGCGGCGTCGTCGTCCTCGGTGTCCTCGGTGTCCTGCTCGCCCTCGGCGTCGTCGTCCTCGACGGTCTCGGCGTCGGCCTTCTCGTCGTCGACGTGCAGGGCGGCTTCCTCGGCGGGGGTGCCCGCCGCGGCCTCGGCAGCCTCGAACTCATCCTGCTCGTCCGCGCCCTCGACGATGTCGAGCTCGGCATCGACCGACTCGGCGGGCTCGCGGGAGTCGTTCAGGTTCGGGTCAGACACGATGGCTGCTTCTTCCTGGATACATAGGGGTGGAACATGCGAAAAAGGCGCCGGGTACCTCGGCGCCCTTCGCTCTCGGCTCAGCCGAAGACGTACTTGGCGGCGTGGCCGAGCCCGTAGTCGATCACCGTCACCAGGCCGATCATGACGACCACGAAGACGATCACCACAGTGGTGTACGTGCTCAGCTGGTTACGCGTCGGCCAGACGACCTTGCGGAGTTCGGCGATGACCTGGCGGTAGAAGAGGGCAAGCCTCTTGAACGGACCCTTCTTGGCCCGCTTGCCGCCCTTACGGGCCTTCTTCGAATCCTGTGCCTCGTCCTGGGCATCAGGCGTATCGATGGAGCCCACGGCGTCCGCCATTCGTCCTCACCTGATTCCGGGTCGTGGCCGTGCCGCGCCCGGTTGGAGCCGCACGGCTGTGCATTACTGTACGTACATGCGCACACATCCTGGCGAAGGTGTGTGTAGCAGGGCCGGAGGGACTTGAACCCCCAACCGCCGGTTTTGGAGACCGGTGCTCTACCAATTGAGCTACGACCCTTTGTTGAGCTGTTGCGTCCCCCAACGTACCGCATCCGCCCGAGTGCTCGGTGTGCACCCATTACGGCGCGGCTGCTGAAGGCCAACGAGGTGAGAGTGTACGTGCTCCGGAGCCCCTCGTCGAACAGAAAGCGCCCGTAGGGGGCTTGGCGGCGGAAGATCGCCGGGGGCGCGCTGAAGATCCACCAGGCCATCGCCCGATTCCGGACGCGTGTTCAGTGAGCGACCCCTGGTTGTTCAGTCCGTGAAACCCGTGTGCCGGGGAGGTTTCCGGTCTGGAACGATGGGTGCCATGAGCCCTGCAACCCCTCCCACCGAGCGCCGGGTCTCCGCCCGAGTCGGCGCGATCTCCGAGTCCGCCACTCTCGCCGTGGACGCCAAGGCGAAGGCCCTCAAGGCCGCCGGGCGCCCGGTGATCGGCTTCGGCGCCGGTGAGCCCGACTTCCCGACTCCGGACTACATCGTCGACGCGGCCGTCGAGGCCTGCAAGAACCCGAAGTACCACCGGTACACGCCGGCCGGCGGGCTGCCTGAGCTGAAGGCCGCGATCGCCGCGAAGACGCTGCGCGACTCCGGCTTCGAGGTCGACGCCTCCCAGGTCCTGGTGACCAACGGCGGCAAGCAGGCCATCTACGAGGCCTTCGCCGCGATCCTCGACCCGGGCGACGAGGTCATCGTCCCGGCGCCGTACTGGACGACGTACCCGGAGTCGATCCGGCTGGCCGGCGGTGTCCCGGTGGAGGTCGTCGCCGACGAGACGACCGGCTACCGGGTCTCCGTCGAGCAGCTGGAGGCGGCCCGCACCGAGCACACCAAGGTGCTGCTCTTCGTCTCGCCGTCCAACCCGACCGGCGCCGTCTACACGCGCGCGCAGATCGAGGAGATCGGCCGCTGGGCCGCCGAGAAGGGCCTGTGGGTCCTGACCGACGAGATCTACGAGCACCTGGTCTACGGCGACGCGGAGTTCCACTCGCTGCCGGTGGTCGTGCCGGAGCTGGCCGACAAGACCATCATCGTCAACGGCGTCGCCAAGACGTACGCGATGACCGGCTGGCGGGTGGGCTGGGTGATCGGCCCGAAGGACGTGGTCAAGGCCGCGACCAACCTCCAGTCGCACGCCACGTCCAACGTCTCGAACGTCGCCCAGGTGGCCGCCCTCGCCGCCGTCTCCGGCGACCTCGCCGCCGTCGAGAAGATGCGCGAGGCCTTCGACCGGCGCCGCCGCACGATGGTGCGGATGCTCAACGAGATCGACGGCGTCCTCTGCCCGGAGCCCGAGGGCGCGTTCTACGCGTACCCGTCGGTCAAGGAGCTGCTCGGCAAGGAGATCCGCGGCAAGCGTCCGCAGGACTCGGTCGAGCTGGCCGCGTTGATCCTGGAGGAGGCCGAGGTCGCGGTCGTCCCGGGCGAGGCCTTCGGTACGCCGGGGTATCTGCGGCTGTCGTACGCCCTGGGTGACGAGGATCTCGTCGAGGGTGTCAGCCGGCTCCAGAAGCTCCTCGCGGAGGCCAAGAGCTGACGTTTTCGCGCTCCACGCGTGCGTGCGGGGCTCTGCCTGCTCTCAAGAGTGGGTGGGGCCCCGTTCCGTTTGTCCGTGCGAGGTAGGCCACGTCCGGGCAATCTGGTCCCGGGAGGGGTCCGACATACGGCAGGATCTTGGGATGGAGCGTGTACGTGATGTCTCTGAGCTGCCGAAGGCCCATCTGCATCTGCACTTCACGGGTTCGATGCGGCCGACCACCGTCCTGGAGCTGGCCGACAAGTACGGCGTGCGGCTGCCGGACGCCCTGACCGAGGCGCTGACCGGCGGCGAGCCGCCGCGGCTGCGGGCGACGGACGAACGGGGCTGGTTCCGTTTCCAGCGCCTCTACGACGCCGCCCGGTCCTGTGTGCGGGAGCCCGACGACATCCGGCGGCTGGTGCGCGAGGCCGCCGAGGAGGACGTGCGGGACGGCTCGGGGTGGCTGGAGATCCAGGTCGACCCGACGTCGTACGCGCCGCGGCTCGGGGGGCTGATCCCGGCCCTGGAGATCATCCTGGACGCGGTCACGACGACGTCCCGTGAGACCGGGCTCGGTATGCGGGTGCTGGTCGCCGCGAACCGGATGAAGCACCCGCTGGAGGCCCGCACGCTGGCCCGGCTCGCGGTGCGCTACGCGGACCAGGGCGTGGTCGGCTTCGGTCTGTCGAACGACGAACGGCGCGGTATGGCGCGGGACTTCGACCGGGCCTTCCACATCGCCCGGGAGGGTGGCCTGCTGTCGGCCCCGCACGGCGGCGAGTTGACCGGCCCGGCCTCGGTCCGTGACTGTCTGGACGACCTGGGCGCCGCCCGGATCGGCCACGGCGTGCGGGCCGCCGAGGACCCCCGGCTGCTGAAGCGGCTGGCCGACCGGGGCGTGACCTGCGAGGTGTGCCCGGCGTCGAACGTCGCCCTCGGCGTCTACGAGAAGCACGAGGACGTGCCGCTGCGCACGCTGTTCGAGGCCGGGGTGTCGCTCGCGCTCGGCGCGGACGACCCGCTGCTCTTCGGTTCCCGGCTGGCCGCCCAGTACGAGATCGCCCGGCGCCATCACGGCTTCACGGACGCCGAGTTGGCGGAGCTGGCCCGGCAGTCGGTGCGGGCCTCGGCGGCCCCGGCGGACGTGAAGGCGACGCTGCTGGCCGGCGCGGACGACTGGCTGTCCCGCCCGGCCTGAACACCGGGTCCCTAGAGGCTGACGCCCACCGTCACCGGTTCGTTGACCAGGGTGACGCCGAAGGCTGCGTGGACGCCGGTGACGACCTCGCGGGCGAGGGCGAGGAGGTCCTCGGTGGTGGCCCGGCCCCGGTTGGTGAGGGCGAGGGTGTGCTTGGTGGAGATGCGGGCGGGGCCGGTGCCGTAGCCCTTGGTGAAGCCGGCCTTGTCGATCAGCCAGGCCGCGGAGGTCTTGGTGCGCCCCTCCCCCGCCGGGTACGAGGGCGGCTCCGTGCCGTCCCCGAGCCGCTCCCGCACGCGTGCGTGGAACGCGGCGAACTCGACGTCGGTGAGGATCGGGTTGGTGAAGAAGGACCCGGCCGACCAGGTGTCGTGATCCTCGGGGTCGAGCACCATGCCCTTGCCCGCCCGCAGCTTGAGGACGGTCTCGCGCGCGGTGGCGAGCGGGACGCGGTCACCCGGCTCGACGCCCAACGCGCGTGCCGTCTCGGCGTACTTGAGGGGCGCGGAGAGCCCGTCGGCGTCGTCGAGGCGGAGGCGGACGCGCAGGACGACGTAGCGCTCGGGGTCGGACTTAAAGCGGCTGTGCCGGTAGGAGAAGGCGCACTCCTCGTTCGTCAGCGTGACCGTCTCGCGGGTGGTGCGGTCGTAGGCGACGACCTCGGTGATGACGGAGGAGACCTCCTGGCCGTACGCGCCCACGTTCTGGATCGGCGTGGCGCCCGCCGAGCCGGGGATACCGGCCAGGCACTCGACTCCGGCCAGCCCGGCCTCGACGGTGCGGGCGACGGCGTCGGTCCACACCTCACCGGCGGCCAGCTCCAGCAGCGTGCCGTCCAGGGTGAAACCCCGGGTGGCGATGGCGAGGGCGGTACCGGCGAAGCCCTTGTCACCGACGACCAGATTCGACCCACCGCCGATCAGCAGCAGGGGCGTTCCGCTGTCGTCGGCCTCACGGACAGCGGCGATCACCTCGTCGTCGCTCGTCGCGGTGACCAGCCGATCGGCGGGCCCACCCAGCCGGAAGGTGGTCAGCGGGGCGAGGGGAGCATCGTGAATTTCCTGCACACCCCCAAGACTACGAGACGGCACTGACAACGCCCCGGGAGTGCCACCCACGCAGCCGTGACGGCGACGCCGGTCGGGCCGGGCCCCACGCAGGCGTGACGCCGACACCGGTCGGGCCGGGTCCCACGCAGGCATGACGCCGACACCGGTCGGGCCGGGCCCCACGCGCGCGTGACCGCAGGTCAAGCGGGGACCGTGCCAAGAAGCCGCCGCCGACATCCACGCCTCCCCGGCCCGCGCCGCACGCCCACACGCCGGGACCGTCAGGGCGGCCAACTCGACGACATCCCCGAGGTGCCACCCACGCGCGCGTGACGGCGACGCCGGTTCGGACCGGGCCACGCGCGCGTGCGGGCCGTTGGCAGGAGGCAGCGGTACCCAGCAACGCGGACGCCTCTGGTCTCACCTCGTGCCCCCACGCCCCGGAATTCACCAAGTCGACCAGCACGGCGACGCCCCCCGGACGCCGCCCACGAACACCTACCTGCGCCACCAACCGAAACGGCCCCCACGCGCACGTGTCGTTCGGGAAGCCGCCGTACCTAGAGCCGACGCCCGCGCTTCCCCGGTCCGCGCGGCCCGCCTGCGCCCGGGGTCACCAGGGCAACCAGCACGGCGACTCCCCCAGACCCCACCCACGAACACGTGACCGCCTCACCGGCCAGAAGCCCCCACGCGCACGTGCCGTTCGGGAGACAGCCGCACCTAGGCCGACGCCACGCGTCCTCCTCGGCCCGCGTCACACTCCCGTGCCCCCGGGGGCGTCAACCCGCCCAGCGCCGCAACCCCCGGAGTGCCGCCCACGCGCGCGTGACGGCGACGTCGGTCACAACGCCGCCCACGCGCGCGTGACCGTCGTTCAAGAGGCTGCCGCGCTCACCGGTGGCGTCGGTGTCTCCTGGGTTCGTGGCTCGTTTCCGCGGCCCGGGATCATCAGGGCGGCCAGGGCGGCGAGGCCGACGGTCGCGGCGCCGGTGATCAGGGCGGGGCGTAGTCCGTCGACGAAGGTCTGGCCGGACTGGTAGCCGCCCTGGGACGAGAAGATCGACGCCATGATGGCGACGCCGAGGGCGCCGCCGACCTCGCGCAGGGCGTTGTTGGCGCCGGACGCGATGCCCTGTTCCTCGGGTGGGACGCTGGCCATGACCAGGTGGGCGGAGGGCGCGAAGTAGAGCGCCATGCCGATGCCGCCGAGGATCAGGCCGGGCAGTTGGGTGCCGTAGGAGACGTCGGTGGTGACCGCGGTGGCCATCCAGCCGAGGCCTGCGGCCTGGAGGAAGAGGCCGGTGGCGACGACGGGCCGGCCGCCGACGCGGTCGGCGAGTATGCCGGCGATCGGCGCGACCAGCATCGGCATCCCGGTCCACGGCAGCATCCGGAGGCCCGCCTCGGTGGGCGAGTAGCCGAGCACGCCTTGCAGGAACTGGCTGAGCAGGAAGATCGACCCGAACATGCCGAGGAACATCAGCAGGCTCGCGACGTTGATGCCGGTGAAGGCGCGGGAGCGGAACAGCCGCATCGGGAGCATGGGGTTCTTGGCGCGCAGGCTGTAGGCGACGAAGGCGACGAGCAGGGCGGCGCCGACGGTCAGGCCGGTGAGCACCAGGGAGCCGGTCCAGCCGTCGGCGGGGCCGCGCACCAGCCCGTAGACGATCCCGAAGAGCCCGCCGCTGGCGAGGAGCGTGCCGGGGAGGTCGAGCGGGGCTCCGGTGCCGTAGGACTCGGCGAGGCGCAGCCTGGCGAGCGGGAGCAGGACGATGCCGAGGGGGACGTTGAGCCAGAAGATCCAGTGCCAGGAGGCGTGTTCGGTGAGGCCGCCGCCGATGAGGGGTCCGCAGGCGACCGCGAGGCCGTTGACGGCGCCCCAGATGCCGAACACCATCCCGCGCTTGGCGACCGGCACGGCTGCCGTCAGGAGGGTGAGCGTGAGGGGCATCATGATCGCCGCGCCGATGCCCTGGACCGCGCGGGCGGCGATGAGGCCGTCGATGCCGGTGGCCAGGGCCGCGGCGGCGGACGCGCCGGTGAAGACGGCGAGGCCGGCCAGGAACACCCGGCGGCGGCCGAAGCGGTCGCCGAGCGCGGCGGCGAACATGAGCAGGACGGCGAAGGTGAGCGTGTAGGCGCTCACGGTCCATTCCAGGTCCTCCAGCGCCCCGCCGAGGTCCTCGCGGATGGAGGGCAGCGCGGTGGTGACGACGAGGCTGTCGAGGCTCGCCATGAACCCGGCGCCACTGGTGATGACGAGGGCCCATACGGTCCCCCCGCGATGTGCGGTCTGCTGTGACGCCTGTGGCATCGCTTCCCCCTAAAGGCTGATCTAGTTAGTGATCACTGACTAACTTCCACGGGCGGGAAACGGCGGCTACGACGCCGTCCCGCTCCCGTTTCCCCGACCGTTCCCGGCGTCCCCGGCCGCGTCTGGCGTTGGCGGCCGAGGCCACCGTCACGTCTTGTCCAACCCGTCGACGAGGGCGGCCGGGGACACTCCCGCCCAGACCCGGTGATCGGGCGGGAACCCCATGGCCACCAGGCAGTTGATGAGCATGCCGTACGCCATGAAGGTCGTCGTTCCGTCGACGTCGGCGCCGAGCGACCCGTGCACCGTGTCCCACAGGCGCATCCATCCGCTGCGGACCGCTTCGCCGAGTTCGTGGTCACCGGCCTGCTCGGCGGCGGCGACCGCGACGTACATCTGCATCTGCATCAGCAGTTGTTCGGGGTGTTCGCTGATGACCTTGATGTAGGCGTGCGCCGTGGCGTCGTGGACCGCCTCGCCCTCCAGCTCTTCGGCGGCCTCCTCGACGATCCGCAGGATGTCGTCCATGCACCGCTGGGCCACCGCGAGGAAGAGCGCCTTCTTGCCCGGGAAGAGCCGGAAGAGATACGGCTGCGAGACCCCGACCCGCTTGGCGATCGCCTCGGTCGACGTGCCGTAGTAGCCGGTGCGGGCGAACTCGGCGGTCGCCGCGCGGATGACGCTCTCGCGCCTCTCTTCTGCGCTCATCCTGACCATGGAAGAAAGTTAGTGCTCAATCACTAACTGGGTCAATGGAGGGCGGGGCGGATGGGGCTGGCGGGGACGGGCGGGATCGTGGGGCAGGTGGGGACGCCGGGCACAGGCGGGACGGCTGGAGGTAGGCGGGCGCAGAGGGGACCGCCGGGGACGCGTAAGGGGCGCCCCGCCATGGAGGGCGCCCCTTACACCGGGTCACGCGCGCGTGCCCCGGGTCATCCGTGCGGGCACCGGGGGCAGCCGCTCGCACCCCGGGTCCCGCAGCCGCCGTTCTCAGGCCAGTCGTACGACCGCGCGGGACATGCCCAGCACCTTCTGGCCGGCGCTGGTCACCGTGAGGTCGACGCGGACGGTGTGGTCGTCGAGCTTGGCGGCGACCTTGCCGGTGACCTCGATGACGGCGCCCTGATCGTCGTTGGGGACGACGACGGGCTTGGTGAAGCGGACGCCGTAATCGACGACGGCGGCCGGGTCGCCGACCCAGTCGGTGACGACGCGGATCGCCTCGGCCATGGTGAACATGCCGTGCGCGATCACGTCCGGCAGCCCGACCTCCTTGGCGAACTTCTCGTTCCAGTGGATCGGGTTGAAGTCCCCGGAGGCGCCCGCGTACTGGACGAGCGCGGCGCGCGACACGGGGAACGTCCCGGCGGGCAGCTCGGTGCCGACCTCGACGTCGTCGTAAGCGATCTTCGCGGTCATCGTCGTCACGCCCCCTCGGCCGCGCGGGCGACCAGCTTGGTCCAGGCGGTCACGACGTGCTCGCCGGCGTCGTCGTGGACCTCGCCGCGGATGTCCAGGATGTCGTTGCCCGCCATGGACTTGACGGCCTCGATGGTCGAGGTCACGGTGAGCCGGTCGCCGGCCCGCACCGGGCGGCGGTAGGAGAACTTCTGGTCGCCGTGGACCACGCGGTTGTAGTCGAGGCCCAGTTGCGGGTCCTGGATGACCACGGACGCCGCCTTGAAGGTGATGCTGAACACAAAGGTCGGTGGGGCGATCACATCGGGGTGCCCGAGCGCCTTGGCGGCCTCCGGGTCCAGGTACGCCGGGTTGGTGTCACCCACGGCCTCCGCGAACTCGCGGATCTTCTCCCGGCCCACCTCATAGGGGGCGCTGGGCGGGTAGCTCCGCCCGACGAAGGACTGGTCGAGCGCCATGGCCCGGTACCTCCTGATGTCGCAGGGCCGCATACCTGCGTGCCTGCATCTGATCGACGGCGATCGATGGTGATCGATCTGCTGGTCCGCCCCGGCGACTCGCCGGTAACCGGTGCGGAAACGACGCGAGGCCGCCCCCCGACTGCGGGGGCGGCCTCGTGTACGAGCCTGATTTATCGCGTCTCGCGGTGCGCGGTGTGCGCGTTGCAACGCGGGCAGTGCTTCTTCATTTCCATACGATCCGGGTTGTTACGCCGGTTCTTCTTGGTGATGTAGTTCCGCTCCTTGCACTCCACGCAGGCCAGCGTGATCTTCGGGCGGACGTCGGTGGCAGCCACGTGAAGTGCTCCTTGACGAACGGATAGAAACGATTAACGCATGAAAGAGTAGCCGATCGAAGGACCGACCCTGCAATCGGCTACTGTCAGTAGCGGTGACCGGACTTGAACCGGTGACACAGCGATTATGAGCCGCTTGCTCTACCGACTGAGCTACACCGCTTCGGTGTGATCGGTTCCCGCCTTGCGACGGGAACCTCACTCACCGGAGCCCCAATACGGAATCGAACCGTAGACCTTCTCCTTACCATGGAGACGCTCTACCGACTGAGCTATTGGGGCGAGCGATGAAGACATTACACGCTCGACTGCCGATCGCCCAAATCCGTTTCCCTGACCCCGGAACGGCCCTTCCGGAGTCCCATCCGGACTCCCAGCCACGTCCCATCCGAGTCCCGTCCGAGTCCCGTCCGAGTCCCTTCCGGAGCCCCTCCCACCGGCCCCGCGAACCCCTCCGGAACGACGGACCACACCGGTACGACTATTGCGCTCCTCCCCGCCCTGAGCGGATCGCCGCCCTAGGCTCGACTCACTCTCCGTGATCTTGTGCGCGTCCCGTCGCGCAGCCCCCGAGCCCCTGGAGCGCGATGCCCGACAGCCAGCCGCAGCCACCTCACTCGTCGTCATCGTCGTCGGGCTCGTCATCGTCGTCGGGGGCGTCCGGCGCCGGTGACCCGGCCGGGCTGCTGCTGTGCGGGGCGCGGCTGACCGACGGCCGGACCGTCGACGTACGACTGGGCGGCGGGCGCATCGAGGCGGTCGGCACGGCCGGCAGCCTGGCGGCGGACGGCACCCGGGGGCGCGGCGCGCGCGTGGATCTCACCGGCCATCTGCTGCTGCCCGCCCCGGCCGAACCGCACGCCCACGGCGATACCGCGCTCTCCGCCGACGGCCCCGTCTCCCACGAACCGTCCGATGTCCAACGCCGGGCCACGGAAGCCGCGTTGCTCCAGCTCGGGCACGGCGCGACCGCCTTGCGCGCGCACGTGCGCGTGGGCGACGTCCAGGGCCTCGGCTCGCTGGCCGCGGTGTTGCAGGCCCGGCGTTCGCTGCGCGGGCTGACCGAGCTGACGGCGGTCGCGATGCCGAGGCTGCTGACCGGGGTGGCCGGTGCGGACGGGCTCGCGATGCTGCGGGACGCGGTGAAGATGGGCGCCTCCGTGGTGGGCGGCTGTCCCGACCTCGACCCCGATCCGACGGGGTACGTGGAGGCCGTCCTGGAGGTGGCCTCCGAGCACGGCTGCCCGGTCGACCTGCACACCGACGCCGCCGATCCGGCCCGCCTGGCCCGCCTCGCCGCGATGGCCGGCGGGTTGCGCCCCGGCGTCACCCTCGGCCCCTGCGGCGGCCTCGACCGGCTCCCGGCCGACGTCGTCTCGCGCGCCGCCGACCAGCTCGCGGCGGCCGGTGTGACGGTCGTCTGCCTGCCCCAGGGCGGCTGTTCGGCCGTCGACCACCGCGACACGGCTCCGGTGCGGCTGCTGCGCGCGGCCGGTGTCCGGCTCGCGGCGGGCAGTGGCGCCCTGCGCGACGCGACGAACCCGGTCGGCCGCGGCGATCCCCTGGAGGCGGCCTACCTCCTCGCGTCCCGTTACGGGTTGCGCGCCGAGGACGCCTACGACGCGATCAGCGCCTCCGCGCGTGCAGCCCTCGGGCTGCCGGAGGTCCGCGTGGAGGCCGGGTTCCCGGCGGAACTCCTCGCCGTCCGCGGCGACCGGCTCGCGGGTGCGCTCTCCCTGGCGTACAGCCGGATCGTGGTGCACCGGGGGCGCGTGGTGGCGCGGACCAGCGCGGTGCGGGAGTACTGCAACTCGGCGGCGGCTGCGGAACTGGGGCTGCCTCGGCAGGGGCGGGGCGATCCGTCGTAGGCGATCCGTTGTGGGCTATCCGTTGTAGGCATTCCCTCGTAGGCGATCCGTCGTGACGGGGGCCTTCTTGAGGTCGTGACGCGGTCCTTCTTAAGAAGGCTGCGTTTTTGCCGGGTGGGGTGCTGTGCGGTGCGGTGCGTGGGGTGTGGGTGGGCGGTGGGTGGGTTGGGTGCCGTGTTCCCGGGCGGGAAGGCTTGTGGGCGTGCCGGGGGCGCGGGATTCGGGGCTCGGGGCGGGTGAGGTGAGTCTTCGCGCGGGTGCGCCGGGTCGTCGGACGGTCGGGGAGCCAGGGCTGCGATCGGGCGGCCGGGGAACCGGGGTGCGGTCGGGCGGCCGGGGAACCGGGCTGCGGTCGGGCGGCCGGGGAACCGGGGTGCGGTCGGGCGGCCGGGGGGGACCTGTGATGTGGGGAAAGGTAGTGCGCGGTGGGTGTGTGCGCCGGGTTGCGCGCGTTGCCGGTTGCGCTGCGTGTGCGCCGGGGTGGCGGGGTCACAGGCGCTGATTCCTGACGCGCGTGCTCCTGCTGTGCGCCCCGGGGCGCCCCCCAAGTCGTGCGGCGGATGCGGCTGTCGGGGCGTACGGTCGAAGGCATGCGCATTGTCATCGCTGGAGGTCATGGTCAGATCGCGCTGCGGCTGGAGCGTTTGCTCGCGGCGCGCGGGGACGAGGTCGCGGGGATCATCCGCCGACCCGAACAGGGCGACGACCTGCGAGCCGCCGGTGCCGAACCCGTCGTGCTGGACCTGGAGTCGGCCTCGGTCGCGGACGTCGCGGAACGGCTGCGGGGCGCGGACGCGGCGGTGTTCGCGGCGGGCGCCGGGCCGAACAGCGGGGCGGCCCGCAAGGACACGGTCGACAAGGGCGCGGCGGTCCTCTTCGCCGACGCGGCGGTCCGCGCGGGCGTACGACGGCACGTGGTCGTCTCGTCGATGGGCGCCGACCCCGCGCACCAGGGCGACGACGTCTTCGACGTGTACCAGCGCGCCAAGGGCGAGGCCGACGCCTACGTCCAGGGCCTGGACGCGCTCGACTGGACGATCCTGCGCCCCGGGATGTTGACGAACGACGCCGGCACCGGCCTGGTCCGCCTGGAGGCCCACACCGGGCGCGGCCCGATCCCCCGGGACGACGTGGCCGCCGTTCTCGCGGAGTTGCTGGACACGACGGCGACGGCGGGCCTGACGTTGGAGCTGATCAGCGGGTCGACGCCGGTGTCGGTCGCGGTGAAGTCGGTCGCCGGGAACTGACCACCGGGCGTTCCGGACCGCCCGCGCGGGCAGCCGTTCCGGTACGCCCGAGAACCGTCTCCGGGGGGGCAACGGCCCGTCAGAACAAGGGCATCTGGCCCGGGAACTCCGGTACGACATAGCCGTCGAGGGACGGTTGCGCGGCGCCGAGATGGGCCTGGCGGCGGGAGCCGGGGCAGGAGACCAGACGGACGTTCTCGCGGGCGGCGGGCGGGTCGTGTCGGGCGAAGCGGCCGGCGACGACGGCGATCTCGCGCCGGCATTCGGGACAGCGTCTGCGCGGAGTGGACATGGGGTCAGTGTGCCTCGCGCGCGGGCGCGTTGTCGGACCGAGGGGCGGGGCGGGGCGGACGGGGTTCGCGGAGTGCGCCCCGGGCGGGGGTGCGCCGTATCTCGGTGAGCGACCTCGGGTGCGGGTGCGGGTGCGGCTGCGGGAGGTGTGCCCCGGGTGCGGGCGGGGCGTGGTCGGGAGCGGGGGGTGTGGGTCGCGCTAGTGCGGGCGTGTGCGCCGGGCGTGGGGGGCGTTGTGCGCGGGTAGGTCGTGCGCGGGCGCGTCGTGCGGGGCGGGGCCCAGAGCGGGCGCGGGGGCGGAAAAGGGCCCAGGTGCCGAGGGCGGGGCGGTTGCTTCGGCGGGCTGTGGCACGTGGGCGGCGAGTTGGGGGTGTGGGTTCCCGTTCGCGGGCTGCGTGCCTTCTGGCGTTCGCTCGCTTCCTGGGTGGTGACCTCCGACTGTCTCCGTCACGAGGCGGAGTGAGGCAGTACCTGGATCTTCGGGGCGCACGAAAAGTGGCCTGTGATCTGCCGTTAAGCAGGTCACAGGCCACTTCTTTTCCCTTGTGGCGGCGCGTGGATTCGAACCACGGAAGGCGAAGCCGGCAGATTTACAGTCTGCTCCCTTTGGCCGCTCGGGCACACCGCCAGGGTTTGCTGCCGTTCGAACCGCTTTTCGGCGGTGCTCCCTGGCAACGACGTAAACAATACCCGATGACCGGGGGTGCTTCGCCACCCGATTGATCTGCGCTCGGGGCACCCGAGGTGGCTACGCTTGTGCGGATGCGGCCCCGGCACCACACCGGGTTCGGCGGCCTCCCCCACCGCCGATCCGCAGCCCACACGCACCCCGATACAAGGAGCCACAGGACATGGCCGACTCCAGTTTCGACATCGTCTCGAAGGTCGAGCGGCAGGAGGTCGACAACGCCCTCAACCAGGCCTCCAAGGAGATCTCGCAGCGCTACGACTTCAAGGGCGTGGGCGCCTCGATCTCGTGGTCCGGCGAGAAGATCCTGATGGAGGCGAACTCCGAGGACCGCGTCAACGCCGTCCTCGACGTCTTCCAGTCCAAGCTGATCAAACGCGGCATCTCGCTGAAGGCCCTGGACGCCGGTGAGCCGCAGCTCTCCGGCCGGGACTACAAGATCTTCGCGTCCATCGAGGAGGGCATCTCCCAGGACAACGCGAAGAAGGTGGCGAAGATCATCCGCGACGAGGGCCCGAAGGGTGTGAAGGCTCAGGTGCAGGGCGACGAACTGCGCGTCAGCTCGAAGAGCCGTGACGACCTCCAGGCCATCATCGCCCTCCTCAAGGGCAAGGACTTCGACTTCGCGATCCAGTTCGTGAACTACCGGTGATCAACTGCTCCGCCCCGCGCGGGCGTTGCCAGGCCGACTGAGCACGGCACAACGGGGGCGCAGCGCCGAGAACGGTCTCGTCGACAGCCCTCGTTGTGTCTTCCTCGGCGCTTCCGTCGGCGCGACGGCGACATCGACGCCCTCACCTGGAGGAGCGCGGCGCCTGCTGCCCTCCGGGAACGGCGCCCCGACCGGCTCGCGTCGCGTCCGTTCCGGGAGGCGGGGCGCGGCAAGGCTCGGGTGGGTCGGCGTTGCGGAGGGCTGGTTCGACGTTCGGCGGCGTTGTGTGGCGGGGCTGTCGTGCCGTCCTCGTCGGCCCCGCCTCTTCGCTCCCCCGTCAGCTGCGGGAGTTGCCGAAGAGGAGTCGGTAGAGGACCAGGAGGACGAGCGAGCCTCCGATCGCCGCGGCCCAGGTCGCGCCGTCGTAGAAGTCCTTGGTGATCGGGTGGTCCAGCCAACGGGCCGATATCCAGCCGCCGATGAACGCGCCCGCGACGCCGATGAGGGTCGTGCCGATGAAGCCGCCCGGGTCGCGGCCCGGCAGCAGGAACTTGGCGATGGCCCCGGCCAGCAGCCCCAGAATGATCCAGCTGATGATCGTCATGCCGTGAACCTGCCCTTCCGTGCTGTGTCCGCACTGTTCTGGTGCTGTGAGTCAGCTCCCGACCTGCCGTGCGTCACGCGTCGTGTGCCGTGCTTGTGCGTACGGATCTCCTGCTCAACTGCTCACCGCACGCCTGTTCATGCCTTGGGTTCATGCCGTGGTGGTGTTCAGGCCCTGCTGCCATCGAGGACGTCTTCGTGGCCCGGCTCGGTTCCACCACCGCCCAGGAGGCTCGCGCGGCCTCGGTGGGGTATCGGCGGGACGCCCTCGGGCTGGGGGCGGGTTGGCACGGGGATGAGGGGCAGCGGGGTCGGCAACTGCTCGTTCGCGGTCATGAGTTCATGGTGCGGGGTGCCACTGACAATCGGGGCGGCCTGTGGACGGGCGTGGGGCTGTGGACATCGCCGTGCCCCGAACGGGTGACGGGGCCCGCTCCCGGGGTCGCGCGGTCGGTCAGCGGGCCGCGAACGGCTGGTCCGTCGGCACGATCTCGCGGCCGAGCGGGAGCAGCGAGACCGGGATGAGCTTGAAGTTGGCGATGCCGAACGGGATGCCGATGATCGTGACGCAGAGCGCGATGCCGGTCACGATGTGGGCGAGCGCGAGCCACCAGCCGGCGAGGACCAGCCAGAGGACGTTGCCGACGCAGGACGGGGCGCCCGCGTCGCGGCGTTCGACGGTCGTGTACCCGAAGGGCCACAGGGCGTAGACGCCGATGCGGAACGCGGCGACGCCGAAGGGGATGCCGATGATCGTGATGCACAGCAGCACGCCCGCGGCCAGGTAGCCGAGGAAGAGCCAGAAGCCGCTCAGGACGAGCCAAATGACGTTCAGGATGGTTTTCACTGAGGGCGACCTGCCATCTTCTCTAGCCGGGCGATGCGCTCCGCCATCGGCGGATGTGTCGAGAACATTTTGGAGAGTCCCTGGCCCGGCCGGAAGGGGTTCGCGATCATCATGTGGCTCGCGGTCTCGATGCGCGGCTCGGGGGGCAACGGCAGCTGTTTGGTGCCGACTTCGAGCTTGCGCAGGGCGCTGGCGAGGGCGAGGGGGTCGCCGGTGAGCTGGGCGCCGGAGGCGTCGGCCTCGTACTCCCGGGAACGGCTGATGGCGAGTTGGATGAGGCTGGCCGCGAGCGGGCCCAGGATCATGATCATCAGCATGCCGAAGATGCCGGGGCCGTCGTCGTCGTTCGAACGGCCGATCGGGATCAGCCAGGCGAAGTTGACCAGGAACATGATCACGGAGGCGAGGGCGCCGGCGACCGACGAGATGAGGATGTCGCGGTTGTAGACGTGGCTCAGCTCGTGGCCGATGACGCCGCGCAGCTCCCGCTCGTCCAGGAGGCGCAGGATGCCGTCGGTGCAGCACACCGCGGCGTTGCGCGGGTTGCGGCCGGTCGCGAAGGCGTTCGGTGCCTCGGTCGGGGAGATGTAGAGGCGGGGCATGGGCTGGCGGGCCTGCGTGGAGAGTTCACGGACCATCCGGTAGAGGGCCGGTGCCTCGAACTCGCTCACCGGGCGCGCGCGCATCGCGCGTAGCGCCAGTTTGTCGCTGTTCCAGTACGCGTACGCGTTGGTCCCCAGAGCCACCAGGACCGCCACGACGAGGCCCGTGCGGCCGAAGAAGCTGCCGATGACGATGATGAGTGCGGACAGTCCTCCGAGGAGGATCGCTGTCCTTAGCCCGTTGTGCCGGCGGTGCACGGTACGCCCTCCAAGTCGTGCAGCAGGGGAACCCTTTGCTTGCTGTCTCCGATGTCACCGGTGCCGTGGTGTCACGTCCAGTGGACCCTCCCGTACTGGTCAACGCCAGGCGAACGGGACTAGTTCCCCGCCCGGGGCACCGCGCGGGTGAGCCGTCCGGGTGAGGCCCTGTTCAGGGCGCGAGCAGGCTCGGCCGGGGCCTCGGAGCGGGGGCGTACTGGCCTCAGAACAGGGTCGTGTCGGCGAAGCGCAGGATCAGCTGGGGTGCTCCGGACAGGGCGATGCCGACGGCGCCGGTGAGCGCGAGGGCCGCGGTGAGGGGCGCCGGGAAGCGGTGCTTGTGGGGCTCGCCCTCGGGGGTGCTGAACAGCAGCGCCGTCCACCGGAGGTAGTAGAACAGCGCGATCACGACGTTGACGGCCATGACGACGGCGAGCCAGCCCAGGCCCGCGTCGACGGCCGCCGAGAACACGGTGACCTTCGCGAACAGGCCGATGATGCCCGGCGGGAGTCCGGCGAGGCAGAGCAGGAAGAACGCCAGGAGGAGCGCGGCGACGGGGTTGGTGGCGTAGAGGCCGCGGTAGTCGGCGACACGGTTCGTGGCGTGTGTGCGGCCCACCAGCGCGGCCACGGCGAAGGTGCCGAGGTTCACGGCGGCGTACATGAGGGCGTACGCGAGCGTGGAGCCGATCGAGTGGTCGGCGTCGCCGGAGGAGGCGGCCGCGGCGATCGGAACGAGGAGGTAGCCGGCCTGGCCGACCGAGGACCAGGCGAGCAGCCGTACCGCGCTGTACGCGCGCGTGGTCCGCTGGCGCAGGGCACCGGCGTTGCCGACGGTCATGGTGAGCGCGGCCAGGACGGCGAGCGCGGGGCCCCACACGTCGGCGTACGACGGGAACGCGACGACGGTGACGAGGATGAGGCCGGTGAAGCCGACCGCCTTGCCGACGACCGACAGATAGGCGGCGATCGGCAGGGGCGCTCCCACGTAGGTGTCGGGGACCCAGAAGTGGAACGGCACGGCGGCCGTCTTGAAGGCGAAGCCGACGAGAGTGAGGACGACGCCGGTCTGGGCGAGCGTGTGGAACTGCCCGTCGACGTGCTGGATGCGTTCGGCGACCTGGGTGAGGTACAGGGTGCCGGTAGTGGCGTAGACGAAGCTGATGCCCATGAGGCTGACGGCGGTCGCGGTGACCGACGACAGGAAGAACTTCAGGGCCGCTTCGGAGGACTTCTTGTCGCCGTGCCGGATGCCGACGAGGGCGAACGCGGGCAGGGAGGCGACCTCCAGGGCGACGATCAGGGTGGCGAGGTCGCGGGCGGCGGGCAGCAGGGCCGCGCCGGCCGCGGACGACAGCAGCAGGAACCAGTACTCCCCTTCGGGGAGTACACGGTCGGCGTCCTTGAGGGCGGTGACCGACAGCAGGGCGGTCAGCAGCGCGCCGCCGAGGACCAGGAACTGCACGACCAGGGTGAAGCGGTCGGCGGTGTAACTACAGATGTCGGTGTGGCCGGCGAGGCAGAAGGTGGAGCGGTCGCCGTCGAGGAGCGGCAGCAGCAGGAGTCCGGAGGCGGCGAGACCGGCCACCGCGACCCAGCCGAGGAGTGCTTTGCGGTGCTCGGCGAGGAACAGGTCGGCGACGAGGACGGCGAGTCCGACGAGGGCCGCGAGGGTGGGCGGCGCGAGGGCGAGCCAGTCGACGGACTGGACGAGGCTCGCGGCCAGCGGCTGGGCCAGGCTGCTCATCGGCTGCCTCCTGTGAGGAGTTGCTGCACGGCCGGGTCGGTCAGCCCGAGGAGGGCCTTGGGCCACAGCCCGGCGACGACGGTGAGGACGACGAGCGGGGTCCAGGCCGCGAACTCGTAGGCGCGCACGTCGACGAGTCGCGGCGTGTCCTGCGGGGCGGGGCCCATGCAGACGCGGCGGACCACGACGAGCATGTAGGCGGCCGTCAGGAGGGTGCCGAAGGCCGCGATCGCGGTGAACGTGAGGAAGGCGGGGCGGCTGAGACCGGCGGCCGGGTCGAAGGCGCCGAACAGGGCCAGCATCTCGCCCCAGAACCCGGCCAGGCCCGGCAGGCCGAGCGAGGCGACGGCGGCGAAGGCGAGGAGGCCGCCGAGGCGCGGGGCCTTGCCGTAGAGGGCGGCGCCGGTGGTCTCGGCGAGGGTGTCGAGGTCGGTGCTGCCGGTGCGGTCCTTGAGGGCGCCGACGAGGAAGAACAGCAGGCCGGTGATGAGGCCGTGGGCGATGTTGGCGAAGAGCGCGCCGTTGACGCCGGTCGGGGTCATGGTGGCGATGCCGAGCAGGACGAAGCCCATGTGGCCGACGGAGGAGTAGGCGATGAGCCGCTTGAGGTCGCCCTTGGCGCCTTTCTGGGCGAGGGCCAGGCAGGCCAGCGAGCCGTAGATGATCCCGACGACGGCGAAGGCGGCGAGGTAGGGCGCGAAGACCCGGAAGCCGTCCGGCGCGACCGGCAGCAGGATGCGGACGAACCCGTAGGTGCCCATCTTGAGCATGACACCGGCCAGCAGGACCGAGCCGACGGTCGGAGCGGCGGTGTGGGCGTCCGGCAGCCAGCTGTGCAGGGGCCACATCGGGGTCTTGACCGCGAGCCCGATACCGATCGCCAAAACGGCGATGACCTGCACGGATGTGGTCAGCGACCGGCCGTTGTCAGTGGCGAGTGCCACCATGTCGAATGTGCCGGCCTTGATTCCGATCAGGAGCAGGCCGAGCAGCATGACGACCGAACCGAGCAGTGTGTACAGGATGAACCGCCAGGCGGCCCGGGTCCGTCCCTCGCCGCCCCAGCGGGCGATGAGGAAGTACATCGGGATCAGGACGGTCTCGAAGGCGAGGAAGAACAGCAGCAGGTCGAGGACGGCGAAGGTGGCGAGGGTGCCGGACTCCAGGACGAGGAGCAGGGCGACGAATGCCTTCGGGGTCGGGCCCGCGGGCAGGTTGAAGTACGAGTAGAGCGCGCACAGGAAGGTCAGCAGCACGGTCAGGACCAGAAGGGGGAGGGAGATGCCGTCGATGCCGAGGTGGATGCGCACGTCGAGTGCGGGAATCCAGCTGATGTCGGTCGTGGCCTGCATCTTCGAGGGGTGGTCGTGGTCGAAGCCGAGCGCGAGGGCGATCGTGGCGGCGAGGATCACGCCGGTCACGGTCACGCCGTGGCGCAGGACGGCCTGTTCGGGTGACTTCCCCTTCAGCCCGGGCGGGGCGGGCAGGAGGGCGGCGACGGCGCCGAGGAGCGGGCCGACGACGACGAACCCCAGAAGGAACCGCATCACGGACTCGTTGATATCGATCACGCCTGCTCACGCTCCCGTGGCGACGAGGAGGACGGCGACCGCCAGGACGACGGTGCCGGCGAGCAGCGCGCTCACATAGGTCTGCACATTGCCGGTCTGGGCGCGTCGCACGGCGGCTCCCAGCAGTCGGGGGACGGCGCCCGCGCCGCGTACGTAGGTCTCGACGACCTCGCGGTCCAGGAACCGGACGAGGCGCGCGCCGGCCAGGACCGGCCGGACGAAGAGGGCCGTGTACAGGGCGTCGAGGTGGAAGCCGTCGGCTGCGGGGCGGAACAGCGGGCCGAGCAGCAGGCGTCCCGGGTCCGCCGGGTCGGGTGCGGCGGCGACGTCCCCGTAGGCGGGCCGGTGGGCGGCGATGGCCTCGGCCTCGACCTGTCCGGCGTCGCCTTCGGGGTGGGCGGCGACCGCGCCGAGCGGGGCCCGGGCGGCGTTCGCGGTGGTGTGCCGCCACGCCGCGTAGGTGACGAGCCCGCCGACCAGGGCGACGCCCGTGCCGAGGACGGAGGTGGTCAGGGCCGGGGTGAGGGCACGGCTGTCGAACCAGCCGGGCAGCGATCCGTAGGTGAACGCGCCGAGCGCGAGGGAGGGGACGGCGAGCACCCACAGGACGATGGTCATGCTGAGCGGCTGGCGTCCGTGGTCCGGGGCGTCGGGTCCGTGGCCCCGGAAGGCGAGCAGCCACAGGCGGGTGGCGTAGGCGGCGGTGAGCACGGCCGCGAGCAGTCCGGCGACGAGGATCGTCCAGCCCGCGATGCCGGGGGCGTGCTCGGTGTGGCCGAGGGCGGCGTGTTCGGCGGCGCCGAGGACGGACTCCTTGGAGAAGAAGCCGCTGAAGGGAGGGATCGCGGCGAGTGCGAGGAGCGCGACGGTCATCGTCCAGTAGGCGTCGGGGACGCGGTCGCGCAGGTGGCCCATGCGGGACATGGCGGCCAGTGAGTTGGTGCCGGAGGCGTGGATGAGCGCGCCGGCCGCGAGGAACAGGAGCGCCTTGAAGGCGCCGTGCGACAGGAGGTGGAAGACGGCGGCACCGCGGTCGCCGACGGCGAGGGCGCCGGTCATGTAGCCGAGTTGGCCGATCGTCGAGTAGGCGAGGACACGTTTGATGTCGTCCTGGGCGAGCGCGGCGAGGCCGGAGCCGATCATCGTGACGGCGGCCATGAGGGCGAGGACGACCATCGCGGCGCGGGAGGCCTCGAAGACCGGGAGGAGACGGGCGACGAAGTAGACACCGGCGGCGACCATCGTCGCGGCGTGGATCAGCGCGGAGACGGGTGTCGGGCCCGCCATCGCGTCGGGGAGCCAGGTGTGCAGGGGGAACTGCGCCGACTTGCCTGCCACGCCCGCGAGGAGCAGCAGGGCGATCAGGGTCGGGTGGTCGAGCCCGCCGTTCGCGACGGTGCCGAGGATCGTGGTGATCCGGAACGAACCGGCGGCGGTGGCGAGCGCGAACAGGCCGATCAGGAAGGGGACGTCACCGAGTTTGGTCACCAGGAACGCCTTGAGGGAGGCGGCGCGGGCCTCCGGAGTCTCCCAGTAGTGGCCGACCAGGAAGTACGAGCAGATGCCCATGATCTCCCAGCCGACCAGCAGCACCATCAGGTCGCCGGAGTAGACGACGAGCAGCATCGCGGAGGTGAAGAGGGAGACGAGAGCGGCGTAGGAGGCGTAGCGCGGGTCGTCGCGCAGGTAGCCGGTCGAGTAGATCTGCACGCAGGTGGCGACGAGGGGGACCAGAACGGCGACGAGTGCGGCGAAGCCGTCGATGTGCAGGGCGAGTTCGATCGGGACGGAGCCGGTGGGCGTGAGCTGGGTGGCGGCGTCGACGGCCCGGCCACCGCCCTGCCGGGCCGCGACCAGCGTGGCGAGCACCAGGGAGGTGAGGGTCGGCAGGACGGCGAGCGGGCGGACGAAGCCGGGGGCCGTGCGGCCCAGGAGCAGTCCGGCGACCGCGCCGAGGAACGGCAGGACGGGGACGAGGGCGGCGAGGGTGGTCGTGGTCACGCGGTGGCCTCAGCCTTCTCGGCGGCCGCGTCGGCCTCGGGCTCGTCGGGCTCGTGGCCCTCGGCGGTGGCGCGGAGCCGGTCGATGTCCGAGGTGCCGCTGTCGCGGTGGACGGCGAGGACGATCGCCAGGCCGATGCCGATCTCGGCGGCGGCGATGGCGATGGTGAAGAGGGTGAGGGCCTGGCCGGAGTGCAGGGTGTCGCGGGCGGCCCTGCTGAGCCAGACGTCGAAGGCGACGAGGTTGAGGTTGACGGCGTTGAGCATCAGCTCGACCGACATCAGGACCAGGATCGCGTTGCGGCGGGCGAGGACGCCGTAGAGGCCGGTGCAGAAGAGGAGGGCGGAGAGGACGGCGGGATAGGCGAGGTGCATCAGCGGTCGCCTTCCTGCTCGCCCGGGCCCGGGGCGTCGGCCGGGGCGGACGGGTTCCGGCGGGGGTCGGGGGCGGCCGCGTTCCGACCGGCGTCAGGTTCGGCCACGTTCCGACGGACGTTGGGTGCGGCGGGGGTCGCGGGGTCGTCCGATGCCGGGGGCTTCTCGGGGTCGGCCGGTGCGGCAGGGTTCTTCGGGGCGTTCGGGGCCGTCGAGTTCGAACGGGCGCCAGGTGCACCGGGGGTCGCGCGGCCGTCCGATGCCGGGGGCCTCTCGGGGTCAGCCGGTGCGGCAGGGTTCTCCGGGGCGTTCGGGGCCGTCGGGTTCGAACGGGCGCCAGGTGCACCGGGGGTCGCGCGGCCGTCCGATGCCGGGGGCCTCTCGCGAGCGTCCGGTGCGGGGGGATTCTTCGGGGCCGTCCGGTTCGAACGGGCGTCAGGTGCGGAGGGGGTCGCGCGGGCCTCCGACGTCTGGGGGTTCTCGTGGGCGGCCGACGTGGCGGGGTTCGTGGGGGCGGCCGGATTCTTCCGGGTATTTGGGGTGGGGAAATCTTTTCGGGCATCCGGGACGGATGGGGAACTCTTGGTGCGGGCTCGGGAGTTCACAGGGGGAGAGCTCGCCTCCGACTTCGCCTTGCGGGACAGGACGATCGCGCCGACCAGTGCGGCGAGGAGGAGTACGGAGAGGGCCTCGAAGGGCAGGACCCAGTTCTGGAACAGGCTCGCTCCGGTGGCCTCGGTGGAGCCGGCCGCCGGGCCGTCGAGATCGACCCAGGTGGTCCGGAAGGCGTCGACGACCACCCAGACGAGGGCGGTGGCCGCCGCGACGGCCACGGCGAGGGCGGTCCAGCGGTTGCCGGAGTCCGCGTCCGGGGAGCGGCCGATGGGAGCCCGGGTGAGCATCAGACCGAACAGAAGGAGGACGACGACGGAACCGACGTAGATGAGGACCTGCACCCAGGCGATGAACTCGGCGGTGAGCAGCAGGTATTCGACGGCGAGTCCGCCGAGGGCGACCACCAGCCACAGGGCGGCGTGCACCAGTTGCCGGGTGGTGACGGTCACCAGTGCGGCGCCGAGGGTGACCAGGCCGACGAGGAGGAAGGCGATCTCGACGCCGGTCGGGGAGAGGAAGCCGTGGGTGGCGGCGGCGAGGCTCACGCGTCCCCCTCCGTGGGTTCGGCCTGGGCCGCGGCCAGCTTCTCCGCGGTCTTGCGGGCGGCGGCGATCTCCTTCGGTTCCTCGGCGGCGGGGTCGAGGGCGGGTGGGGCCGGCACGGTCCACATCCACTCGCGGAGCTTGTCCCGCTCGTGGGTGAGTTCGTGGATGTCGGTCTCGGCGTACTCGAACTCCGGTGACCAGAACAGGGCGTCGAAAGGACAGACCTCGATGCAGATACCGCAGTACATGCACAGGGAGAAGTCGATGGCGAAGCGGTCGAGGACGTTGCGGCTGCGCTCGCGGCCACCGGGGGCCGCCGCCGGGACGGTCTCCTTGTGGGAGTCGATGTAGATGCACCAGTCGGGGCACTCACGGGCGCAGAGCATGCAGACCGTGCAGTTCTCCTCGAACAGGCCGATGACGCCCCGGCTGCGGGGCGGGAGGTCGGGCTGAGTATCGGGGTACTGCTCGGTGACCGTCTTCCTTGTCATCGTGCGGAGGGTGACGGCCAGGCCCTTGGCGAGGCCGGAGCCCGGGATGCGGGACCGGGCGGGCGGGTGCGACTCGGCCATCAGGAGATCACCACCTTGACGATGCCGGTGAGGGCGATCTGAGCGAGGGAGAGAGGCACGAGGAGAGTCCAGGAGAGCTTCTGCAACTGGTCCTCGCGCAGGCGGGGGTAGGTCACGCGGAGCCAGATGACGACGAAGGCGAGGACGGCCGTCTTCAGCAGGGTCCAGACCCAGCCGAGGCCGTCGGCGCCCCACGGGCCGTGCCAGCCGCCCAGGAAGAGGACGGTGGTCAGGCCGCACAGGACGACGATCCCGGCGTACTCGGCGAGGAGGAACAGGGCGAAGCGCAGGCCGGTGTACTCGGTGTACGCGCCGAAGATGATCTCCGAGTCGGCGACGGGCATGTCGAAGGGAGGGCGTTGGAGTTCGGCGAGGCCGGCGACGAAGAAGACGATCGCGCCGACGATCTGCCAGGGCAGCCACCACCACTGGAAAGCGTCGAGGATGCCGGGGAGGGAGACGGTTCCGGCGGCCATGGCGACCGATGCGGCGGTGAGGAGCATCGGGAGTTCGTAGGCGAGGAGTTGGGCGGCGGTGCGCAGGCCGCCGAGGAGGGAGAACTTGTTGGCGGAGGCCCAGCCGGCCATGAGGGAGCCGAGGACTCCGACGCCCATCACCGCGAGGACGAAGAAGATGCCCGCGTCCACCACCTGGCCGACGGCGCCCTCGCCCGGGCCGACGGGGATGACGAGGAGGACGAGGAGGTACGGGAGGAGGGCGACGGCGGGGGCGAGTTGGAAGATGCGGCGGTCCGCGCCGGCCGGGACGATGTCTTCCTTCTGCGCGAACTTCACGCCGTCCGCGACGAGTTGGGCCCAGCCGTGGAAGCCGCCGGCGTACATCGGGCCGAGGCGGCCCTGCATGTGGGCCATGACCTTGTGCTCGGTCTGCCCGACGATCAGGGGGAAGGTGAGGAAGACGACGAAGACGATCAGGAGACGCAGGCCGACGTCGAGAGCGTCGTTCACTGCGGGCCTCCGGTGGGGGAGTCGGGGGTGGGGTCTTCGGGGGGCGGGGATTTGAGGGGCGGGGATTTCAGGGGTCGGTCGTGGGGGGTTCGGGCCTCGCGGGGGCGGTCCTCGGGAGGACGGTTCTGAGGGGGCTGGGCCTCGCGGGGGCGGTCCTCGGTGGCCTGGTCCTCGGTGGTCCGGTCCTCGCGGGTCCGGTCCTCGCGGGGGCGGTCCGCAGTGCTCCGGTCCTCGGTGGTCCGGCCTTCGCTAATCCGGTCCTCGCGTGGGCGGTCCTCGGTGGCCTGGCCCTCAGTGCTCCGGTCCTCGGTGGTCCGGCCTTCGCTGGTCCGGTCCTCGCGTGGGCGGTCCTCGGTGGCCTGGCCCTCGGTGGCCTGGCCCTCGGTGCTCCGGTCCTCGCGGGTCCGGTCCTCGCGGGTCCGGTCCTCGCGGGTCCGGACTTCGGGGCCGGGTGCTTCAGGGGCGCCCTTGAAGGACTTGCCTCTAGGGGGCGGGGGCTCTGAGGGCGGTTCCTCAGAGGGTGAGTCGGGGTGCGTGCCTTGGGCGGGCTCGGGGGCCTCGGGCGCCGAGGGTTCGGAAGGGGGTTCGTTCGGGGAAGAGTTGGGCTTCGCGTCTTGGGAGGGCTCGGGTGCCTCGTCGGCCTCGTGGGCTTTGGGGGCGGGCGGCTGTGCCGGGGGCTGGGAGTTGGGCGCGGGGGTCTCGGGAGTGGGCTTCGCCGAGGGCTCGGAGACGGGTGCCGGGGGCTGGTCCGACGGCGTGGGTTCCGGAGCGGGGCGATCCTTCGATGCCGGGGGGTCGGAGGAGGGTTGCTGCTGTGCGGGGCTGGAGTTCGGGGCGGGGGGCTGCTGCGACGGGCGGGGCTGCGGAGTTGGGGGTTCTTCGGACGCCGGGGGCTCGGAAGCCGCGCGCTTCTTCGGCGCCGGAGCGTCCGGGGCGGGGCGCTGCTCTGACGGGCGGGGCGGCGTAGCCGGTTGGTCCTCGGACGCCTGGGCCCCCGAAGCCGACCGCACCTCCGGCATCGGAGCCTCCGAAGCAGGCCTCTGCTTCTTCGGTTCCGGGGTGTTTTCGAAGGCTGGGCGGGCGTGGTGCCAGGGGGCGTCCGAGCTGCGCGGGGCTGTCGCCGGGCGCGCCGAGGGCGTGGTCGTCCCCGGGGTCGGGGCGTCGGCCGGGGCCGGTGACTGCGGCGTTGTCGCGGCGCGTTGGGTGGCGGAACCGTCGGAGGCACTGCGGGAGCGGCGCGGGCCGGTGCGGGAAGGGGCGGGGGGAGTGTCCGATGCCGACCCAGTTGGCGGGGCGTCGGTTCCCGAAGTCGCCCCAGGCTCACCCGACGTACCGGGCGTCGAAGGCGCCGTCAGCCCACCCGGCACCGTGCTCCCCGATGAGCCCTCCGGCTCACCCTGCGTGCCAGTCGCCGAAGCTGCCTCGGACGTGCCCGGCGCAGCGGACTTGCTCGGCGTAACAGGAGCCCCCGGCGCTGCCGACGAACCCGATGTTCCCGGCGCAACCGGCGCCCCGGACGTGCCCGGCGTGGTAGGCGCACCCGGTGATGCCGACACCCCGGACGTACCCGGCGCAGCGGACTCGCCCGGCGTAACAGGCGCACCCGGCACTGCCGACGACCCCGATGCGCCCAGCGCCGACGACTTCCCCGACGTACCCGGCGTGGTAGGCGCACCCGGCGCGACCGACACCCCGGACGTACCCGGCACCGACGGCTTCCCCGAAGTACCCGGCGTAGTAGGCGCACCCGGTGCTGCCAACTCCCCCGGCGTACCCGACGCATCCGAAGCCCCCGGCGCCCCCGATCCACCCGGCCCAGCAGACGTACCCGGTACTGCCGACGAACCCGACGCACCCGGCGCAGACGACTCGCCCGACGCAGACGACTCGCCCGACGCACCCGGCACCGTAGGCGTACCCGGCGCAGACGGCTCCCCCGACGCACCCGGCGCGCTAGCCCTGCCCGGTGCGGTCGGGGCCCCCGAAGGCCCAGTTACCTCACCGGCGTCCCCCGTTGCCCGGATCTGGCTGGCCGATCCCTGGGACGCTGAACGGGAACGGCGGGGGCGGTCGGACAGGGGCCGACCCGAGCCATCACCGGAGCCACCGTCCGTTGCCGCTCCCGAAACCCGACCCTCGGTCGGTCGCGAAGCACCGCCCCCCACCACTCGGGAAGTGCCGCCCTCCCCTACTCGCGAGCCACCGTCGGCTGCCGCTCCCGAAACCCGACCCTCGGTCGGTCGCGAAGCACTGTCCGCCGCAGCCCCCGAAGCACCGCCCCCCGCAGCTTGAGACCCACCGTCCGCCCCGGTCCCGGAAACACCCCCCGCTCGGGAAGCAGCACCGTCAACTCGGGAAGTACCCCCAGCTGGGGAAGCACCCCCCGCCCCGGAAGCAGCACCTTCAACTCGGGAAGTACCCCCCGCTGGGGAAGCGCCTCCCGCCCTCGCAGCACGCCCCGCTGGGGAAGCGTCCCCTGCCCTTGCCGTGCCCCCTGTCCGTGCCGTGCCCCCTGCCCGTGCCGGCCGTGTTGGGCGTGGGGGTGTGGGGAGTTGGTTTTTGAGGGGGCCCCAGTCGTTGGGGTCGGGGACTCCTGGGGGGAGGATCTGGCGGCGTTTGGGGGTGCCGTGTTCGGACTCGCCGGGTTCCTTGGCGCCGGGCCAGGCCTTGGCGACTCGGGCGGCGAGGACGAAGTCCTTGCGCAGGGGGTGGCCTTCGAAGCCGTCGGGAAGGAGGAGGTGGTCCAGGCCCGGGTGGCCTTCGAAGGTGACGCCGAACATCTCGTGGGTCTCACGTTCGTGCCAGGCGGCGCCCGCGTAGATGTCGACGGCGGACGCGAGGACCGGGGTCTCGTGCGGGACCGTCGTCCGGACGAGGAGGCGGCGGACCGGGGTGAGGGCGACGAGGTGGGCGCAGACCCGGAAGCCGGTGCCGGGTTCGTCGACGGCGCTCAACCAGTCGAAGTAGGTGCAGCCCAGGGTGGCGCGGGCCACGTGGAGCGCGGCGAGCCAATCGGCGGAAGGAACGTCGACGGTGAGAACGTCGTACGACTCTTCCCCGGCGGCATCCGGGCCGAAGAGTTCGTCGACGGGGGCGGGGAGCCAACCGACCGTTGTCATCGTGCGCCCTCCTCACCGGCGGAATCGGGAGAGTTGGGGGAGTTGGGAGAGTTGGGAGACGGTGGTGCCGGGGGCTTTACCAAGCCGCTCTGGAGAGCTGCGGGCGAGACTCGATCCGTGCTCACGCCTCCGCCCCCATTACCGCTACTCCCGTACCGGTCTCCCAAGGACTCTCGGGCGATTTTTTCCTGGAGTTTGAGGATGCCTTGGAGGAGGGCCTCGGGGCGGGGTGGGCAGCCGGGGACGTAGACGTCGACCGGGATGATCTGGTCGACGCCCTTGGTCACCGAGTAGGAGTCCCAGTAGGGGCCGCCGCAGTTGGAGCAGGCGCCGAAGGAGATGACGTACTTCGGCTCGGGCATCTGTTCGTAGAGGCGCTTGACCGCCGGGGCCATCTTGTCGGTGACCGTGCCGGAGACGACCATCAGGTCGGCCTGGCGGGGGCCCGGCGCGAAGGGGATGACGCCGAGGCGGATGAAGTCGTGGCGGGCCATCGACGCGGCGATGAACTCGATGGCGCAGCAGGCGAGGCCGAAGTTGAAGACCCAGAGCGAGTAGCGGCGGCCCCAGTTGAGGACGACCTTCATCGGTTCGGGGGCGAGGCGGGCGAGGGCGCCGAGGCGTCGGGGCTCCGGGAGCAGGACCGGTTGCGGCACCGCGGGTTCCGCTTCGGCCGGGGGTTTCGCCTCTGGGCTCACGTCCATGCCAGGACGCCCTTCTTGTATGCGTACAGCAGGCCCACGGCCAGGAAGCCGAGGAAGATGAACATCTCGACGAGGGTCGCGGCGCCGTATCCGGGGGCGGCGAAGACCGTCGCCCAGGGGAAGAGGAAGATCGAGTCGACGGCGAAGATGACGTACAGGAACGCGTAGACGTAGTAGCGGACCTGGGTGTGGGCCCAGCCCTCGCCGACGGGGTCGACGCCGCACTCGTAGGTCAGGAGTTTCTCGGGCGTCGGTACTACGGGTCTCAGCAGGCGGCCCGCGCCGAACGCGACCGCGACGAAGAGCACGCCGACCACGGCGAGCAGTCCGACCACGGAGTACGACTGGAAGTAGTCCGCCGCGACGACGGTCGATTCCCGCACGTCCGTCCCCTCGCTCCCGGTGATCCCCTAGGTGATGATCCGTACGCACGGGAGTCTAGGCCCTGTAAAGGAGCGGTAAGCAGTCCCTGTCGGTACCTGTCGGCACCTAGGGGTCGGGGGTGGGGTTTTCCCCAGGGTGGGTGGGCGGCCCACCTCATGGCGTGGGAGCGCCCCACCGGGCACCCTGCGCATATGACCGAACGACTCTTCAACGACGGCGACGGCAGCGGCAGCGGCAGCGGCAGCGGCAGCGGTGACCACGGCGACGAACGGCTGCCCGCCCCCCGTTTCGCCTACGGGCGGGTGACCTGGAAGGAGATCGCGCATCTGCTGGCGAACCTGCCGGTGTCGTTGGTCGCGTTCACGTATGTCGTCATGGTGGTGTTCGCCGGTGGGGGGCTGGCGGTGACGGTGATCGGGTTCCCGTTGCTGGCCCTCGGGCTGGTGGGCGCGCGGTGGTCGGGGCGGCTGGAACGGGCCCGGGCGCGGCGGCTGTTGGGGGTGCGGATCGAGGAGCCGAGCCCGTTGCCGAGGCGGGGTGGGCTGCTGGGGTGGCTGTGGCGGACGTTGAAGGACCCGGTGGCCTGGCGGACCGTCCTCTACGACTTCATCCGGTTGCCGTGGGGCATCCTCACCTTCGTCACCACGCTGACCTCGCTGTTCGTACTGTGGCCTGTGCTGCCGTTCCTGGCGCGCTGGATGACGGACGTCGACCGGGCGATGGTGCGCGGGCTGCTGTCGCCGTCGGACGAACTGGAGCGGCGGATCGCCGAGTTGGAGTCCGACCGGGGGGTCGTCGTGGACACGGCCGCCGCTGATCTGCGGCGCATCGAACGTGATCTGCACGACGGCGCGCAGGCCCGGCTCGTCAACCTCGCGATGGGGCTCGGTCTTGCGAAGGAGAAGTTGCTGGACGACCCCGACACGGCGGCGGTGATGGTCGCGGAGGCGCACGGCGAGGTGAAGTTGGCGTTGCAGGAGCTGCGGGATCTTGCGCGGGGGATTCATCCCGCCGTGTTGACGGACCGGGGGCTGGATGCGGCGTTGTCGGCGGTGGCCTCGCGGTGCACGGTGCCGGTGCGGGTGGAGGTCGACCTCGCGGAACGTCCGGCCGCGGCCATCGAGGGCATCGCCTACTTCACCGTTTCCGAGTTGCTTCAGAACGTCAGTAAGCACAGCGGGGCGAGGTCTGCGGGGGTGGCGGTGTGGCGGGCTGCCGACCGGCTGTTGATCCAGGTCGAGGACGACGGGCGGGGCGGGGCGCGGCTCGACGGCGGGACCGGGATGAAGGGGCTGGCTGAACGGTTGGGCGCGGTCGACGGGCTGTTCGTGCTCGATTCGCCGGTGGGCGGGCCGACCGTCGTCACGGCGGAACTGCCCTGGCGGGACCGGAGCGACGAACAACCGGCCCCTAGGGGATAGGCCGGGGTAGGGAGGGGGCGTCCTGTGTGCCGGGGTGCTGTGTGGGGGTGGGGGTAGCCCCACCTTCGAGACGCCGACGGACTCCATGGTCTGTGGGTCTGCGCCGCAGGAGGGTTGAGGTACTGCGGAACGCCCCCCGTCGAACGTCGCGTGCGGTCGCGCCGGTGGCGGCGGGTGGGCTTGTGAGTGAGTGCCCGCAGGGACCAAGGGACCAGTGGACGACCGGGTGTGTGTGATGAGCAGGGACGGGGTGGCGGGCATGGCCATGGAGTACGGGTACGGCGACGGGCACGGGTATGACAGGGGGCGGCGGGGGCGGGTGCCGGTCGGGTTGCGGGCGCCGTTCGAGGCGCGCGGGCTGCGGGAGTTCGGGTATGTGCTGCTGAGTCTGCCGATCAGCATCCTGCTGTTCACGTACGCCGTGACGATGGTGGCGGTCGGGGCGGGGCTGCTCGTGACGTTCGTCGGAATTCCCTTGCTGGCGTTGGGACTTGCCGGTTGCCGTGGGTTCGGGGCGCTCGAACGGGCCCGTGCGCGCGGCCTGTTGCACCTCGATGTGGCCGACCCGGAGCCGTTGCGGGTGAAGGGTGATGGGCTCATGGCCTGGGTGGGGGCGGTGCTGAAGAGCGGCGCGTCGTGGCGGGCGCTGCTGTACGCGCTGGTCCAACTCCCTTGGGCCGTCTTCTCGTTCACCGTCTCGGTGACCTTCTGGACGTTCGGCTGGTCGTTGCTGACGTATCCGCTGTGGTTCTGGGTCTTCCCCGTGTACGCCGGTCAGGGCGGCCTTCAGCTGTACGGCGACGAGAGTCACGGCATCTACCTCGACAACCCCTTCGAGATCGGGATGACTGCGGTCGTCGGGCTGCTCTTCGCGCTCGCCGCGCCGTGGATCGTGCGGTCGTTGACGCAGGTTGACCGGCTGCTGGTGCCCGGGCTGCTGGGGAGGACGCGGCTGTCCACGCGGGTGGGCGAACTGGAGTCCGACCGGGGGGTCGTCGTCGACACCGCCGCGGCGGATCTGCGGCGCATCGAACGGGATCTGCATGACGGGGCGCAGGCGCGGCTCGTCGGGCTCGCGATGGAGTTGGGGCTCGCCAAGGAGAAGCTCGCCGGTGATCCTCGGGCGGCGGCGCGGTTGGTGGACGAGGCGCACGGTGAGGTGAAGACGGCGTTGCGGGAGTTGCGGGATCTTGCGCGGGGGATTCATCCTGCGGTGCTGACGGATCGGGGGCTGGATGCGGCGTTGTCCGCGGTGGCGGCGCGGTGCGGGGTGCCGGTGCGGGTGAGTGTTGATCTTGCGGAGAGGCCGGCTCGGGCCATCGAGGGGATTGCCTATTTCGCCGTTTCCGAGTTGCTTCGGAATGTCAGTGAGCACAGTGGGGCGGGGGCTGCGGGGGTGGAGGTTTGGCGGGCCGGCGATCGGCTGTTGATTCAGGTCGAGGACGATGGGCGGGGTGGGGCGCGGGTTGATGGGGGGAGTGGGTTGCGGGGGCTGGCTGAGCGGTTGGGGGCGGTGGAGGGGGTGTTCGTGGTTGATTCGCCGGTGGGTGGGCCCACGCGGGTGACCGTGGAATTGCCCTGGCGGGGGGAACGGCTTTGAGGTGAACGGCGTTGCGGTGACCGGGGGTTTTACGCCCCCGCCGCCCCTTCCCGTCCCGTCCCGTCCTCAAGGGCGCCGCCCCTGACACCCCGCACCTCAAGGGGCTCGCGCCCCTTGCCCCCGGCACCTCAAGGGCTGGCGCCCCTGACACCCCGCACCCCTCAAGAGGCTCGCGCCCCTTTTACCCCCGTCCCCTGGGGGCTCCGCCCCCAGACCCCCTTCGGCCTGAACGGCCTCGTCCTCAAACGCCGGACGGGCTGATTTACGCACCCCGCGTTACCCAGCCACGCACAAGACCCTGGGGCCCCGCCCCTCATACGCACCGGACAGACTGATTCACGCACCCCCGGCCCTCAAAAAGAACCGCCCCCACCGGAGTAGACACTCCCCCAACCCGAAAGGGCCCCCCAACCCTGAGATCCTGTCCCCTCCGGTAGGAAATGACTCCGTCGGAGTGGGAGATGAGGGTGTTATGGGGGACGTGGTGGAGCGAGTTCGGGTGGTTATCGCTGAGGACTCTGTGTTGCTGCGCGAGGGATTGACCCGTTTGTTGACGGATCTCGGGCATGACGTGGTCGCCGGTGTCGGGGACGGGGACGCGTTGGTGAAGACGGTCACCGAACTGAACGACGCCGGAGAGTTGCCCGACGTCGTCGTCGCCGACGTACGGATGCCGCCGACCCACACGGACGAGGGCGTTCGCGCCGCCGTGCTGTTGCGCAAGGCGTATCCGGGGCTCGGGGTGCTGGTGCTGTCACAGTACGTGGAGGAGCGGTACGCCACCGAACTGTTGGCCGGTTCCAGCCGGGGCGTGGGGTACCTGCTGAAGGACCGGGTCGCGGAGGTGCGGGAGTTCGTGGACGCGGTGGTGCGGGTGGCTCAGGGGGGTACCGCACTCGACCCCGAGGTCGTCGCGCAGTTGCTCGGGCGCAGCCGCAAGCAGGATGTGCTGGCCAGGTTGACGCCCCGGGAGCGGGAGGTGCTGGGGCTGATGGCCGAGGGCCGCACCAACTCCGCCGTCGCCCGCCAACTCGTCGTGAGCGACGGCGCCGTCGAGAAGCACGTCAGCAACATCTTCCTGAAGCTGGGCCTCTCCCCCAGCGACGGCGACCACCGCCGAGTACTAGCAGTCCTCACCTACCTCAACTCCTGAGCCCCAAAAAAGAGGGGGCGCGAGGAACTGCGCAACCAGCCACAACGCCGCCGCACCCACCCACCGGGCGCCCCCCACTTTCAGGGGCGCGGGGAACTGCGCGACAAGCCCCCACCGGCCGAAAGCTCCTCCACAACCCGATCCCCCCACTTCCAGGGGCGCGGGGAACTGCGCAACCAACCCCCACCGGGCCGGCACCCACCCACCGGGCGAACCCCCCACCCCCCGCCTTTAGGGGCGCGGGGAACTGCGCGACCAGCCCCCACCGGGCCCGCACCCGTCCACCCGGCGAACCCCCCTCCCCCGGGGCCCTCCCCGCGCCTCCCGGGCCTCCGGGGCGTCACCCCCAGACCCCCTAGGGGTCCGCCCTATTTCGGGGGCCTAATCCCTATAAATCCCGGCGTTCGGTCGCCCGAAAAGCGCATTGCTCGTGTGCATGACCGGGGAAACGGGACCTGTCCGGTCGTAGGGTTGATCCCGGGCAGGTCTGCGGGAAGGCCGGCCCTGACAGCCGCCTCAAGGGAGGTCCAGTTCAGTGACCAGCCAGGCCAGCAGGACAGCGGAGCAGGCCGACGAACCCCTACTGGGAGAGCAGCGCAAGCCCGCGGGCGAGAAGGATGTCCGCAGGTTGGACCGGGTGATCATCCGGTTCGCGGGAGACTCCGGCGACGGAATGCAACTCACCGGTGACCGGTTCACGTCAGAGACGGCGTCGTTCGGGAACGACTTGTCCACCCTGCCGAACTTCCCCGCCGAGATCCGGGCGCCGGCCGGAACCCTCCCCGGCGTGTCCTCCTTTCAGTTGCATTTCGCGGACCACGACATCCTGACGCCCGGTGACGCGCCGAACGTGCTGGTCGCCATGAATCCGGCCGCTCTGAAGGCGAACCTCGCCGATCTGCCGCGCGGCGCGGAGATCATCGTCAACACCGACGAGTTCACCAAGCGGGCCTTGCAGAAGGTCGGTTACGCCGCTTCGCCGTTGGAGGACGGGTCCCTTGACGGGTACAGCCTTCATCCCGTTCCCCTCACCACCCTCACCGTCGAGGCGTTGAAGGAGTTCGACCTCTCCCGCAAGGAGGCCGAGCGGAGCAAGAACATGTTCGCGCTCGGGCTGTTGAGCTGGATGTATCACCGGCCGACCGAGGGGACCGAGAAGTTCCTCGCGGCCAAGTTCGCCAAGAATCCCGTGATCGCCGAGGCCAACTTGGCGGCGTTCAGGGCGGGTTGGAATTTCGGGGAGACCACTGAGGACTTCGCCGTCTCCTATGAGGTGGCCCCGGCCGCGACGGCGTTCCCGCCCGGTCTCTATCGCAACATCTCCGGCAACCTGGCGTTGGCGTACGGGCTGATCGCGGCGTCCCGGCAGGCCCAACTGCCCCTGTTTCTCGGGTCGTACCCGATCACCCCGGCCTCCGACATCCTGCATGAGCTGAGCCGGCACAAGAATTTCGGGGTGCGTACCTTCCAGGCGGAGGACGAGATCGCCGGGATCGGTGCCGCTCTGGGCGCGGCGTTCGGCGGCTCGCTCGGTGTCACCACGACCAGCGGGCCCGGCGTCGCCCTGAAGTCGGAGACCATCGGACTGGCCGTCTCGCTCGAACTCCCCTTACTGGTCCTGGACATTCAGCGGGGCGGGCCCTCGACCGGGCTGCCGACCAAGACCGAGCAGGCCGACCTGTTGCAGGCGATGTTCGGGCGCAACGGCGAGGCGCCGGTGCCGATCGTCGCGCCGTGCACGCCCGCCGACTGTTTCGACGCGGCGATCGAGGCGGCCCGGATCGCGCTCACCTACCGCACGCCGGTCTTCCTCCTCTCCGACGGGTATCTCGCCAACGGCTCCGAGCCCTGGCGCATCCCGGACACCGCCGAACTCCCCGATCTCACCGTGGAGTTCGCGCGCGGCCCGAACCACACCCTGGACGACGGCACCGAGGTGTTCTGGCCCTACAAACGCGACCCGCACACCCTCGCCCGCCCCTGGGCGCTGCCCGGCACGCCCGGTCTCGAACACCGCATCGGCGGCATCGAGAAGGAGGACGGCACCGGGAACATCTCCTACGCGCCCGCCAACCACGATTTCATGGTCCGCACCCGCCAGGCCAAGATCGACGGCATCGAGGTCCCTGACATCGAGGTCGACGACCCGCACAACTCCCGGACCCTGGTGCTGGGTTGGGGTTCCACCTACGGGCCGATCACGGCGGCGGTACGGCGGCTGCGGACGGCCGGTGAGTCCATCGCGCAGGCCCATCTGCGCCACCTCAACCCGTTCCCGGGGAACCTCGGGGCGGTGCTGGCGCGGTACGAGCGGGTGATCATCCCCGAGATGAACCTCGGCCAGCTCGCCACCCTGGTCCGGGCGAAGTATCTCGTCGACGCGCACTCCTACAACCAGGTCAACGGCATGCCGTTCAAGGCCGAGCAGCTCGCGACGGCCCTCAAGGAGGCCATCGATGGCTGACATCAGCAGCAAAGCGGCCGCCGCCCCGTCGACGACCGGTGCTACCCGTACCACCGGCGGCTTCGCGTCTCTCTCGCTCGTGCCGAAAGCCGACTCGCCGCAGTCGATGAAGGACTTCAAGTCGGATCAGGAGGTGCGGTGGTGTCCGGGCTGCGGGGACTACGCGATCCTCGCCGCCGTCCAGGGGTTCATGCCGGAACTGGGCCTGGCCAGGGAGAACGTCGTCTTCGTCTCCGGCATCGGCTGCTCCTCGCGCTTCCCGTACTACATGAACACGTACGGCATGCACTCCATCCACGGCCGCGCCCCCGCCATCGCGACCGGCCTGGCCGCCTCCCGGCGTGATCTGAGCGTGTGGGTCGTCACCGGCGACGGGGACGCGCTCTCCATCGGCGGCAACCACCTCATCCACGCCCTGCGCCGGAACGTCAACCTGAAGATCCTCCTCTTCAACAACCGCATCTACGGGCTGACGAAGGGCCAGTACTCCCCTACCTCGGAGGTAGGGAAGATCACCAAGTCGACGCCGATGGGGTCGCTGGACGCGCCGTTCAACCCGGTGTCGTTGGCGCTCGGCGCGGAGGCGACGTTCGTGGCGCGGACGATCGACTCGGACCGCAGGCATCTGACCGAGGTGCTGCGCCAGGCTGCCGCCCACGAGGGCACCGCGCTGATCGAGATCTACCAGAACTGCAACATCTACAACGACGGCGCCTTCGACGCGATCAAGGACCGGCAGCGGGCGGAGGACGCGGTGATCCGTCTGGAGCACGGGCAGCCGATCCGGTTCGGGGCCGACGGCGCGAAGGGGGTGGTGCGCGAGGAGGCGACGGGTGATCTGAACGTCGTCGAGGTCACGGCGGAGAACGCGTCCCGGATGCTGGTGCACGACGCGCACGCGGCGTCGCCGATCACGGCGTTCGCGCTGTCCCGGCTGGCCGATCCTGACACCCTGCACCACACGCCGATCGGGGTGCTGCGGTCGGTCCAACGGCCGGTGTACGACACGCAGTTGAACGAGCAGCTGGACGCGGCCGTCGAGCGGAGCGGTGTGGGTGATCTGGCCGCGCTGCTGGCGGGCGGCGACACCTGGACGGTCGTCGGCTGACCGTCCGGGGCCACCTGCTTCCTGGCCAACGGCGGTGTCGTCGTCGTTGGCCCGTGGGCGGGGGTGTCACCTCATCCGGTGGCGCTCTTGCGCTGGTCGTAGCGTTCGCGGGCCGCTGTCACCTGGTCCATCCGGTCCTCGGTCCAGTGCGCGAGGCCCCGTACCCGTTCTGCGGCCTCGCGGCCGAGGTCGGTGAGGGAGTAGTCGACGCGGGGCGGGATGACGGGCTTGGCGTCGCGGTGGACGAGGCCGTCGCGCTCCAGGGTCTGGAGGGTCTGGGTGAGCATCTTCTCGCTGACCTTGGGGTTGACCCGGCCGACCGCGCGCTTCAACTCGCTGAAGCGGTAGGGGCGTTCGAGGAGTTCGATGAGGACGAGGACGCCCCAGCGGCTGGTGACGTGCTCCAGGACGAGCCGGTAGGGGCACGCCACCTCGCGCCCGCCGCCCACAGCAACCGCCACTTCCGCTTCCACCTCCACCGCTACCTCCACCGCTACCTCCACCGTCGCGTCCGCACCCGCCGCACTCACCTCTGGACTCACTGTCATGGGGGTACCTTACTTCAAAGTGGGTACTTTCCAGCGGTTAGCGCAGGACCTAGGGTTAGTGACGTACACAGCACACCGCGACAAAGGAGTCTCACCATGAGCATCGTCGTCACCGGAGCCACCGGACACCTCGGCCGTCACGTTGTCGAACAGTTGATCGAGAAGGTTCCGGCCGGGGAGGTCACCGCTGTGGTGCGGGACCCTGCCAAGGCCGCCGATTTCGCCGCGCGCGGGGTGAAGATCGCCGTTGCCGACTACAACGCCCCCGAGACCTTCGACGGGCTGTTCGCGGCCGGTGACAAGGTGCTGCTGATCTCCGGGAGCGAGATCGACAAGGGCCGGGTGCAGCAGCACCGGATCGTGATCGACGCCGCGAAGGCGGCCGGGGTCGCGCTGCTCGCCTACACCAGCGCGCCCGGCACCCTGACCGCCGCGCTCGCCGACGACCACCGGGGCACGGAGCGTGACCTGATCGCGTCGGGCGTGCCCTACGCCCTGCTGCGCAACGGCTGGTACCACGAGAACTACACCGAGAACCTGGCCCCGGTCCTGGCGCACGGCGCGGTCGTGCAGGCCGCCGGTGACGGGAAGGTCTCCGCGGCCGCGCGCGCCGATTACGCCGCCGCCGCCGTCGCCGTGCTGACCGGCGAGGGGCACGAGAACCAGACGTACGAGCTGGGCGGCGACGAGGCGTGGGGTTTCGCGGAGTACGCGGCCGAGCTGAGTCGGCAGACCGGCCAGGAGATCGTCTACAGCCCCGTCTCCGTGGAGGCGCTGACCGGCATCCTGACCGGGGCCGGGCTGCCCGCGCCGCTCGCGGCGATCATCGCGGGGGTCGACGCGTCGATCGAGAAGGGCGAGCTGGTCGTCGCCTCCGGTGACCTGGCCCGGCTGATCGGGCGGCCGACGACGCCGCTCGCGGAGGCGGTCGTGGCGGCGGTCAAGGGCTGAGGCTCGACGGCACCGGGCCTGCGGGGCGGGACTCCGCGGGCCCTACGGGACGGCCTACGGGGCGGTCTACGGGGCAGCCTGCGGGACGGGCTACGGGACGACCCCTAGGTGTCATGACCGTCCACCACTAGGGGACATGACAGGCGGGGAGCGGCGGCGTTACCTTCGTGCCCTGTCCGCGCGTGCGGGCGCGGTCGAGAGGGGAGTCCCGTGAGCGGGAAGCCGAAGGGTGAGAGCCGGATAGGTCTGCTGAACGGTTTCGCGGCGTACGGAATGTGGGGGCTGGTCCCCCTCTTCTGGCCCCTGCTCAAGCCGGCCGACGCCGGGGAGATCCTCGCCCACCGGATGGTGTGGTCGCTGGTCCTGGTGGCCGTGATGCTGGTCTTCGTGCGGCGGTGGGCGTGGGCGGGTGAACTGCTGCGCCAGCCACGGCGGTTGGCGCTGGTGACGGTGGGCGCGGCGGTCATCACCGTCAACTGGGGCCTGTACATCTGGTCGGTGAACCACGGCCGGGTCGTCGAGGCGTCGCTCGGTTACTTCATCAACCCGCTGGTCACGATCGCGCTGGGCGTGCTGCTGCTGAAGGAGCGGCTGCGGCGGGTGCAGTGGGTGGCGGTCGGGGTCGGGTTCGCGGCCGTGGTCGTGCTGACGATCGGGTACGGCCAACCCCCGTGGATCTCGCTGACGTTGGCGTGTTCGTTCGCGGTCTACGGGCTGGTGAAGAAGAAGGCGAATCTGGGCGGGGTGGAGTCGCTGGCGGCGGAGACGGCGATCCAGTTCGTGCCCGCGATGGGGTATCTGGTGTGGCTGGGGGCGCGGGGTGAGTCGACGTTCACGAGCGAGGGGGCGGGGCATGCGGCGCTGCTGGCGGCGACGGGGCTGGTGACGGCGGTGCCGTTGGTCTGTTTCGGGGCGGCGGCGATCCGGGTGCCGTTGTCGACGCTGGGGTTGTTGCAGTATCTGGCGCCGATGTTCCAGTTTCTGCTGGGGGTGCTGTATTTCCATGAGGCGATGCCGGTGGAGCGGTGGGCGGGGTTCGGGCTGGTGTGGCTGGCGTTGTGCCTGCTGACGTTCGACGCGTTCCGGGCGGCGCGTCGGGTGGAGCAGGGGGGTGTGGTGGCGCGGGGGACGGTGGTGCCGCCGACCGCGGCGGACGTCAAGAGCTGAGGCACGGGACGGCCGGGGCGCGGCGGGGGCCGAGGCAGGTCGCCAACTGCCGTGTTCAGGGCCGTCGTTCGTAGACGGTCACGCGGCGGCCGTGGGAGCGCCGGTCCGCGACGGGTCGGAAACGGTGGTGCAGGACCGCCAGTTTGACCTGGTCCCGCGCTGCGGTGGGCGGGCGGGCGAGGTCGGGGCTGTCGGTGACGAGCAACACGCGGTGCTGTGCGGCGAGTTGGCCGCGCAGGCGGTGGGGAGTGGATTCCACGCCCTTCAACGTCCCGGAGGCGAGCGGCGTTTGGGCGAGGGCGATGTCCCGCAGCCCGTCGAAGTCGGCGGGGGAGACGAGGGCCGCGTCGCGGCGGGCGGCCGGGATGAAGAGGACGGCGTCACCCGGGTGCTTCAGGCGCCGGACGTCGTGGGCGACCGCCAGCACGTCGTCGACGCGGCTCTCCGGTGAGCGTTTGTCGAGGAGTTGGGGCAGCAGGGCGAGGGTCGCCGCGCCGATGGACGTGGGCAGCAGCCAGGGTCGGGTGCGCGGGGCCCGGGCGGCGACGGCGTGCAGGGCGGCGTCCAGGGCCGCGCCGATGAGCAGGGCGAGGCCCAGCATGCTGAACAGGATGTACCGGTCGAGGTAGAGCGGCTGGACCAAGCTGATCCCGAGCAGGGCGAGTTGGGGCATGGCGAGGAGCGGCAGGCCGACGGAGGTGAGGGACGGGCGGCGCGGGCGGGAGCGGTCGAGCAGGGCGCCGAGTGCGCCGAGGGCCAGCAGGACGGCCGGGCCGATCAGCAGGTGCCACGTCAACGCCGGTATCCAGGAGACCTGTTGGGCCTGTCCCCGGCTGAACAGGATCAACGGCGCCGCGCAGGCCGTCGCCCCGCAGACGGCGCCCGCCCAGCGTGTCCAGGTCGTCCGGTCGGCCCGCGCCAGGAGCAGGGTCAGCAGATGGGCGGGGAGGATGAGCAGGGAGAGCCAGTTGAGGAGGGCGCAGACGGCGACGGTGGCGGCGTAGGTAGCCCAACGGCCGTTGCTCTCAAGGCCGTTGAGAGAGGTGACGAGGAGCAGGGTGCTGATGCTCGCGCCCATGGCGATCAGGGCGTACGGGCGGCCTTCCTGGAGGTAGAACTCGACCGCCGGGAGCAGGCCGAGGGTGAAGCCCGCCGCGTTCCCCGCCCGACTCCCGCCCAGGTGGCGGCCGATGACCGTCACGCAGGCCGCCGCGACCGAGGTGGCCAGGACGGAGGGCAGGCGGAGGGTCGTGGTGCCGGGGCCGAAGAGGGTGAACAGGCCGTGCATCAGGAGGTAGTAGAGGCCGTGGACGGAGTCGACCTGGCCGAGCAGGTGCCAGATGTCGGCGGCCGGGCGGCGGGCGACCTGCCAGGTGGCGGCCTCGTCCCGCCACACCGTGTGGTGCCGCGACAGCCCCCACAGTCCGAGGGCGAGGGTCCACAGCGCCACCAACGACCAGGCGGGCGGGCGACGGAGGACGGCGGGCAGCGCGGCGAGGACACGTATGTGGGTCGGCAACGGAGGTCACGGAGCTTTCGTGCGTGCGGCCGGGTGTGTGCGGCCGGGCGGCCGAAGTGGCGGCCGGCGTGCGGGTGTTCCTTTCATCCGGGCGGGCTTCCCCCTTCCCCCCCTTTGGACCTCCCCCCCTCGCGCCTTTCCCCGTCGGGCCTTTCCCCCTCGGGCAGGCTTTCCTTAGTCGTCCAGATGCTGGTTCGGGCTGTGTGGTTCCCGGGGGGCGGGTCGGGACGGGCGGGCGCGTCGGGGGACGCCCCACTCGTCGAGGCGTTCAGCGATCCAGGTGGGGGCGACCTGGTATTCGCGGGCGAGTCCGGTGACGGACGCTCCGGCGAGGTAGCGGGCGCTGATGTCGTCCCGGTTCGCGGTGAACTTGGCCTGGGCGTCGCGGACTTCGGCGGTGGTCCGGCGTTTCGTCCGGCCCCGGAAGACGTGCCCTGCCGGTCGGCGCAACGCGTGGGCCTCGTGCCGGTGGCGGCGGTGGATGCCCCATTCGACGAGGCGCAGGGCGAGCCAGTCGGGGTTGACGCGGTAGTCGGCGGCGATGCGGGAGACGGGTTCGCGGGCCTGGTAGCGGCGGATGATGGTGTCGCTGTCGGCGCGGGCTGCGTCGCGGGCGGCGGCCTTCTCGGCGTACGTCCGCCGCTCAACCCGGTTGTCGTGGCCGGGAGTTGGGGTGGGTTTTACGTCCATGGGTCCTCCGGCGCGAGGACGTAGAGGGGGTGGGCGAGCCCGCCGACCCGGTGCCACACCGGCAACGGGGCGGGCGTGAGGGTCGGGGTGTAACTGTCGTGCGGGGTGCGGGAGTTCACGGGCCACACGGTGAGGGTGTAGGTGCAGTCGTCGTCGTCCGTGAACGTCACGAACAGCGGGTAGCCGCGTTTGATGTGGGTGCGGGCGGCGTGCAGTTCGTCGGTGTCGGCGGCCCATGCGCGGAGTTCGCCGGAACAGCCGGGGTCGGGCACACGGAAGGCGTGCATCAGCGGGGACACCCACGGGGTGCCGGTGGGCCGGGGGGCCAGCCGGTCCGCGACCCGCACCGCCTCTCCGGCGAGCCAGCGCAGTATCAGCTTCGGGGAGATGGACTGGAACGTCCCGAGGACGAGCCACTTCGGTTCGCCGGTGCCGGGGGCGGACCACTCGGCGCGGACCTCGGCCCGGTAGCTCGACGGCTCCAGGGGAAGGCCGGTGCGGCGGGAGTGGTGGAGGGTGTTCGGCCACGCGGAACGGCGGCGCCGACGCGGGCGTAACCAGCGCGGGAGGCGGAAGTTCAGCCGGGGGCGGGTGGTCATTTCGGGTCGCGCTTGCAGTAGGCGTTCGTGCGGCTCTGGGCGTTGGCGCGGGCGAGTTCGGCACGCAGGCGCTGTTCGGGGCTGGCCGGCGAGACGTCGCGGGGGTCGACGTCCCACTCGACACCCCCGTTCACGGGACGCAGGTACCAACGGCCGAACAACGCGGCCCGGAACTCACCCACCTTGTCGTGAGCGTCGACCAACAGGGTTCCGAGGGACGGGGCGGTGTCCTTGGACATGAGTCGCTCCTCTCCGTAGTCATTCCACTACCGGGAGAGCACAGATTGGCCTAGAGTCAGGAACGTCTTCAACTTTGTGAGGCTGAAAGGTAAGTCGGGTGCGGGATGGTTAATCTCAAAGACCTTGACCCCGAACGCTCGCCGAGTGCGGCGTTCGGAGCACGCCTCCGCAGCATGCGTGAGGAACGAGGCTGGACCCAGGTCGAACTGGGGGTGCGTATCGGATGCTCCGGTGCGCACATCTCCGCCGTCGAAACTGGTTTTCGTCCACCAACTCCACGCTTCGCGAGAGCCGCTGACCGAGCTTTCGGAACCGGAGATAAGTTCGAACGCCAGGGTCAGGCGCTGCGTCAAACGGCCCTTATCGAAGGGTTCCCGGAGTTCATTAGGCACGAGGGGCGAGCCGCAGAGATCAGGCTCTATGAGGTAGGCGTAATACCGGGTCTCCTCCAGACGCCGAAGTACGCAGCGACACTGGAAGCGGATGCCGTAAGGCGAGAAGCGATCACTCCTGAGCAGGCCGACGAACGAGTTGCCCTCGCGGAGATGCGGCAGGCAGCCCTCGTGCGGTCCCCATCACCCCTGATCTTCGCGGTACTTGACGAAGGGTGCGTCCGTCGGCCGATGGGGGCTCCCTCCGTCATGGATGCTCAGTACGAGCGTCTGCTTGAGTTCGCGGAACTACCGAACACCGTGCTTCAGATTGCGCCGTTCTCCATGGGCGCCCGGAGGCCGTTCAGCCTGCCCATCACGTTGCTCACGATGGCGGACCGCTCACTCATGTCGTACGCAGAGTCCGCTCATCGAGGCCATCTTGAACGCGAAAGTACGTTCGCGCTCCCCTTCTTGGCGGCCTACCATCAACTCCAAACCGAGGCGCTGTCGCAGGCTGCATCGGTGGCCATGATCCAGAAGTTACGAAAGGGCACCCCGTGACGACCGAGTCCCCCCGTTGGTTCACGTCCTCCTACAGCGGCAATGGCGGCCAGTGTGTGGAGGTCGCCGCCAACCTCGCCGCCTCGCACGGCATCGTTCCCGTCCGCGACAGCAAGAACCTGACCGGCCCGGTCCTCGGCCTCAAGGCCGACGCGTTCGCGGCCTTCGTGACTAGGGTCAAGTCCGGCGAGTTCAACTAACCGAAGGGCAAGCTGTGTTGACTGAATCTCCGTGCTGGTTCACGTCCTCGTACAGCGACAATGGCGGCGACTGCGTCGAGGTCGCCGTCAACCTCTCCACCCCGCACGGCATCGTGCCGGTCCGGGACAGCAAGTCCCGGACCGGTCCGGTCCTGAACCTCCCCACCTCCGCGTTCACGTCCTTCGTGACCGGAGTCAAGTCCGGCGAGTTCAACTAACCGAAGGGCAAGCTGTGTTGACTGAATCTCCGAACTGGTTCACGTCCTCGTACAGCAACAACGGCGGCAACTGCGTCGAGGCCGCCGCCAACCTCGTCGCCACCCACGGCACCGTGCCCGTCCGGGACTCCAAGAACCCGGCCGGTCCGGTACTGGACTTTCCCGTCGCCGCGTTCGGACACTTCGTGTCGGGCGTCAAGTCCGGGAAGTTCAACTGACCGAAGGGCAGGCTGCGTTGACTGAATCCCCGAGTTGGTTCACGTCGTCGTACAGCAACAACGGAGGCGACTGCGTCGAGGTCGCCTTCAACCTCGTTGCCCCGCAGGGCGTCGTGCCGGTACGGGACTCGAAGGACCCGGGCCGTGCCGCCCTGCGCTTCCGCAGCGGTACGTTCACGTCATTCGTGGCGGGTGTCAGGGCGGACGCGTTCGGCACCGTCTGATCCGTCGCCGGGCCCGCACGTGGGCAAGAGCCCTGGTACCCCTCCCCCGAGGGCGTGCCGGGGCTCTCGGCGTTGCGGGGAGGTGGTCGGGCCAACTCCCCGCAAGGACGAATTTCCGCCATGAAACCACCGGATTCGATGAACCGTTCGAGGAACGCAGCCGTCGCGTGGGAGGCGCAACCCTCAGCTAAGGACGGCTCACCATGACCACACCCACCGCGCAACTCCCCGACAGCTCGACCCAGACGTGGGTCGACAAGGCCAACGAGAACCTGCGGTACTTCATCGCCTACTCGCAGGAGAAGGGAGCCCAGCTCTACCGGGGCACCCGCAACGCCGCGAACGACACGTACAACTGGGCCGTGGAGAACCGGGCGGCGATCATCAAGACCGCCGTCGACTCGGCGCCCGCCGTCGGGCTGGCGCTGCAATCCGTCGGCACCTCGCTCGGCGACTCGTCCCAGGGCGTCAACTCCGCGTACAACTGGGGCATCGCGATCAGCGGAGCCAACGGCCTGTACCAGATCGGTGTCGAGGTCAACGCGGCGTTGAACCCCAACTCGGACCGGCCGGGCAGCATTCCGAAGATGGCCATGGGGGCGACGGAGTTTGCCGGAGCGGCCATGTACGCGGGCCTGCGCGGCATCAACGTGCCTCTTCAGACGGCGGGTGCGGCAGCCCAGGCAGCCGGTTCGATCAGCCAGGTGATCTACGACAAGTTCACCGACAAGGCGGACCGGGAGATCCGGAGCCAGACCGGCAGCCCCGAGCCCGGCCGGGCCCGCCCCGTCGCCGTCTCGAACAACGCCCCCGCGGGCAACTTCGCCCCGACGACCGCCCCGCGGCAACCGGCGCCGACCTTCGACCCCAGCACGACGCAGCGGTCCGCCCCGGCCAACGCTGCCACCAACGTGGCGAACCTCCAGCCCGCGTCGATCGGCGCGGAATCCTCGCGCGCGGCGGGCGATTCCTCCCGTTCCACCGCCCTGCCCCCGGGCAACGCGCCCAGCAACAGGGGCGGCAAGGCGAAGGGTCCCGTCAGAAAGTGACCGGTCTCCGCGCGCGGTGACACCGGCTGCCGCGCGGCCGCCCGCGCCCGCCCGCACGCCCGCCCGCACGCCCGCCCGTACGGGCTCCGAGGTGCCGTATCCCACGCCCGGTGACGGGTGCGGGGTGCGGCGCCTCGGCCGTTCCGGCGTTTCCGGGGGCCGAAAACACACACTGCGGCTCTTGACGGCACGTCGGCTCTCGCACCACGATCTCCGCACCCCCACTCACTGTGGAATCGACCTGATTCCCCTGGTACTTGGATCACGGAGCCCCCACATGAAGTTCTCCGTCTCTCGACGGACGTCGGCCGCCGCCGTCGTCACCGCCGTCACGCTCGTCGCCACCGGATCGATCGCCGGTGCGGCGCCCGCTTCCAAGGCCGACGTCGCCGCCGCCGCCGTTGCCGCGCCCGACATCCCCGTCGCCAACGTCAAGGCGCACCTGACCCAGTTGCAGTCCATAGCCACCGCCAACGGCGGCAACCGGGCCCACGGGCGCGCCGGTTACCTCGCCTCGATCAACTACGTGAAGGGCAAACTGGACGCGGCCGGGTTCACCACCACCGTCCAGACGTTCACCTCCTCCGGAAGCACCGGCTACAACCTGATAGCCGACTGGCCCGGTGGCGACAGCAATCAGGTTGTCATGGCCGGGTCACACCTGGACAGCGTGACGGCCGGTGCGGGGATCAACGACAACGGTTCCGGGTCCGCCGGCATCCTGGAAACCGCGCTCGCCGTCGCCCGTACGGGGTACCAGCCGACCAAGCATCTGCGGTTCGCCTGGTGGGGCGCCGAGGAGTTGGGCATGGTCGGGTCCCGTTCCTACGTGAACGGCCTCTCCACCGCCAACCGCGCGAAGATCGTCGACTACCTGAACTTCGACATGATCGGCTCCCCCAACCCCGGGTACTTCGTCTACGACGACGACCCCACCATCGAGAAGACCTTCAAGGACTACTTCACCGGCCTGGGCATCTCGACCGAGCCGGAGACCGAGGGCGACGGGCGGTCCGACCACGCGCCCTTCAAGACGGCGGGCGTTCCGGTCGGCGGGCTGTTCAGTGGCGCCGACTACACGAAGACGTCGGCGCAGGTCAGCAAGTGGGGCGGTACGGTCGGGCGGGCCTTTGACGCGTGCTATCACGCTTCCTGCGACACGGTGTCCAACATCAACGACACTGCCCTTGACCGGAATTCGGATGCGATTGCTTACGCGATGTGGGCGTTGTCGCAGTAGGTGGTGGGCTTGCCGGGCGGGCGGGGTGGCTCGCCCGGCGGGCGGGTGCGGCTCGCCCGGCGGGCGGGTGCGGCTCGCCCGGCGGGCGGGTGCGGCTCGCCCGGCGGGCGGGTGCGGGTCCGTGGGGGCTGGTCGCGCAGTTCCCCGCGCCCCTTAGCGGCGTTGCCGGGGCGGGGGTTTGAAGCTCGGGTCTCGGCCTGGAAGAGGGGCTCGTGGGCGGGTGCGGCGCCGTCGGGGCTGGTCGCGCAGTTCCCCGCGCCCCTTTTCCGGCGTTGCCCGGGCGGGGGTTTGAAGCTCGGGTCTCGGCCTGGAAGAGGGGCTCGTGGGCGGGTGCGGCGCCGTCGGGGCTGGTCGCGCAGTTCCCCGCGCCCCTTAAAAGCAGGGGGTTGCCGGGCCGTGGGCTGGATGCTCGGGAGCCTTGAGGGGGGCGGGTGCGGCGGCGTCGGGGCTTGTCGCGCCCGCGCGGCGGAGCCGCACATCGATACAGCCCCGCACCCCTTAAAAGCAGGGGGTTGCCCGGCCGGGTGCTGGATGCTCGGGAGCCTTGAGGGGGGTTGGTCAGGGGGACTGGGTTCGGGTGGTGAGGCGGAGCATGCGGGTTCTGGCGGAGTCCAGTCGTTCGGACTCCTCGGCTGCCGGGCCGTCCTGGGCGGCGAGTTCGGTCCACAGGTCGATCAACTCGGCGCCCAGCGCGAGGCCTTGCTCCGGGTTCCGCACGGCACGCCACGCGGTCGACGCGCTCAGGACGTTGCTGTACGCCCCCTCCGCGTCACCGGCGTAGTGGTGGATGCGGGCGAGATCCAGGCAGGTCGTGAGGGCGTCGACCGGGTCGTCCGCCAAGTACGCGATGTAGGCGGCGAGTTCACGCAGCCGCAGCACCTCGGTGTGCTCCGCCCCGAGCGACCGAGTCGCCTCGACGACCGTCCGGCGCGCCAACTCCCCCGCCTCCTCGGTCCGTCCGGCCTGCACGGCGTCGTTGATCCGCCCCACAGGTTCCGCGAGCACGGCCAGCCCGTCGACGGGCCCACACCCCATCACCGCCTCGGCGACCGCGTCGAACCCCCGGATGCGGGCGACCTTCGGCTCGGGCTCCGGCTCGGGGAGGAGCGGGATGGGGGAACGGGAACGGGGCCTCGACGCCGGGTGCGGGGTCGGGAGGGGGGTTGGGGGGAAGGGGGGAATGTTCGACGCCGGGGGCGGGGTGGGGAGGGGGGTCGCCAGGGTGTGGGGCGACTGCGGGGCGAACTGGTCGGAGGCGGAGGCTGGAGCGGGCGGGAAGCCGTGTGCCGGGGGCGAGTTGAGGGTCGTGGGGTGCGGGGCGGTGGGGTGCGGCGGGGTCGGGTCCGAGGTGGCCTGGGGTGCGGGGGGTGCCGCGAACTCCGGTGCCGATGACGTTCCGTTGCCTGCGGGCACGGCGTCCATCACCGGGGGTGGGCCGAACTCGCCGAAGGGCGCCAACGCCGTTCCGGGTGCGCGGTCTTCGATCGGTTCGCGCAGCATGCGGAGCCTGGAGGTGGGGACCTCTAGGGGTTCCTCGGGGGTGCGGGTGCCCGAGGGGGTGCGGGCCGGGAGCTTCACCGGCTCGCCCGCCAGGTCGCTCGAACCGTTCGTCTCGATCCTCAACCGCACCACATAGCCGATGCGTTCGTCATGGACCGTCGCGAGAACCGGGCGGCCGGTCGTGCGCGCGATGCGGTGCAGATGGTCCAGCACCACCTGCTGCAACTCCGCACCCGCCCCCGCCACCACCGGCACATCCCCCACCAGCGCGGCCGTTCCGCGCGCCGGAACGCGCACGTCGACCGGCGTCGCCGCGAGCGCGAGCGCGCCCCGCTGCCGGTCACTGATCTGGTCCCGCTTCTTGTCGCGGCTGAGTCGAGACATCGTTCCCTCACTCGGATGCGTCGGGACTCGGCTGACGCGACGCGTTCGGGCACGTTCCATGATGCGCCCTCCCGCCGTCGGGGTCTCCGTTCCCCCGGCGTCAAGATCCGGTCGTGCACGTACCTTCGAGTCTCGCCGCTCAGCGCGGGTTCTGACGTCACCATGGCGTCACAGACTCGTTCCAGGAAACGTCGAACCTGGTCGAACCCGGGAGAGGAGCACGCGATGGGCACGGACAGGAGTGACGGCGGCCTCGGCCCCGAGATCTGGGTCCGGGGGCCGGTGGACGCGCCGTCCGAGCTGTACTCGTGGGTCGGGGCGCACGGGGGTGCGGGGACCAGCACGCTCGCCGGGGTGTTCGGCGGCCACGACAGTGGGCGGGAGTGGCCGGTTCCTCCGGCGCCGGGGGCGGTGTTGTTGGTTGCGCGGACGCATGCGGCTGGGCTGGCCGCCGCGTTGCGTACGTTGCAGATGTTCCGGAACGGGGAGCCGCCTGCGGGGCTCACTCTGAACGCCGTCGTTCTGGTCGCCGATTCCGCCGGGCGGCTGCCTCGGGCTCTGGTCCAGCAGGTTCGGCGCCTGGAGCCGCTCATCACCGTGCATCGGGTGCCGTGGGTGCCGGCGTGGCGACTCGGCGACTTCACGGGAGCGCCGCCCCGGGAAACAACCCCGCTGGCGCGGGCACTGGGCGGGGGCGACGGCGGTACGAGGTAGCCGACCTCGGGGTCGGGGGCGCCCGGGGGGCGGGGGGGGTGCCCGGGGGGCGGGTGCGGCGCCCCGGGGGCGGGGGGGTGCCCGGGGGGCGGGTGCGGCGCCCCGGGGGCGGGGGGGTGCCCGGGGGGCGGGTGCGGCGCCCGGGGGGCGGGGGGGTGCCCGGGGGGCGGGTGCGGCGCCGTGGGGGCTTGTCGCGCAGTTCCCCGCGCCCCTTCTCGGCGTTGCCGGGCCGTGGGCGGCTGGCTCGGGAGCCTGGAGGACGCCCGGTGGGCGGGTGCGGCGCCGTCGTGGCTGGTCGCGCAGTTCCCCGCGCCCCTTAAAAGCAGGGGGTTGCCGGGCCGTGGGCGGCTGGCTCGGGCCTGCTGGTCGCGTCCCTTAAAAGCAGGGCGTTGCCGGGCCGTGGGCGGCTGGCTCGGGCCTGCTGGTCGTGCCCCTTAAGAGCAGGGGGTTGCTCGGCCGTGGGCGGTTGGCTCGGGGGCCTGGAGGACGCCCGGTGGGCGGGTGCGGGGTCGTGGGGGCTGGGCGCGTCCTCGCGGCGGAGCCGCGTGTTGGGTACAGCCCCGCGGCCCTTGGCGGCGTTGCTGGGGCGTGGGCTGGATGCTCGGCCTGTGGGTGGGGCGGTCATGGGGTCGGGTGGGACGTCACCCCTCGAACGTTCGTTCGCTTCACGGTCTCGCAGCCACACGCTGCCACCCCCAGCACTCCAGAAACTCCGGGCCGGTCAGCACCCCCAAAGGTGCGCGAGGAACTGCGCGACCACTCTCAAGGCTCCCGAGCCACCCGCCCACGGCCCGGCAACGCCCTGCCTTTAAGGGGCGCGGGGAACTGCGCGACCAGCCACGACGGCGCCGCACCATCCCGACGACCCTGACCCGGGGCCTGGAAAGGGGCCAACTGTCCAACTCCGCTGGGCCAACGCCCCAAAGGGGCGCGGGGAACTGCGCGACCAGCCCCCACGGCGCCGCACCGTCCCGACGACCCGGGCCCGGGGTCTGGACGGGGGCCGACTGTCCGACTCCGGCACGGCAGCGCCGCAAAAAAAAAGGGGGCGCGGGGAACTGCGCGACAAGCCTGCGCGCTATCTGAAGTCCTCTCGGAGGGCTGTGATGGCCTGGTTGACGAGGTCCTGGGGGGCTCGTTCGTCGTGGGCGAAGAGCTGGTGCGCGGAGACCCGCAGAACCGTCAGGAAGGTCGCCGCGAGAACCCGCGACCTCAGCACCCGGTTCGGATCGACAGGAAGCCGCTCGGCGATCGCATCGGCAAGTTCGGGCTCCACAGCCGTGTACGTGGCGACGTACTCGGTGATCAGCGCGGGGTGCAGCCGCAACGCCTGATACTGCGCCTCCAGCTCGGGATCGGCAGCCCGCTCCACGGCGATCTGCTCGACCGCACTGACCAACGCGGCCCGCAGCGGCTCGCGCTCAGGCACCGCCCGCACCAACGCCGCCAGCACGGACACCCGCGCCCGATCCCGGTGCAACAGCGCCTGCTCCTTGCCGGCGAAGTAGTTCGAGAACGTCCGCCGCGAGACCATGGCCGCGTCGGCGATCGCCTCGACGGTGAGGCTCTCGACCCCGTTCTGGACGGCGAGACGCACGGCGGCGTTGTGCAGCGCCTCACGGGTGGCCGCCTTTTTGCGTTCACGCAGGCTCGTAGTCATCACCGCGAGAATAGGGGTTCCTAGCAAAATTGCCCATTGAGAAAACTTGCACACTGGGCAACCTCCTGTGAGGCTGAGGGCCCCGACGCGACGAGAGCCCGTGCCCGCCCGCCGCATCGGCCGAGCGGACGGGAGACCTCCGGCCGCGTCGCCCCCGAAGGTTCGATCGACCGTGAAATCGAGGACGTCATGACCAGCACCGTGGAACCCATCGACGAGCACGGAGCCGAGATCGCCGACTTCCCGATGGCCAGGGACATGCGCTGCCCCTTCGACCCGCCGCCGGAGATGCGGACCCTGCAACAGGAGACCCCGCTGACGAAGGTCCGCCTCTGGGACGGCAGCACGCCGTGGCTGGTGACCCGTTACGACGACCAGCGCAAGGTGCTCGGCGACACCCGGGTCAGCGCCGACCCCCGGCGGCCCGGCTACCCGCGGATCATGCCGCTCATCGACGAGAGTTCCATCAGTTTCATCATGATGGACGACCCCGAACACGCCCGGCTGCGCCGGATGGTGACCGCGCCGTTCACCATCAAGCGGATGAACGCGATGCGCCCGGCCGTCCAGAAGATCGTCGACGACCTGATCGACGACATCCTCGCCGGTCCCAAGCCGGTCGACCTGGTCTCGGCGTTCGCGCTGCCCGTCCCGTCGTTGGTGATCTGCGAACTGCTCGGCGTCCCCTACAGCGACCACGAGTTCTTCCAGGAGAACAGCAGCGTCCTGATCAAGCGGGACGCCACCCCCGAAGCGCGCGGCGCCGCCGGAGCGAACCTCCGCGACTACCTCGACAACCTCGTCGGCGAGAAACTGGCCCACCCCGCCGACGACCTGCTCACCGGGTTGAGCAAGCGGGTGACCGCGGGCGAACTGACCCGCGCCCAGGTGGCCCAGATGGGCGTCCTGCTGCTGCTCGCCGGACACGAGACCACCGCCAACATGATCGGCCTCGGCACCCTCGCCCTGCTCGAACACCCCGACCAGCTCGCCCTGTTGCGCGACACCGACGACCCGAAGCTGATCGCCTCCGCCGTCGAGGAACTGCTCCGCTACCTCAACATCACCCACAGCGGCCGGCGCCGCGTCGCCCTGGAGGACATGGAGGTCGGCGGCCGACTGGTCCGCGCCGGTGAGGGCCTCATCACCCCCAACGACATCGCCAACCGCGACACCGAGATCTTCCCCGACCCCGACCGCCTCGACCTCACGCGCAACCCCCGCGCCCATGTCGCCTTCGGCTTCGGCGTCCACCAGTGCCTCGGCCAGCCGCTGGCCCGCCTGGAACTCCAGGTCGTCTACAGCACCCTCTACAAGCGCATCCCCACCCTCCGCCTCGCCACCGGCATCGACGACCTGTCGTTCAAGCACAACGGCTCGGTCTACGGCGTCTACGAACTCCCCGTCACCTGGTGACGCCCCCCCCTGACGCCCTGACGCCCTGACACCCTGACGTCCTGTCTCCCCCCGACCCCGCGGCGGGTGGCCGACCGGTCCACGGAGCAGCGTCGCTCCCGCCGGTCCGGCCGCCCGTCGCGGCCACGCCCGCCCGGGGCGCGTGCACCGCACCGGCTACGTGGTGATGTCCTTCGTCGTGAACCGCGCCCACGCCGCCGAACCGAACACCGCCAGATACAGGCCTTGCAGACCGAGGTTCTTCACCAGGTCGTCCCAGTAGACCGGCTCCCGCATCAGATCCGCGAACGACAGCCAGTAGTGGGAGAACAAGTACGGCTGCACCGCGTGCAGTTGGGGTATCTGGTCGACGATCTGCACGGTGATCAACAGCCCCACCGTCGTCGCCATCGCCGCGATCCCGCTGGTCGTGAGCGTCGAGATGAACAGGCCGAGCGCCGCCACCCCGGTCAACGACGCGGCCACCACCAGCGCGATCAGCAGGGCCCGCCACAGCCCCTCCGCGAACGTGATCCGGGTGCCCGAGATCGTCGTCAGATCGCCCAGCGGGAACAGCAGCGCCCCCACGATCAGCGCCGAGCCCGCCACCACCAGCGTCGCCAGGACACAGAACGCCATCGTCGTCACGTACTTGGTGAACAGCAGCCGGGTCCGCCCGGCCGGGGCCACCAGGAGATAGCGCAGGGTGCCCGCACTGGCCTCGCCCGCGATCGCGTCCCCGGCGACCACCCCGACCGCCATCGGCAGGAAGAACGGCAGCGTCGCCGCCAACGCCGTGAACACCAGGAACAGCCCGTTGTTGGTGATCTGCGCGATGAACGCCGGGCCGCCGCCCCCGTCGGGCCCACCGCCCGCCGACCCCCCGTCGCCGGTCTCGATCCGCACCGCGATTCCGACCAGCACCGGCACCGCCGCCAACACCCCCAGCAGCGCCACCGTCCGCCATCGCCGCAACGTCGTGCCCAGCTCGCTGCGCAACAGCCCCAAGGTCCACAGCCGACCGGCCCCGCGCACCGGCGGCACCGCGGGAACGGCCACGTCGGCGGGGGCGGCCGCTTCGGCGGGGGCGGGAGGAGCCGTCGGCCCGGCCTGCCCGCTGCCTTCAGCCCGCGACATCGAAGCCCTCCCCCGTCAGTGCCACGAACGCGTCCTCCAGTGACGCCCGTTCGACGCCGAAGCCCCTGACCCGGACGCCCGCCGCCACCAGCGCCGCGTTCACCTCGGCGAGGTCACGCTCGGGCGGGTCGGCGGTGACCCGGTCGTCGACGACCACCACGTCCCCGGCGCCCTGCTCCTTCAGCACCCGGGCCGCGTCCCCGGCATCGGGCGTCGTCACGACCAGCCGGCCCCGCGCGCCCGCCGCCAGCTCGGCCACCGCGCCCTGTGTGATCAACCGGCCCCGCGCCATCACCGCCGCGTGCGTGCAGACCTGCTCGATCTCGTCCAGCAGGTGGGAGGAGAGGAAGACGGTCGCCCCGTCCGACGCCAACTCCCTTACCAGGGAACGGATCTCACGCATCCCCTGCGGATCGAGGCCGTTGGTCGGCTCGTCCAGGACCAGCAGCCGACGCGGCTGGAGCAGGGCGCAGGCCAGGCCCAGCCGCTGTTTCATGCCCAGCGAGTACGCCTTCGCCCGTTTCCCGGCCGCCGCGCTCAGCCCCACCCGGTCCAGCGCCGTCGCGACCCGGGCTCTGCGGGTGCGCGGGTCGGCCGTCGGGTCGGCGGCGTCGTAGCGCAGCAGGTTGTCCCGACCGGAGAGGTGGCCGTACAGGGCCGGGCCCTCGATGAGGGTGCCGACGTGCGGCAGCACGGTCCGGATGGCGCCCGGCATCGGGCGGCCCAGGACGCGCGCGGTGCCGGAGGTGGGGTCGATCAGGCCCATCAGCATGCGGATGGTGGTGGTCTTGCCCGAGCCGTTCGGGCCGAGGAAGCCGAAGACGCTGCCCGCCGGAACGGTCAGGTCGAGGCCGTCGACGGCGAGCTGTCCGCCCCGGTACCGCTTGGTGAGCCCGCGCGTGACGATGACGCCGTCACCCGCGTCACCCTGATCCGGCTGATCCGGCTCCGTGGCGGACCCCTCGTCCATCGGCTTCCTCGATTCGTCGTGCCGCTCGCGCGGGCCCGCCCCGCCGCACAGGGAGCGCCCGCGCGGGGGTCACTTCGCCGCGTCGGCCGCCTTCACCAGCGCGTCCTTGGTGACCGCGCCGACGTAGACCTTGCCGTCGTCGGTGATCAGTGCGTTGACCAGCCGGGTCGAGAAGACCGTCCCGGAGCCGAACTTCCCCTTGACCTTGTCGCCCAGCGAGTCCAGGAAGCCGCCTATCTGTCCGCCCTCGGCCTTGGACCCGGACGTCATGCCCTGGCCGCCGGTGTCGAAGGAGGCGATGGAGTCCCAGCCGTCCCCGATGACGTTCAGCCCGTCGAGGCCCTGGTGGTCCCCGGCCGTGCCCTTGCCCGCCTGGGAGCCGGAGCCCTTGCCGTCCTTCAGGCTGTGCCCGGCCTTGTCGCCCTTGACGCCCTTGGCGCCCTTGTCTGCCTCGGTGACCTTCGCGCCCTTGGGCGGGGTGAAGGCGAAGGTCGACGCGGCCGGCTTGGCGAAGCTGACCTGCGTGAAGCCCGCGTCGATCACCGCGGCGCCGCCGGTCTTCGGGGTCAGCGTGAACTTCAGCGGCAGGCCCGTCTTCGCGTCCACGGCCACGGTGATCTCGCCGACCGTCGTACCGGCGTCCTTCGGCTTGATGACCAGGCGGTACGCGTCCCGGCCCGCGACCTGAGCGGTGCCGTCCACGGTCACCGAGGTCGTCTTGTCGACGGCCTTGAGGGCTTCCTTGGTGAGCTGCTCGGGCGTGCCCTGCGGCGCCTGCTCCCGCTCACGCGCCTTGCTGCTGTCCTTGCCCTTGTCCGTGGCGTGGTCGGTGGTGGCGTGGTAGACGCTGTTCGACTTGCTGTCGTAGCCCCAGACGTCGTCGCCGTTGTGGACGAGGCTGTACTCGGACGCGTTCTCCAGGATGGAGAGCTTCTGCCGGTCGGGGCCGTCGGCCGCGACGCGCAGGGTGTGGGTGCCGGTGGCCAGCTCGGTGAGCTTGGCCGACGGGTCGGCGGCGGAGCCGTCACCGGAACCGGTCGCGCCGGACGTCAGGCCGCCGGTCAGACCGCTGACGTCGGGCAGGCCGAGGTCGGTGGTGACCTTGACGGTGCCGGACAGCTGCTGGACGTCGGACTTGGCGATCTTCTCGATCAGCTGCTGCGCGCTGACCTGGGGCAGATCGGGGTCGCCGGAGTCGGCGAGCGCCGGGACCAGCCCGATGGTGGCGGCGGCCACCCCCACCACCGTGACCGGGACGACGTACCGCGCGGCCCTGCGTCGGCCCGTGCGCAGCTCGTCGCGCTCCTGTGCGGTCGTGCTGTCGTCGGATGCGTGCGGTGCCATGTGTGCCCTACCTCCGTCGTCGGCGGCGGCCTGTCCAACTGCACTCGTCGTACAACCCCGAGCCGCCATTCTCACCCGAATCGGTGAGCAGTGGTGTGTGCCGTGGTGTCCATCTCACCAAATCCGGGCGGATCAGTCGTCAGACCGGGGAGCCAACTCCATGTACGCCTCGGGTATGACAGAGACCGGCCGCTCGGGTACCCCACCCGTAGGGGTGGTACCGGAGGTGGTCGCGGGTCCGGCCGGGGCCGGGGCGGCCGCCGACGGTCGGCCGCCCGTTCCAGGCCCGCTGCGGCCCCGTTTCCCGCCCCCTACGGGACGTCCGGCAAAACCCTGACCCCGCTCCCCCGCCGGATTCCGGTTCCGGTCCCGATCGCGGTCGCGGTTATCCGGCGCGGTGGACCACGGCGTCGCACAGTTCCATCAGGGCGGCGCGGGCGTCGCACTCCGGCAGCGGGGCCAGGGAGGCGCGGGCGTCCCTGGCGTAGCGGACGGTGTCCCGGCGGGCCTGCTCCAGGGCCGGGTGGGCGCGCAGGGCCTTCAGCGCCTCGGCGTGCCGGGCGTCGTCGCTCAGGTCGGAGTCGAGCAGCTCGCTCAGGGCGATGTCCTCGGCCAGGCCGAGCCGGGCCGCCTGCTCGCGCAGCCGCAGCACCGGCAGCGTCGCGATGCCCTCGCGCAGGTCGGTGCCGGGGGTCTTGCCGGACTCGTGGGAGTCGGAGGCGATGTCGAGGACGTCGTCGGCGAGCTGGAAGGCGACGCCGAGCCGTTCGCCGTACTGGGTGAGGGTGTCCACGACCGTGTCGTCGGCGCCGGACATCATCGCGCCGAACCGGCAGGCGACCGCGACCAGCGAGCCGGTCTTGCCGCCGAGGACGTCGAGGTAGTGGTCGATCGGGTCGCGGCCGTCCTGCGGGCCCGCCGTCTCCAGGATCTGGCCGGTGACCAGCCGTTCGAACGCCTCCGCCTGCACCCGTACCGCCTCGGGCCCGAGGTCGGCCAGTATGTGCGACGCGCGCGCGAAGAGGAAGTCACCGGTGAGGACGGCGACCGAGTTGCTCCAGCGGGTGTTGGCGCTGGCCACCCCGCGGCGCACGGTCGCCTCGTCCATCACGTCGTCGTGGTAGAGCGTCGCGAGGTGGGTCAGCTCCACGACCACGGCGGACGGTACGACTCCGGGTGCATAAGGATCGCCGAACTGGGCAGCGAGCATGACGAGCAGCGGACGGAACCGCTTTCCCCCCGCCCTGACCAGGTGCTGGGCAGCCCCCGTGATGAGAGGGACCTCACTCTTGGTGGCTTCGAGCAGTCCCTCCTCGACAGCCGTCAACCCGGCCTGGACGTCGGCTTCCAGAGCCTGGTCCCGCACGCTCAGCCCGAACGGCCCGACGACGGTCACGAGGGGTCTCCTGTCTGCTGGTGTCCACTGGCGGTTACACGGTTTGTCGATAGGTCGCTGACATCTCAAGTCAGCGTATCCGGTCACCTTTCGATCACCGGTGCCGCCCACCGGTCCACCCTGGGCGGTATCGAACGACGACCGGTATGTTTTCGATCACCTGATATGGATGACTGTTGAGTGACTTTGATGGAAGTAGTGCAGCGTGTCGCAAACAGAGGTTGACGTCCCACCCGAAGATCAGCCGCCGGCCGCGGACGATCATGCCTTCTTCGGCCAGCCCAGGGGGCTGTTGACGCTCTCCGGCCTGGAGGTCTGGGAGCGGTTCTCGTTCCTCGGCATGCAGGCGATCCTCGTCCTGTACTTCGCCGACACCGTCGCCCACGACGGCCTGGGCATGTCCCCCGGAACGGCGGCCTCCGTCTCGGCGGCCTACGGCACCCTCGTCTACCTGGTGTCGGTGGCCGGTGGCTGGCTCGCCGACCGCATCCTCGGCTCGTACCGCGCGGTGCTGTGGGGCGGCATCCTGATCGCCGTCGGCCACTACTCGATGGCGGTGCCGACGGCCGCGATGACCTGGGTGGGCCTCGGCCTGATCAGCGCCGGTACCGGGCTGCTCAAGCCGAACGTCGCCACCATGGTCGGCAAGCTGTACCGCACCGACGACGAGCGCCGGGACGCCGGGTTCGCGCTGTACTACATGGCGATCAACATCGGCGCGTTCGCGGGACCGCTGGTCACCGGCTGGCTCGGCGATCACAAGGGCTGGCACTGGGGCTTCTCCGCGGCTGCGGTCGGGATGACGTTCGGGCTGATCCAGTACGTGGCCGGACGGCGTCATCTGGCGGGGCGCAAGCACTCCGCGGAGTTCGCGCTGGCCCCCGCCGCGATGCGCCGCGCGGTGCTCCTGATCGCCGTCGGCGCGGTCGTCGTCGCCGTCGTCGCCACCGCGCTCGCGCTGGCCGGGTGGCTCACCATGGGCCGCTTCGTCGACGTGCTGACGGTGATCTCCGTGATCGCGCCGGTCGTCTACTTCTCGGTGATGTTCGCCAGCCCGCGCGTGAGCGCCGAGGAACGCGGCCGACTGCGCCCTTATGTGGTGCTGTTCCTCGCGTCGACGGTCTTCAACTTCATCCTGTTCCAGGCCTACTCGACGATGATCCTGCTGGCCTCCACGAACGCCGAGACGACGATCCTCGGCTTCCACTTCCCGGCCAGCTGGTACGCGTCCGCGCTGGGCGCCTTCGAGGTCGCGCTCGCGCCCGTCGTCGCCGCCGTGTGGGTGCGCATGGGGCGCCGTCAGCCGCACGCCTCCAACAAGATCGCGTTCGGTGTGATCCTGGGCGGACTGTCGTTCCTGCTGATGGTCCTGCCGACCTCGGGGCATTCCGGCGACAAGTACTTGATGTCGGTCTGGTGGATCGTGGGCTCCTACCTGCTGCTCGGGCTCGGCGACATCCTGCTGGAGACCTCCGGGATGTCGGCCACCACCAAGCTCGCCCCGGCCGCGTTCTCCAGCCAGACCATGTCCCTGTGGTTCCTGTCGCTGGCGCTCGCCAACGGCATCCAGGCGCAGACGGTGAAGTTCTACGACGACGTCTCCAAGCCCGCCTACTTCGGCGTCAACGGCGCGATCGCGGTGGCCGTGGGGCTCGCCGTGATCGCCGCCGCGCCGTGGCTGCGCCGCACCATGCACCCCGTTCACTGAGGTACCGCCATGAGCCTGCACATCCGTACGTCCTTCCCCTACGAGACGGCCCATGAGGACCTGCGCATCCCGCTGTCCGACGGAACGCTCCTCTACGCGCGCGTGTGGCGGCCGTTGACCGACGAACCCGTACCGGCGCTCCTGGAGTACCTGCCGTACCGGCTGACGGACTGGACGGCGCCCCGTGACGCCCAGCGCCACCCCTGGTACGCGGGCCACGGCTACGCCTCCGTGCGCGTGGACGTGCGCGGCCACGGCAACAGCGAGGGGCTGCCCACCGACGAGTACTCGGCGACGGAGCTGGCGGACGGCGTCGAGGTCGTCGAATGGCTGGCGGCGCAGCCCTGGTGCACGGGCAAGGTCGGCATGTTCGGCATCTCCTGGGGCGGTTTCAACTCCCTCCAGATCGCGGCGCTCGCTCCTGATCCCCTTAAGGCTGTCGTCACGGTCTGCTCGACGGACGACCGCTATGACAACGACGTGCACTACATGGGAGGTTCCGTCCTCGCGGTGGACATGCACGCGTGGGCGTCGACGATGCTGGCGTTCACCTCCCGGCCGCCGGACCCGGCGTACCTCGGCGAGGGCTGGCGGGAGCTGTGGCTGAGGCGTCTGGAGGCCCTGGAGCCGTTCTCGCACACCTGGCTGGCCCACCAGACGCGGGACGACTACTGGCGCCACGGCAGCGTCTGCGAGGACTACGGCGCGATCAGGGCCGGGGTGCTGGCGGTGGGCGGCTGGCACGACCCGTACCGCGACACGGTGCTGCGGCTGGCCGAGCAGCTCCCGGCCGACCGGGTGCGCGGCCTGATCGGCCCCTGGTCCCACCAGTACCCGGACCGGGGGCTGCCGCCCGGCCCGGCGATCGGCTTCCTCCAGGAGACGCTGCGCTGGTGGGACCACTGGCTCAAGGGCGCCGACAACGGCGTCATGGCCGAGCCGCTGCTGCGCTCCTATGTGAGCGACTCGCACCCTCCGGCGACCGTGTACGACACGCTGCCCGGACGCTGGGTGGGCGAGCCGTCCTGGCCGTCGCCGCACGTCACGACCGTTCCGCACGCCCTTGAGGGTGCTCCGGTGCTGGTCCGCTCGCCGCAGCACACGGGCGTGGACGCCGGGCGGTTCTTCCCGTTCGGCAACGACGCCGACCTGCCGCCCGACCAGCGCGAGGAGGACGCGCGCTCGGCGTGCTTCGAGTTCGCGGTGGGCGAGGAGACATGGGTGCTCGGGCGGCCCCGGGTACGGCTGCGGCTGGCCTCGCACGCGCCCCGTGGGCAGGTGGTGGCCCGGGTCTGCGACGTCGCTCCGGACGGGTCGTCGACGCTGGTCACGCGGGGTGTGCTGAACCTCTCGGCGCGCCGGGGGCGGGACCTGGCGGTGGCGTGGACGCCGGGGGCGTTCGAGGACGTGGAGTTCGAGCTGAACGGCATCGGGCACGCCTTTCCGCCCGGTCACCGCATCCGGCTCGCCGTGTCGTCCGCGTACTGGCCGTGGATCTGGCCGCAGCCCGGCTCCGAGGCCGGTCTCACCCTGGACCCGGCGGGCAGCTTCCTCGATCTGCCGGTACGCGCGCGTGAGGGCGACTCCGGGATCGTCTTCGAGGAACCGGAGCAGTCGCCTCCGCTCGGCGTGAACTTCCCCGCCACCCTCGACGCGCCGCGCCCCGAGCGCCTGGTCGTGCGGGACGTCGCGGCGGGCCTGTGGCGCCTGGAGGTCGACCCGCGCTACGGCGGCACGCGCGTGTACCCCGACGGCCTGGAGTTCACCGAGGACGCGCTGGAGACGTACACCGTCCAGGAGAACGACCCGCTGTCGGCCCGGACCCGCTCGGACTGGTCGATCCGGCTGCACCGGCCCGAGCTGGGCTGGGACGCCACGGTGCACACCCGTTCGGAGATCACCTGCGACGCCACCGACTTCGTCACGTCCGACGAGGTCGTCTGCACGGAGGGCGGCGAGATGGTCTTCCACCGGACGTGGGAGAAGCGGATTCCACGCACGGCCGGTTGACGCCGAGTTGGGCTCATTGCCCGATTTACCCTGCTTGATGATTCTCGTGACTTGACTCACGCCACGGCGCGCGCGGACACCCGTCCCGCGCGCCGTTGTGTTTCTTGTGCAGAACTTGTGCGCAACGGGAGTTGAAGCGTGGCGACCGCAAAGGATCAAGCGCCCTAAAACGCCCAGACCAAGGTCAACTGTCGTGAAGTGTGAATCCGGCACTTGTTCCGGACATGTGCTCTCGCATACGTTCCCGGCCTGTCGGGTGGACGCCTAATCCTGCCGCCGCCCGTACATCCATTCACCGAGACGACTCACGCACGGCAGGAGCGGGGGAACCAGGTAAGTCGCCGGACCGGGCCATCGCCCGGGACGGCTCGGGGTTAAGCCGCACGGCCCACCGGCCGCGCGACCGGGCAGCTCCCGCCCGAACCCGACAGCTCACCTCGCAGGCGACGGAGAGGAACTTCCCCATGCGCGCAACCGCTCCCCGCCGCTCTCGCATCGCCCGCAAGCTGGCCGTCCTCGGTACCGGGGCCGCCGTGCTCGCCCTCCCGGTCATCGGCGCGACGAGTGCGTCCGCCGCCACGCCGACGGTGGCCACCGCGACCTCGCTGGGCTACTCCAACACCCTCGACGGGTGGATTCGGGCCTCGCTGTCCGTGATGGCAGAAAAGGGCATTCCGGGCACGTACAACGGCATCTACCGCAACGTGATCCGTGAGTCGTCCGGCAACCCGTACGCCATCAACAACTGGGACTCCAACGCTGCGGCCGGGACGCCGTCCAAGGGGCTGCTCCAGGTGATCGACCCGACGTTCGCGGCGTACCACGTGTCCGGGACGTCGTACGACCCGTACGACCCGGTTGCCAACATCACTGCCGCGTGCAACTACGCCGCGCAGCGGTATGGGTCGATCGACAACGTGTACGGGGCGTACTAGACCCTTCGCCCGAGGGGCGGGGGGCTGGGCGCCGGGCCGGTGAGTTGCCGGCTGACGCGCCGTTGTGGCTGGTCGCGCTCGCGCGGCGGAGCCGCACATTGACACAGCCCCGCGCCCCTATAGGGCGCGTTAGGGGAAGAGGCGGTCTAGGACTTGGGATAGGCCGTCTTCCTCGTTGGAGAGGGTTACCTCGTCGGCTACTCGTTTGAGTTCGGGGTGGGCGTTGGCCATGGCTACGCCGTGGGCCGCCCACTCGAACATCGGGATGTCGTTCGGCATGTCACCGAAGGCGATCGTCTCGTGCGGGCCGAGCCCCAGGTGCTCGGCGGCCAGCGCGAGGCCGGTCGCCTTCGTGATGCCGCATGGCTGGAGTTCGACGGTGCCGGGGCCCGACATCGTGACGGTGGCGAGGGAGTCGACGACCGACCTCGCGATCCCCGCCAACTCGTCGTCGGACAGGTCCGGGTGGCGCAGCAGCACCTTGCTGATCGGCTCGCACCACAGGTCGGCGCGGCGCTCGACCCGCACCGCGGGCAACGTCGGGTGCGGCATGCGGTAGCCGGGCTCGATGAGCGTGAGGCCGTTCACGCCGTCCTGGTCCACGGCCGCGTACACCTGGCCGACCTCCGCCTCGATCTTGCCGAGCGCGGTCTCGGCCAACTCCCGGTCCAGCGTGACCGACCACAGCAGCCGGTCCGCGCCGGCGTCGTACACCTGCGCGCCCTGCCCGCACACCGCGAGCCCCCTGCTGTGCAGGTCGTCGAGGAGGGGGCGCACTCTGGGCGCCGGCCGGCCCGTCACGACCAGGTGCCGGGCGCCGGCGGCCGCCACCCGCGTGAGCGAGGCACGGGACCGGTCGGACAGCGTGTCGTCGCCTCGGAGCAACGTGCCGTCCAGGTCGGTGGCGATGAGGGCATATGCGAGGGGTGCGGCCATGATCAGAGAATACGGATCGCACGCCCCACCCACTCAGCTCCGAACCGGACGACCACCGGGTTCCCGCCAGCCCCGTCCGTTCCACGCCAACTCCCCTGTGCCGTTCGGCTCTTCCGCCCCTACAACCCCTACGGGACCTCCCTTACCGGAAGGTTGACGGAACGTCAGCAGCACGCCGCCGCGAGGTGCCCGGCCAGCCTCGGCGACGCGAACTCCGTCCCGCACACGAACCGCATCACCGGCCCGTACGACGACGCGGCCGCCAGCCCCGTGAAGTACAGGCCCGGCACCGAGGACACGTACCCGGCGCCCAGTTTCGGCGCACCCCGGCTCACCGCGAGACGGGCGCGCAGCTCGTGGCCGAGGAACCCCATCGCGGCGAGGTCGACCCGGTAACCCGTCGCGGCGATCACGTGATCGGCGGCGAGCCGCTCGACGCGACCGGCGTGCGTGCGGACGGTGAGCACAACAGCGCCGTCGGCCGCCCGCGCACCGACGATCCGCTCGACGTCGTCGACCCGCACCCGGGCCTCGAAACGCTCCCGCAGCCACCAGGCGCCGAGCGGGCCGAGGACGTTGCGGACCAGGTGGTGGCGGGTCCGCTCGGGGAGGTGGCGGTAGGACTGCGGGTAGCGGCTCAGCGCCCACAACGACCAGGCCCGGCCGAACGGCGACTCCGGCCGCAGCCTCGGCTGCTCCCACGGCGGCGCGCCGAACCCGACCCGGCCCCGCCCCCGCGCGACCACCCGCACCTGTGCGCCCGCCTCCGCCGCCAACGCCGCCGTCTCCAGCGCCGACTGCCCCGCCCCGACGACGATCAACTCCCGCCCCGCGTACGCCGCGAGGTCATGGTGCCGGGAACTGTGCGACACCGGCCCCGAGGGCCCGTCCCCCGCGGCCGGGGCCAGTTCGGGCGGCAGATACGCCAGACCGTCAAGGCCGGTCGCCACGACCACCGCGCGCGCGGTGCACAACTCCCCCGAGTCCAGCTTCAGTTCGAAGCCGCCGCCGGGCCGTCGGTCGACGGAGACCACCCTGACCCGTTCCAGACCGGGCACCAACCGCCGTTGGAACCACTCGCCATACCCGATGAACGTCTCCACCGGGATGATGTCCTCGTCACTGACCAGGCTCGGGCCGCCCGCCGCCGCGCAGTAGTCGGCGAGGGTGTGGCCGGGCTGCGGGCAGTCGAGGCTGGAGGCTGCCGGGGTCGACTTCAGCAGCATCCCGGCGGGCATGTGGTCACGCCAACTGACCATCGGCTCACCGAAGACCCGTACGGGTATGCCCCGCGCGCGTAGATGCGCGGCGGTCGACAGCCCGAACGGCCCGGCACCGATGACGGCCACCGGGTTCCGTATGACCGGCGGTTGCCTTTTGGCCGACGGTTGTCGCATGGCCGACGGTTGCCTTATGGCAGGCGGTTGACTTGTGGCAGGCGGTTGCCTTGTGGCCGGGCGGCGCGTGGTCGATCGTTCCCTTGCTGGTTGCGGCACGGCCGGACGTTCCACTGCCGGTTCTTCCATGCCCGGTTGTTCCACGAAGCCCTCCCCAGGACGACATCTCTTGCTGTGCGTTGTCATGTGCTGGCGTGTGCTGGCATGTGTTGTGTGCGAACGGGGTCAACCGGGCGGGCCCGTCAGCCACCCGAACGGGTGTTGCCAGTACGGCGGTTGGCGCGCCACAGCTGGTACACGTGCCGTGCGCCCGGCCGTACGCAGCGCGCGAGCATCGTGAGGAACGGCAGCGGGTCGTCACCCGCGAACCAGGCCAGCTCCGTCCCGCTCGCGCGCGGCGGGGCGTGCGGGGTCGTGCGGCCGCTGCGGCGGTAGGCGAGCAGGGCGGGCAGGTCGATGTTCTCGACGACGTAGCGGTGACCGGCCCGCTGTTCGCCCTCGGGGACGGGACGTCCGGTCAGATCGAGGTGCATCGCGCGGACGACATCCACCCCCGACTCGTTCTCGAAGAGCCGGAACTGGGCGCCCATCCGGGGGTTGAAGTCGAGGAGCTTGTAGCGGCCGTCGCGTCGGTCGTAGCGGAGGTCGAGGTCGATGATGCCGGTGAAGCCGATCTGTTTGATGAAACGTGCGGCGAGGTCCGCGAGTTCCGGGTTGTCGACGACGTAGGCGTGCGCGGTCATTCCGGCGTGCGGCGGCCAGGAGCGGACCTTCACGCCGGTGAACATCGCGAGCGGCGTCGCGTCGCGGTCGAAGTAGGCGTGCACGATCCAGTCCTCGGCGTGTTCGCGCGGCAGGTACTCCTGGAGGATCACGCCGGGCCGCTCGCCCCAGTCGCGGGCGAGGCCCAGGAGGCCTTGGCGGGTGGCGATCCTGGTGGTGCCGCGCACCGCGGGCCGCGCGCGCCGCAGGAACGCCTCCCGGTTCTTGGCCACCACCGGGAACCGTGCCGTCTCCGCGAAGGCGACGACGTCGGCGTAGGACAGCGGGAACGCCGTCGCCGGAGTCGGAATGCCGTGTTCCAGGCAGAGTTCGTGCAACCCCTGCTTGCTGGCCAGGCGGCGCGGCAGGGACGCCTCCACGCGCGGGAGGAGGAACGGCCCGGCGAGCGCCTCCTGATGCTCGGCGAGCAGCACGGCGGCCTCCTCGTCGGTCGGCACCAGCACGGCGGGCCGGCCGATGCGCCGCCCGATCCGCAGCAACCCGTCGACGAGACGCGCGGGTTCCTCCGTGCCCGACGTCGGCCAGACGAACGCGCGCCGCAGATAACGGGACGCGGCGGCGGGCGTGTACGGGTCCTCGGTGATCGCATACATGGGCACACCGAGCCGACCGAGACTGCGAACGGCGCCGACGCCACCGTGATGCAACGGATAGTCGCCGAACTTCACCAGGAGACCCGGAACTTCACGGTCCACTTCCAACGGCGGCCTGCCGTTCCCGGCCACGGGTCCCCTCACGCGTCCCCCTCCGGACCGGACCCACCCCGTCCGTGTCCCCAAAGGACGCTAAGCCGGAATTAGCGCCTCCGACAGGGGCAATGAGGACATTGCAAACTCTTTAGGCACTGCACAGGAGCGGCAACTCACCCGTAACGTGTGGCCAGGCCACCTGTCAGCACCCGACACATGGTGAGAGCGAGGCAGTACCCCATGCCCCCCTTCGACGTAGCCGAGGGCGACCCCTTCGGCCCGCACAACCTCCCCTACGGCGTCTTCTCGGTCGCCGGTTCGACGGACCGGACCGTCGGCGTCCGCCTCGGCGACCAGGTTCTCGACGCGGGCGCGGCGGCCCGCGCGCTCGATTCGCCGTACGCCTCCTTGTTGGCGCGGCCGTCGCTGAACCCGTTGCTCGCGGCCGGGCGCACCGCCTGGTCCGACGTGCGGCGCGCGTTGACCGCGTGGGTGACGGTGCCCGCGCACCAGGAGACGATCGCCGGTCTCTTCCACCCGCTGTCCTCGGTGACCCTGCATCTGCCCTTCGAGGTCGCCGACTACGTCGACTTCTACTCCTCCGAGCATCACGCGCGGAACGTCGGCCAGATCTTCCGCCCCGAGGCCGGGGACGCGCTGACCCCCAACTGGAAGCATCTGCCGATCGGTTACCACGGCCGCTCCGGCACGGTCGTCGTCTCCGGCAGCGAGGTGGTGCGCCCGTCCGGCCAGCGCAAGGCGCCCGCCGACCCGGCCCCCGTCTTCGGTCCCTCCGTCCGCCTGGACATCGAGGCCGAGGTCGGCTTCGTGGTCGGCGTGCCGTCCCGGCGCGGGACGCCGGTGCCGCTCGGTGACTTCCGCGACCACGTCTTCGGGCTGTGCCTGCTCAACGACTGGTCCGCGCGGGACATCCAGGCCTGGGAGTACGTTCCGCTCGGCCCGTTCCTCGGCAAGTCCTTCGCCACCTCGGTGTCCGCGTGGATCACGCCGCTGGACGCGCTGGAGGACGCGCGCGTGGCGTCGCCGGAGCGCACCCACCCCCCGCTGCCCTACCTCGACGACTCCGACGACGAGCCCGGCGGCTACGACCTGCGGATCTCCGTCGCCGTCAACGGTCACGTCGTCGCCGAGCCACCGTTCTCCACGATGTACTGGACGGCCGCGCAGCAGCTCGCCCAGATGACGGTCAACGGCGCCTCCCTGCGCACCGGCGACCTCTACGGCTCCGGCACGGTCAGCGGCCCGGCCGAACACCAGCGCGGCTCCCTCCTCGAACTCACCTGGAACGGCCGCGCCCCCCTCCAACTCCCCACCGGCAACCGCACCTTCCTGGAAAACAACGACGAGGTAACCCTCACAGCCTGGGCCCCAGGCCCAGGAAACCTCAAGGTGGGCTTGGGCGAGGTAACAGGCCGCGTGGTCGCGGGCGCGGAGGAGGAGCGGGAACACGGCTGAACGACGGCGAGCGGGGCGAGGGCGCCGGGGGCGCGGCCGAACGACGGTGAGTGGGCCGGGGGCGGCGGGGGCGCGGCCGAACGACGGTGAGTGGGCCGGGGGCGGCGGGGGCGCGGCCGAACGACGGTGAGTGGGCCGGGGGCGGCGGGGCGCGGCGCGGCTGCGGTGAGCGGGCGGGGCCCGGCCCCAGCTCGGGCGGCTCGTCGCCGGGGGCGGGCGGGGCTCAGGTGAGGCCTGGCGGGGGCCCGTTGGCGGGCGGGGCAGGGGCTCGCAGGCCGTCGCAGGGGTGGGTCAGGGGTGGGCTCGGGGTTGGTCTCGGGGTGTTGTCCGGGGTGTCTCAGGGTGGGCTCGGGGTGATCTCCGGTCGGTCGGCGGGGATGCTCCGGGTGAGACGGAACCGGGCTCGCGGGGACCGGCGGAACGGGACGGAGAGCTGGTCCGCGAGGTCAGCCGCAGCGAGAAGGCCTCGCCCTCGGGAGCAGGCGAGAGCACGACGCGAGCCCGGTCCACGGGGACGAGCGCAGCGCGAGGGAATCGGGGGTGTGACGGTGGTCGTACGTGACGTAGTGGTTGTTGCTCAGGTCCTGACGCACGGGGCCGCCCACGGTCATACTGACGGCGGGCAGGCCGCGCACCACGCTCCCCTCGCCCCGCACCTCACCTCCCGTTCCTCCGAGCCGGATTCGGAGCCCGTGGCATGACCGTCTGCCTGCTCCTGCTGAGCGTCGTCGCCCTGACGGCCGCTGTGCCGGTGCCGCATGCCCTGGTACGGGCCGGGTGGCCCGACCGGGAGCCGGTGGTGGCGCTGTGGGTGTGGCAGTGCCTGGTCGCGACCGTCCTGCTGTGCTGCCTGACGGCGTTGGTGCTGGGCGCGGCGGCCGTCTTCCACACGGTCCGCGACCACGTCTTCGCGCCCGCGCCACCCGCGGTGACCGCCGCGTACGACCTGTCGGCCGCGCCCTCCTGGGCCGCCGCCCTCACCCTGCTCCTCGCGGGCGGCGCGGCCTGGACGGCGGCGATGCTCGTCCGCGAACTGGTCGAGGCCCGCCGCCGACGCGGACAGGCCCGCGCCCACCTGCGGGAACTCGCGCCCGACTGGCCTGCGGGACTGGAGGCACCCGCACGCGGGCCGCTCCTTGTCCTGGAGGACGACTACCCGGACGCCTGGTGGCTGCCGGGCCACCCGCCCCAACTGGTCGTGACGACGGGCGCCCTGCACCGGCTCACCGACCACCAGTTGGACGCCGTCCTCACCCATGAGCGCGACCACGCCCGCGCCCACCACGACTGGCTGCTGCACCTGTCGACGGCGCTGGCCACCGGCTTCCCGAGGGTGCCGCTCTTCACCCACTTCTGCGGCCAGACCCACCGGCTGGTCGAACTGGCCGCCGACGACACCGCGTCCCGGCGCTGCGGCCACCTCACCACCGCACTCGCCCTGATCGAACTGAACATGCACCGCGGTGTCCTGTCCTGCTCCTCCAGCCACCGCCTGCTCGGCGAACGCGTCGACCGCCTCCTCCAACCGCCCCCACGCCTGGGCCGAAGACACCGAGCCCTGACGACAACCCTGGCGGCCTTGGTGCCGCTGCTCCCCCTACTGATCGTCTTCAGCCCAGGCCTGACAGCCCTGACGTAAGCCGGGAGCCCGCCGGGGGCGGGTATGGGGGCGGGCCGGGTGCGGGGCGGCGCGAGCGCGGGTACGGGGGCGGCGCGGAGGCGGCACGGACACGGCACGGGAAGGGTACGCGCGCGGGTACGGGAGCGGCACGGGAAGGGGGCGGCACGGGCGAGCGCAGCACGGGTACGGCACGGGCACAGAGGCAGACGCTGCGCGGACGTGACACGGGAAAGGGCCCGCGCGCGGGTACGGGTGCGGCACGAGAACGGGGCGGCACGGGCGAGCGCAGCACGGGTACGGCCCGGGAACCGGCACGGACGTGGCCCGGGAACCGGCACGGGCACGCCCAAGTGACCGTAGGCCACGAGGAGACGGCGCAGGCGCGGGTGCGGAGGCAGCACGGGCACGGGGGCAGACACGGCGCGGACGTGACACGGGAAAGGGCGCGTGTGCGGGGCGGCACGGGCGAGCGCGGGCGCGTCACGGGAGCGGACGCGGCCCGGGAACCGGCACGGACGCGGCGCGGTGACGGCACAGGAACCCGCACGGCACAGGCGCGGGCACAGGAACCCGCACCGCACAGGCACGCCCAAGTGACCGTAGGCCACGAGAACACGGCCCGCGTGAGGCAGCAAGTGGGGTTACCGCACCGACGCCCCCGAGGGCTGACCACACCGCCACCCCGCCGGACCCGGACGGACACGCCCCGCCATCGAGACCACCGACCGTCGCCCATGAAGCCACCGCCCGCTCGACGCAGCATCCCCGGGCACCGCCCCGCAAGCACCGACACCCCCGCAGGCATCGACGCCGCACGCACCGATACCCCCCGCAGGCACCGACCTCGCAGACACCGACACCCCCGCACGCACCAACCCCGCACGCACCGACACCCCCGCAGCCGCCTCCCGAGAGTCACCGGACGCGAATGGCAGCCGACGCACGCCCCGCCAACCCGCCAACGCCGGAACCGGAGCCGGTGCCGGTGCCGCAACCGAAGCCGGAACCGGAGCCGGTGCCGCAACGGAGCCGGTGCCGCAACCGGAGCCGGAGCCGGAAGCAGCCGACGCCACCACCCGCAACGGGGACAACCCCCGCGAGCCAGCGCCCCCGCCCCCTCCTACGCCCAGTCCTGCGGTTCCTCACCCAAGCTCGCCCAGAAGTCGTCCTCGCCCTCGGACCCGGCCACCACCGAGCCCCCGGCCGCAGACCCGGACCCCGACGCCGACCCGGACCGCGCAACCGACCCCGACCCCGACGCCGACCTCGATCCCGCCCCAGCCCCACTCCCCCGCGTGGAACCCGACGTTCCCCTCGGAGTCGACCCGGCGGCCGACCCGGCGCCCGAGGCCGCTGCCACCGGGGGCTCGACCGGTGTCGGCGGTTCCAGGCCTGCCAGGACCTCCACCACGCCCTCGCCGTAGGTCGCGAGCTTCTTCTCGCCGACTCCGCTGATGCCGCCGAGTTGGGCGACTGAGGTCGGCCAGGTGGTGGCGATCTCGCGGAGGGTGGCGTCGTGGAAGATGACGTAGGCCGGGACGCCCTGTTCGCGGGCCTGTTCGGCGCGCCAGGCGCGCAGGGCCTCGAAGGCGGGCTGAAGCGCCTCGGGGAGTTCGACCGCGGCGGCCTTGGCCTTGCGTTCGCCGCGTGCGGAGGAACCCGACCTGGCGGTCTCCGGCTTCTTGGGCTCCTTGCGCAGCGGCACGTCCCGCTCGCGGCGCAGCACCGTGCCGCTGGCCTCGGTCAGCACCAGGGTGCCGTAGTCGCCCTCGACCGCGAGCAGCCCCTGCGCCAGCAACTGCCGCACCACGCCCCGCCATTCGCTCTCGGAGAGGTCCTCCCCGATGCCGAAGACGGACAGCTGGTCGTGGTCGAACTGGATCACCTTCGCCGTGCGCCGCCCCAGCAGGATGTCGACGATCTGGACCGCGCCAAACTTCTGCCCCCGCTCCCGCTGCAACCGCACCACCGTCGACAGCGCCTTCTGCGCCGCGACCGTGCCGTCCCAGGTCTCGGGCGGGGTGAGGCAGGTGTCGCAGTTGCCGCAGGCGGCGGCCTCGGGGTCCTGGCCGAAGTAGGCGAGGAGCTGGCCGCGCCGGCACCGGGCGGTCTCGCACAGCGCCAGCATCGCGTCCAGGTGGGCGGCGGCCCGGCGCCGGAACGCCTCGTCGCCCTCACCGGACTGGATCATCTTGCGCTGCTGTATGACGTCGTTGAGGCCGTACGCCATCCAGGCCGTGGAGGGGAGTCCGTCACGCCCCGCGCGGCCCGTCTCCTGGTAGTAGCCCTCGACCGACTTGGGCAGGTCGAGGTGGGCGACGAAGCGCACGTCCGGCTTGTCGATGCCCATGCCGAACGCGATGGTCGCGACGACCACCAGGCCCTCGTCGCGCAGGAACCGGGACTGGTTGGCCGCGCGGGTGCCCGCGTCCAGGCCGGCGTGGTAGGGCACCGCGTCGATGCCGTTGCGGACCAGGAACTCGGCGGTCTTCTCTACCGAGTTGCGCGAGAGGCAGTACACGATGCCCGCGTCGCCCGCGTGCTCCTCCTTGAGGAAGGCGAGCAGCTGCTTCTTGGGGTCGGCCTTGGGCACGATCCGGTACTGGATGTTGGGCCGGTCGAAGCTGGCGACGAAGTGCCGGGCCTTCGGCATGCCCAGGCGCTGGGTGATCTCCTCGTGGGTCGCGTGGGTGGCCGTCGCCGTGAGCGCGATCCGCGGGACGTCCGGCCAGCGCTCGCCGAGCACGGACAGGGACAGATAGTCGGGGCGGAAGTCGTGGCCCCAGGACGAGACACAGTGCGCCTCGTCGATCGCGAAGACCGAGATCCGGCCCCGCGACAGCAGATCAAGCGTGTTGTCCAGGCGCAGCCGCTCCGGCGCCAGGTACAGCAGGTCCAGCTCCCCGGCGAGGAACTGCGCCTCGACCACCCGGCGCTCGTCGAAGTCCTGCGTGGAGTTGACGAACCCGGCGCGCACGCCGAGCGCCCGCAGCGCGTCCACCTGGTCCTGCATCAGCGCGATGAGCGGCGAGACCACGATGCCCGTACCGGCTCTCACCAGCGCCGGGATCTGGTAGCACAGCGACTTGCCGCCGCCGGTCGGCATGAGGACGACCGCGTCCCCGCCGGCCACGACGTGGTCGATGACCTCTCCCTGTTCGCCGCGGAAGGCCTCGTAACCGAAGACCCGGTGCAGCGTGGAGAGCGCCTCGCTCTCCGTCACCTCTGGCATCTCGCTGATCCCGCCCATCACACGCGTCGCGCTCATCGCCTGGTCCCCCGTACGTCGTCCCTCGACCACTGCCCCCACGATAGGCGCCCGCACCGACAGCCCCCGAAGTTATCCACAGGCCCCACCCGAACGTGCGCCCGGGCCCCGGCTCCCGCACGGGGGAACCGGGGCCCGGTGACATGCTCACGGCGAGGTGCACGGCCGTGCGGGTGGGTCAGCGCACGAAGACGCCCGCCTGACCGGCGAGGTCCAGGAAGTACTGCGGCGCCACACCGAGCACCAGCGTCACGGCGACGCCGATCCCGATCGCCGTCATCGTCAGCGGCGACGGCACGGCGACCGTCGGGCCCTCCGGCCGGGGCTCGCTGAAGAACATCAGGACGATCACCCGGATGTAGAAGAAGGCGGCGATCGCGGACGAGATCACACCGACCACGACCAGCGGGGCCGCCCCGCCCTCCGCCGCCGCCTTGAACACGGCGAACTTCCCGGCGAACCCCGAGGTCAGCGGGATACCGGCGAACGCCAGCAGGAACACCGCGAACACGGCGGCGACCAACGGCGAACGGCGGCCGAGCCCCGCCCACTTGGACAGGTGCGTGGCCTCGCCGCCCGCGTCGCGCACCAGCGTGACCACGGCGAACGCGCCGATCGTCACGAAGGAGTACGCGGCCAGGTAGAAGAGGACCGACGACACGCCGTCCGGGGTGGTCGCGATGACGCCCGCGAGGATGAAGCCCGCGTGGGCGATCGACGAGTACGCCAGCAGTCGTTTGATGTCGGTCTGGGTGATCGCGACGATCGCGCCGCCCAGCATGGTGACGATCGCGACGGCCCACATGACCGGCCGCCAGTCCCAGCGCAGCCCGGGCAGCACCACGTACAGCAGCCGCAGCAGCGCGCCGAACGCGGCCACCTTCGTCGCCGCCGCCATGAAGCCGGTGACCGGCGTCGGGGCGCCCTGGTAGACGTCCGGCGTCCACATGTGGAACGGGACGGCGCCGACCTTGAACAGCAGCCCCATGACGATCAGCGCGGCGCCGATCAGCAGCAGCGCGTCGTTGCCCATGGTGTCGGCGAGGGCCGGGTCGACGGTGGTGACGGTGCCGTCGACGACCTGCGCGATCGTCGCGTACGACACCGAGCCCGCGTACCCGTACAGCAGGGCGATGCCGAACAGGGTGAACGCCGAGGCGAACGCGCCGAGCAGGAAGTACTTGACGGCCGCCTCCTGCGACAGCAGCCGCTTGCGGCGGGCCAGCGCGCACATCAGGTACAGCGGCAGCGAGAAGACCTCCAGGGCGACGAACAGCGTCAGCAGGTCGTTCGCCGCGGGGAAGACCAGCATGCCGGCGACCGCGAAGAGCAGCAGCGGGAACACCTCGGTGGTGGTGAACCCGGCCTTGACGGCGGCCTTCTCCTGGTCGCTGCCCGGCACCGACGCGGCCTGGGCGGCGAACGAGTCGACAGGGCTGCCGTGCTCGTCGGGGTCCAGGCGCCGTTCGGCGAAGGTGAACAGGCCGACGAGCCCGGCCAGCAGGATCGTGCCTTGCAGGAACAGGGCCGGTCCGTCGACCGCGATCGCGCCCATGGCCGCGATCTGCGCCTTGGTGGTGCCGTAGCCGTCGGCCGCGAGCGCGACGACGGCCGCGAACCCGGCGCACAGGGCGACGACGGAGACGAACACCTGGGCGTGGTAACGGAATCTGCGGGGGACGAACGCCTCGACCAGGACGCCGAGGAGCGCCGCTCCCAGGACGATCAGGATGGGCGACAATTGCCCGTATTCGATCTTCGGCGCCTGGATCTTGGCGATCGGTTCGGCCGATGTTGTCCACAGGCTGTGGACGGCTGCTGCGCTCACTTGGCCGCCTCCACCTCGGGCTGGGGGTCCTTCTTGTGTACGTCGGACAGGGTCGACTTCACCGCCGGGTCGACGATCTCCGTCAACGGCTTCGGGTAGACGCCCAGGAAGATCAACAGCACCACCAGCGGGGCGACGACGACCAGTTCACGCGCGCGTAGGTCGGGCATCGTGGCGACCGACGGCCGCACCGGACCCGTCATCGTCCGCTGGTAGAGGACGAGGGTGTAGAGCGCGGCGAGCACGATGCCGAAGGTGGCGATGACGCCGATCACCGGATAGCGCGCGAACGTGCCGACCAGGACCAGGAATTCGCTGACGAACGGCGCGAGGCCGGGCAGCGACAGGGTCGCCAGGCTGCCGATCAGGAACGTGCCCGCCAGCACCGGCGCCACCTTCTGCACCCCGCCGTAGTCCGCGATGAGCCGCGAGCCGCGCCGGGAGATCAGGAAGCCGGCGACCAGCATCAGGGCGGCGGTGGAGATGCCGTGGTTGACCATGTAGAGCGTCGCGCCGGACTGGCCCTGGCTGGTCATCGCGAAGATGCCCATGATGATGAAGCCGAAGTGCGAGATCGACGCGTACGCCACCAGCCGTTTGATGTCCCGCTGGCCGACCGCGAGCAGCGCCCCGTAGACGATGCTGATCAGCGACAGGACGAGGATGGCGGGCGTCGCCCACTTCGAGGCCTCCGGGAAGAGCTGGAGGCAGAAGCGGAGCATCGCGAAGGTGCCGACCTTGTCGACGACCGCCGTGATGAGGACGGCGACCGGGGCGGTGGCCTCCCCCATCGCGTTGGGCAGCCAGGTGTGCAGCGGCCACAACGGCGCCTTCACCGCGAACGCGAAGAAGAAACCGAGGAACAGCCACCGTTCCGTGGTGGTCGCCATGTGCAGCGAACCGTCGGCACGCGCGTGGGCGATCTCCTGGAGCGAGAAGTTCCCGGCGACCACATAGAGGCCGATCACCGCGGCCAGCATGATCAGTCCGCCGACCAGGTTGTAGAGCAGGAACTTGACCGCCGCGTACGAGCGTTGGGTCGACGCGCTCTCCTCGCCGTGCTCGTGGGCCCGGTCCCCGAAGCCGCCGATGAGGAAGTACATCGGGATCAGCATGGCTTCGAAGAAGATGTAGAAGAGGAAGACGTCCGTGGCCGCGAACGAGATGATCACCATCGCCTCGACGGCCAGGATCAGCGCGAAGAAGCCCTGGGTGGGCCGCCACCGGGTGCTGCCGGTCTCCAGCGGGTCGGCGTCGTGCCAGCCCGCCAGGATGATGAACGGGATCAGCAGGGCGGTCAGCGCGATCAGCGCGACGGCGATGCCGTCGACGCCCAGTTCGTACCGGACGCCGAAGTCCTTGATCCAGGCGTGGGATTCGGTGAGCTGGTAGCGGTCGCCGTCCGGGTCGAAGCGGACCAGCACGACGACCGCCAGCGCGAGCGTGGCGAGCGACACGAGCAGCGCGAGCCACTTGGCCGCGGTGCGCCGTGCGGCCGGCACGGCGGCCGTGGCGACCGCACCGACGGCCGGGAGCACCGCCGTCGCTGTCAGCAGGGGAAAGGACATCGGTATCAGACCGCCCTCATCAGCAGCGTCGCGGCGACGAGGATCGCCGCGCCGCCGAACATGGAGACCGCGTAGGAGCGCGCGTAGCCGTTCTGGAGCCTGCGCAGCCGCCCGGACAGGCCCCCGACCGAGGCCGCCGTGCCGTTGACGACACCGTCGACCAGGGTGTGGTCGACGTAGACCAGGGAGCGCGTGAGGTGTTCGCCGCCGCGCACCAGGACGACGTGGTTGAAGTCGTCCTGGAGCAGGTCGCGCCGGGCGGCCCGGGTGAGCAGCGAACCGCGCGGGGCGACGGCCGGGACCGGGCGGCGCCCGTACTGGGCCCAGGCGACGGCGACGCCGATCACCAGGACGACCATGGTGGCCAGGGTGACGGTGAGGGCGCTGACGGGCGGGTGCCCGTGCGCGTGCCCGGTGACCGGCTCCAGCCACTTCAGGAAGCGGTCGCCGACGCCGAAGATCGCGCCCGCGAAGACCGACCCGAAGGCGAGCACGATCATCGGGATCGTCATGGTGCTGGGCGACTCGTGCGGGTGCGGCTGCTCGCCCCGCTCGTCCGGCTGCCAGCGCTTCTCGCCGAAGAACGTCATCAGCATCACGCGCGTCATGTAGTACGCGGTGATCGCGGCGCCCAGCAGGGCGCAGCCGCCGAGCATCCAGCCCTCGGTGCCGCCCTTCGCGAAAGCCGCCTCGATGATCTTGTCCTTGGAGAAGAAGCCGGACAGGCCGGGGAAGCCGATGATGGCGAGGTAGCCGAGGCCGAACGTGACGAACGTGACCGGCATGTAGGTGCGCAGGCCGCCGTAGCGCCGCATGTCGACCTCGTCGTTCATGCCGTGCATGACGGACCCCGCGCCGAGGAACAGCCCGGCCTTGAAGAAGCCGTGCGTGACCAGGTGCATGATCGCGAAGACGTAGCCGATCGGGCCGAGGCCCGCGGCGAGCACCATGTAGCCGATCTGCGACATCGTCGAGCCGGCCAGCGCCTTCTTGATGTCGTCCTTGGCGCAACCCACGATCGCACCGAAGAGCAGCGTGACCGCGCCGACGACGGTGACGACGAGCTGCGCGTCGGGGGCGCCGTTGAAGATCACGGCGGAGCGGACGATCAGGTAGACGCCCGCGGTGACCATCGTCGCGGCGTGGATGAGGGCCGAGACCGGCGTCGGGCCCTCCATCGCGTCCCCGAGCCAGGACTGCAACGGCACCTGGGCGGACTTGCCGCAGGCCGCCAGGAGCAGCATCAGGGCGATGGCGGTGAGCTTGCCCTCGCTCGCGTCACCCGCGCCGGCGAACACCGGTCCGAAGGCGAACGTCCCGAACGTCGTGAACAGCAGCATGATCGCGATCGACAGGCCCATGTCGCCGACGCGGTTGACCAGGAAGGCCTTCTTCGCGGCGGTGGCGGCGCTGGGCTTGTGCTGCCAGAAACCGATCAGCAGGTAGGAGGCGAGTCCGACGCCCTCCCAACCGACGTACAACAAGAGGTAGTTGTCGGCGAGGACGAGGATCAGCATCGCCGCGAGGAACAGGTTCAGATAGCCGAAGAACCGGCGGCGGCGCTCGTCGTGCTCCATGTACCCGATCGAGTACAGGTGGATGAGCGAGCCGACGCCGGTGATCAGCAGCACGAACGTCATCGACAGCTGGTCGAGCCGGAAGGCGACGTCCGCCTGGAAGCCCTCGACGGGGACCCAGGTGAACAGGTGCTGCACCAGGGTGCGGTCGTCCGCGCTCCGGCCGAGCAGGTCGGCGAAGAGGACGGCGCCGAGCACGAAGGAGACGGCCGCCAGCAGCGTGCCGATCCAGTGTCCGACGGCGTCCAGGCGGCGGCCGCCGCACAGCAGCACCGCCGCTCCGAGCAGGGGCGCCGCCACCAGCAGCGCAATCAGGTTCTCCACGATTCAGCGCCCCTCAGAGCTTCATCAGGCTGGCGTCGTCGACCGAGGCCGAGTGGCGGGAACGGAACAGCGACACGATGATCGCGAGCCCGACGACGACCTCCGCGGCGGCGACGACCATCGTGAAGAACGCGATGATCTGGCCGTCGAGGTTGCCGTGCATGCGGGAGAAGGTGACGAACGCGAGGTTGCAGGCGTTCAGCATCAGTTCGATGCACATGAACACGACGATCGCGTTGCGTCTGATCAGCACTCCGGTGGCGCCGATCGTGAACAACAGGGCTGCCAGATACAGGTAGTTGACCGGGTTCACTTCGACGCCTCCTCGGTCCGCCGGAGGGGGGACGGCTCCACCTCGGTGCGCTCCAGGCGCTCCTCGGAACGCTGCTCCAGGGCCCGCAGGTCCTCCAGCGCCTCGCTGGAGACGTCCCGGATCTGGCCTCGGTCGCGCAGCGTCTTGCTGACGGTCAGCTCGGACGGGGTGCCGTCGGGCAGCAGGCCCGCGATGTCGACCGCGTTGTGCCGGGCGTACACGCCGGGGGCGGGCAGCGGCGGCAGGTGCTTGCCGTCCCGCACGCGCTGTTCGGACAGCTCGCGCTGGGTCTTGGCGCGCTCGGTGCGCTCCCGGTGGGTGAGGACCATGGCGCCGACGGCGGCCGTGATCAGCAGGGCGCCGGTGATCTCGAAGGCGAAGACGTACTTGGTGAAGATGAGGGCGGCGAGGCCCTCCACGTTGCCGTTCGCGTTCGCCTGGGTGAGTCCGTCGAACTCGGTCAGGGAGGCGTTGCCGATCCCGCCGACCAGCAGGACGCCGAAGCCGACGCCGCTGAGCAGCGCCAGCCAGCGCTGGCCCTTGATGGTCTCCTTCAGGGAGTCCGCGGCCGTCACGCCGACCAGCATCACCACGAAGAGGAACAGCATCATGATCGCGCCGGTGTAGACGACGATCTGCACGATGCCCAGGAAGTAGGCGCCGTTGGCGAGGTAGAACACCGCCAGGATGATCATGGTCCCGGCGAGGCAGAGCGCGCTGTGCACGGCCCGCCGCATGAAGACGGTGCCCAGGGCGCCGATCAGCGCGACGCTGCCCAGCAGCCAGAACTGGACCGCCTCGCCGGTGGAGGTGGCGTAGGCGGCGAGCTGCGTACTCATGCCTCCACCCCCTCTTCCTCGGGCTTCTCGCCCTTGGAGACGGCCACCTGCTGCTCGGTGCCCGGAGCCGCCTCGGTGACCAGACCCCGGTAGTAGTCCTGCTCGTCGGTGCCCGGATAGATGGCGTGCGGGCTGTCGACCATGCCGTCCTCCAGGCCGGCGAGCAGCTGATCCTTGGTGAAGATCAGGTTGGCGCGGCTGCTGTCGGCCAGCTCGAACTCGTTGGTCATCGTCAACGCGCGCGTGGGGCACGCCTCGATGCACAGGCCGCACAGGATGCACCGGGCGTAGTTGATCTGGTAGACGCGGCCGTACCGCTCGCCCGGGGAGTAGCGCTCCTCGTCGGTGTTGTCCGCGCCCTCCACGTAGATGGCGTCGGCGGGGCAGGCCCAGGCGCACAGCTCGCAGCCGACGCACTTCTCCAGGCCGTCCGGATGGCGGTTGAGCTGGTGCCGTCCGTGAAAGCGCGGAGCGGTGGTCTTCTCCTGCTCCGGGTACTGCTCGGTCAGCCGCTTCTTGAACATGGCCTTGAACGTCACGCCGAAGCCGGCCACGGGGTTCTGGAAGCCGGGCTTCATCTGCTCGGACTCCTGGGGCTCGTCAGCCATCGGACGCCTCCTTTCCCTCCGAAGTTCCGTCACTGGCAGTATCCGACCCACCACTGACAATCAGCTCCCGTTCGCGGTGCGGCCTGCGCCTGGGCACCGGCGGAAGCTCCTGTCCCGGCAGCGGCGGCACCGGGAACCCACCGGCCATCGGGTCGAACCCGGCCGGCGCCTCCTCGGCCCGCTCGGCCGTCTGCGCCCGCTCGCGGAACATGTCGACGAGGAAGGACAACAGCAGCAGGACGATGACCCCGCCGACGATGTAGAGCGCGATGTTCGCGAAGCCGTAGTGCTCGTTGCGCAGCGCCCGCACGGTGGCGACCAGCATCAGCCAGACCACGGAGACCGGGATGAGGACCTTCCAGCCGAGCTTCATCAGCTGGTCGTAGCGCACGCGCGGGAGCGTGCCGCGCAGCCAGATGAAGAAGAACAGCAGCAGCTGGACCTTGACGACGAACCAGAGCATCGGCCACCAGCCGTGGTTCGCGCCCTCCCAGAAGGTGCTGACCGGCCAGGGGGCCCGCCAGCCGCCGAGGAAGAGGGTGGTCGCGACGGCCGAGACGGTCACCATGTTGACGTACTCGGCGAGCATGAACATCGCGAACTTGATCGACGAGTACTCGGTGTTGAAGCCGCCGACGAGGTCGCCCTCGGACTCCGGCATGTCGAACGGCGCGCGGTTGGTCTCGCCGACCATCGTCACGATGTAGAGGAGGAACGAGACCGGCAGCAGCACGATGTACCAGCGGTCGTGCTGCTGTTCGACGATCGCGGACGTCGACATCGAACCCGAGTACAGGAACACCGAGGCGAACGCGGCGCCCATGGCGATCTCGTAGGAGATCATCTGGGCGCAGGAGCGCAGGCCGCCCAGGAGCGGGTAGGTCGATCCGGAGCTCCAGCCCGCGAGCACGATGCCGTAGATGCCGACCGAGGCCACCGCGAGGATGAACAGCATCGCGATAGGCAGGTCGGTCAGCTGCATCGTGGTGCGCTGCCCGAAGATCGACACCTCGTTGCCGGCCGGCCCGAAGGGGATCACGGCGATCGCCATGAAGGCGGGCACGGCGGCGACGATCGGGGCGAGGACGTAGACGACCTTGTCGGCGCGTTTGACGACGAGGTCTTCCTTGAGCATCAGTTTGATGCCGTCGGCGAGCGACTGGAGCATGCCCCAGGGGCCATGCCGGTTGGGGCCGATCCGCAGCTGCATCCAGGCGACGACCTTGCGCTCCCACACGATGGAGAACAGCACGGTCACCATCAGGAACGCGAAACAGAAGACGGCCTTGACGACCACGAGCCACCAGGGGTCGCGGCCGAACATGGAGAGGTCTTCCGCAGCGAGGTACGGGCTCATGCCTCCACCTCCTCGGGGGCCCCGTCGACGAGCGTCGCCGGGCCGATACGGACGAGGGCGCCGGGCAGCGCCCCCGTGTCGGAGGCGACACCGGCGCCCACGGAGTTCAGCGGGAGCCAGACCACCCGGTCGGGCATCTCGGTGGTCCGGAGCGGGAGTTCGAGGACGCCCGCGGGCCCGGTCACGGCGAGCAGGTCGCCGTCCTTGACGCCGACCTCGGCGGCCGTGGCGGCCGACACGCGCGCGTAGGCGGCGTGCCGGGTACCGGCGAGCGCCTCGTCGCCCTCCTGGAGGAGCCCCCGGTCGAGCAGCAGCCGGTGTCCGGCGAGGACCGCCTCACCGACGGCGGGCCTCGGCAACGGCGCCGCCGTCGCCCCCGGCGCCCCGGCCCGGTCGCCGTCCCAGCCGCCCAGCCGGTCCAACTCGGCCCGCGCGGTGCGCAGATCGGGCAGCCCCAGATGAACGTCCATGGCGTCGGCCAGCATCTGCAACACGCGCGCGTCGGTCGGCGCGAGCGTGCGGGCCATCTGGTCGGGCTTGAGCGCGGCCTCGAAGAAGCGGACCCGGCCTTCCCAGTTGAGGAAGGTGCCGGCCTTCTCCGCGACCGCGGCCACCGGAAGGACGACGTCGGCGTGCTCGGTGACCTCACCGGGCCGCAGTTCGAGCGAGACCACGAACCCGGCCTCCCGCAACGCCTCACGCGCGCGTGCCGGGTCCGGCAGGTCGGCGACCTCGACCCCGGCGACCACCAGGGCCTGCAACTCGCCACGGGCGGCGGCCTCGACGATCTGGCCGGTGTCGCGCCCGTAACGGTGCGGGAGTTCGGCGACGCCCCAGACGGCGGCGACCTCCTCCCGCGCGCGGGGGTCGGTGGCGGGGCGGCCGCCCGGCAGCAGCGACGGCAGCGCGCCCGCCTCGACGGCACCGCGCTCACCGGCCCGGCGCGGAATCCACACCAGCGCCGCCCCGGTCGCGGACGCGGCCCGCACGACGGCGGTCAGCGCCCCGGGCACCCCGGCCAGCCGCTCGCCGACGACGATCACGGCGCCGTCGGCGCGCAGGGCCTCGGCGGCCCGGGCCCCGGAGTCCTCCAGGCCGACGCCGCTGGTGAGCGCGTCCAGCCACTCGGTCTCGGTGCCGGGAGCCGCAGGCAGCAGCGTGCCGCCCGCCTTCTCAAGGCCCCGGGTGGCGAAGGGGGCCAGCGCGAACACCCGTTGCCCGTGCTTGCGCCACGCCTTGCGCAGCCGCAGGAAGACGCCGGGCGCCTCCTCCTCGGCCTCGAACCCGATCAGCACAACAGCGGGCGCCTGCTCAAGGGAGGTGTAGGTGACGCCCGTTCCGTCCAGGTCCAGGCCGCGGCCCGCGACCTGGGCCGCCAGGAAGTCGGCCTCCTCGGCGCTGTGCACGCGCGCGCGGAAGTCGATGTCGTTGGTGTCGAGCGCCACGCGCGCGAACTTGCTGTACGCGTAGGCGTCCTCGATGGTGAGCCGGCCGCCGGCCAGGACGCCGGTACGCGCGCGTGAGGCGAGCAGCCCCTGCGCGGCGATCTCCAGGGCGTCCGGCCAGGAGGCCGGCACCAGGTCGCCCTCCGGGTTGCGGACCAGGGGCGTCTGGAGCCGGTCGCGCTGCTGCGCGTACCGGAACCCGAAACGTCCCTTGTCGCAGATCCACTCCTCGTTGACCTGCGGGTCGGCCGCCGCGAGGCGCCGCATGACCTTGCCGCGCCGGTGGTCGGTGCGGGTGGCGCAGCCGCCGGAGCAGTGCTCGCACACCGACGGCGAGGAGACCAGGTCGAAGGGGCGGGAACGGAACCGGTAGGCCGCCGAGGTCAGCGCCCCGACCGGGCAGATCTGGATGGTGTTGCCGGAGAAGTACGAGGCGAACGGGTCGCCCTCGCCGGTGCCGATCTGCTGGAGCGCGCCCCGCTCGACCATCTCGATCATGGGGTCGCCCGCGACCTGGTTGGAGAACCGGGTGCAGCGGGCGCACAGCACGCACCGCTCACGGTCGAGGAGCACCTGCGTGGAGATCGGGACCGGCTTCTCGTAGGTCCGCTTGCGTCCCTCGAAACGGGACTCGGCGTTGCCGTGCGACATGGCCTGGTTCTGGAGCGGGCACTCGCCGCCCTTGTCGCAGACGGGGCAGTCCAGCGGGTGGTTGATGAGGAGCAGTTCCATCACACCGTGCTGGGCCTTCTCGGCGACCGGCGAGGTGAGATGGGTCTTGACCACCATGCCGTCGGTGCAGGTGATGGTGCAGGACGCCATCGGCTTGCGCTGGCCCTCGACCTCGACGATGCACTGGCGGCACGCGCCGACCGGGTCGAGCAGCGGGTGGTCGCAGAAGCGGGGGATCTCGATGCCGAGCTGTTCGGCGGCCCGGATGACCAACGTGCCCTTGGGCACGCTGATCTCGGCGCCGTCGATCGTCAGCGACACGAGATCCTGCGGCGGGCGGGCCGCCGCCTCACCCCCGGAGGGGGCGTTGCTGGTCACGGTCATGCGTTCACCTCCGTGCGGTCGGCCCAGGCCGTCGACCTGGCCGGGTCGAAGGGGCAGCCGCGGCCCGTGATGTGCTCCTCGTACTCCTCGCGGAAGTACTTCAGTGACGAGAAGATCGGCGAGGCGGCGCCGTCGCCGAGGGCGCAGAAGGACTTGCCGTTGATGCTGTCGGCGATGTCGTTCAGCTTGTCGAGGTCGGACAGGGCGCCCTTGCCCGCCTCGATGTCGCGCAGCAACTGCACGAGCCAGTAGGTGCCTTCGCGGCACGGGGTGCACTTGCCGCAGGACTCGTGGGCGTAGAACTCGGTCCAGCGGGTGACGGCCCGCACCACGCAGGTCGTCTCGTCGAAGCACTGGAGCGCCTTGGTGCCGAGCATGGAACCGGCGGCGCCGACCCCTTCGTAGTCGAGGGGGACGTCGAGGTGTTCGGCGGTGAACATCGGCGTGGAGGAACCGCCCGGCGTCCAGAACTTGAGGCGGTGGCCCGGCCGCATCCCGCCGCTCATGTCGAGGAGTTGACGGAGCGTGATGCCGAGCGGGGCCTCGTACTGGCCGGGGTTGGTGACGTGGCCGCTGAGCGAGTAGAGCGTGAAGCCGGGCGACTTCTCACTGCCCATCGACCGGAACCACTCTTTGCCCCGGTTCAGGATCGCGGGAACCGACGCGATCGATTCGACGTTGTTCACTACAGTCGGGCACGCGTAGAGGCCCGCGACGGCAGGGAAGGGGGGACGCAGCCGCGGTTGACCACGACGGCCTTCGAGCGAGTCGAGCAGGGCGGTCTCCTCACCGCAGATGTACGCGCCGGCGCCCGCGTGCACGGTGAGTTGGAGATCGAGGCCGCTACCGAGAATGTTCGCGCCGAGGTAGCCGGCCGCACGGGCCTCGTTCACCGCCTCGTGCAACCGCCGCAGAACGGGGACGACTTCACCCCGCAGATAGATGAAGGCATGCGACGACCTGATGGCGTAACACGCGATGACGATGCCCTCGATGAGGCTGTGCGGGTTCGCGAAGAGGAGCGGGATGTCCTTGCACGTCCCGGGCTCCGACTCGTCGGCGTTGACAACTAGATAGTGCGGTTTTCCATCCCCCTGCGGAATGAACTGCCACTTCATCCCGGTGGGGAAGCCCGCGCCGCCCCGGCCGCGCAGCCCGGAGTCCTTCACATAGGCGATGAGGTCGTCCGGGGTCATCGCGAGGGCCTTGCGCAGGCCCTCGTACCCGTCGTGGCGGCGGTACACGTCCAGGGACCAGGACCGGTCCTCGTCCCAGAACGCCGACAGCACGGGTGACAGCAGCTTCTCGGGGCTGGTGTCCTTCAGTTCGGGTGCCAAGGTCATCACTCCCCCTCCTCGGCGGCGGGCCCTGCCGGGTGGGCGGGGTCGGAGGCCGACGTGTCCTGTGGCGCGTCGTGCGAGCTGAGGTGCTCGGACGGCGCCGGCTCGGGCGCCGTCCGGTCCCGGGCCGCGTCGCGCGCGTCCTGCGGTCCGCCGTCCCGCGGCTGCACGACCCGCGCGGGTGCGGTCTCCCCCCTGGCCAGGCGGAGGCCCACCAGTGAGGCGGGGCCCGCGCTGCCGCTCTCCTCGACGGCCCCGGCCCGCTCGTCGGGGAAGCCGGCCAGGATGCGGGCGGTGTCCTTGAAGGTGCACAGCCGCGCCCCGCGCGTGGGGCGTACGTCGGCGCCCGCGCGCAGGTCGTCGACGAGGCGCTTGGCGCTGGCCGGGGTCTGGTTGTCGAAGAACTCCCAGTTGACCATCACCACCGGCGCGAAGTCGCAGGCCGCGTTGCACTCGATGTGCTCCAGGGTGACCTTGCCGTCGTCGGTGGTCCCGCCGTTGCCGACGCCCAGGTGCTCCTGGAGCTCCTCGAAGATGGCGTCGCCGCCCATCACCGCGCAGAGCGTGTTGGTGCAGACGCCGACCTGGTAGTCGCCGGAGGGGCGGCGCCGGTACATCGAGTAGAACGTCACAACGGCGGCGACCTCGGCCGTCGTCAGGTCCAGCAGGTCCGCGCAGAACTGCTGTCCGGTGCGCGTGACATGGCCCTCCTCCGCCTGCACGAGGTGCAGCAACGGCAGCAGGGCGGACCGGGAGTCCGGGTAGCGGGCGATGATCGCGCGCCCGTCGGTCTCAAGGCGGGCCCGGATGTCGTCCGGGTAGGCGGGCGCGGGCAGCCTGGGCATGCCCAGGCTGACGCCCCGCTCCGAAGAACTGGTGGTCACCGGTCGACGCCTCCCATCACGGGGTCGATGGACGCGACGGCGACGATGACGTCGGCGACCTGGCCGCCCTCGCACATCGCCGCCATGGCTTGCAGGTTGGTGAAGGACGGGTCGCGGAAGTGGACCCGGTAGGGGCGGGTGCCGCCGTCGGACACGGCGTGCACCCCGAGTTCGCCCTTGGGTGACTCGACGGCCGTGTACGCCTGTCCCGGCGGTACCCGGAAGCCCTCGGTGACCAGCTTGAAGTGGTGGATCAGGGCCTCCATGGAGGTGCCCATGATGTTCTTGATGTGGTCGAGGGAGTTGCCGAGCCCGTCGGGTCCCAGGGCGAGCTGGGCGGGCCAGGCGATCTTCTTGTCGGCGACCATGACGGGGCCGGGCTGGAGCCGGTCCAGGCACTGTTCGACGATCGACAGCGACTGGCGCATCTCCTCCAGGCGGACCAGGAAGCGGCCGTAGGCGTCGCAGGTGTCGGCGGTCGGGACCTCGAAGTCGTAGGTCTCGTAGTCGCAGTAGGGCTGGGACTTGCGCAGGTCGTGCGGGAGGCCGGTGGAGCGCAGCATCGGGCCGGTGACGCCGAGGGCCATGCAGCCGGAGAGGTCGAGGTAACCGACGTCCTGCATACGGGCCTTGAAGATGGGGTTGCCGGTGGCGAGCTTGTCGTACTCGGGGAGGTTCTTGCGCATCTTCTTGACGAAGGCGCGGATGCTGTCCACCGCACCGGGCGGCAGGTCCTGGGCGAGGCCGCCGGGGCGGATGTACGCGTGGTTCATCCGCAGGCCGGTGATCAACTCGTAGAGGTCGAGAATCATTTCACGATCACGGAATCCGTAGATCATGATCGTGGTGGCGCCCAGTTCCATGCCGCCGGTGGCGATGCAGACCAGATGGGAGGACATCCGGTTCAGCTCCATCAGGAGCACCCGGATGATCTTGGTCCGCTCGGTGATCTGGTCCTCGACGCCGAGGAGTTTCTCGACGCCGAGACAGTAGGCGGTCTCGTTGAAGAACGACGTCAGGTAGTCCATGCGCGTGACGAAGGTGCTGCCCTGCGTCCACGTGCGGTATTCGAGGTTCTTCTCGATGCCGGTGTGCAGGTAGCCGATGCCGCAGCGGGCCTCGGTGACCGTCTCGCCGTCGATCTCCAGGATGAGGCGGAGCACTCCGTGGGTGGAGGGGTGCTGGGGGCCCATGTTGACGACGATGCGCTCGTCGTCGGCGCGGGCCGCGGACTGGACGACCTCGTCCCAGTCGCCACCGGTGACCGTGTAGACGGGTCCCTCGGTGGTCTCGCGGGCCGATGCTGACTGCGTGCTCACGAGTACGACCTCCGCTGGTCCGGAGCCGGGATCTGGGCGCCCTTGTACTCGACGGGGATGCCGCCGAGGGGGTAGTCCTTACGCTGCGGGTGGCCCTGCCAGTCGTCCGGCATCATGATCCGCGTCAGGGCCGGGTGACCGTCGAAGACGACCCCGAAGAAGTCGTACGTCTCGCGCTCGTGCCAGTCGTTGGTCGGGTAGACCGGGACGAGGGACGGGATGTGCCGGTCGCTGTCGGGGGCGCTGACCTCCAGGCGGATCAGCCGGTTGTGGGTGATCGAGCGCAGGTGGTAGACGGCGTGCAGCTCGCGGCCCTTGTCGTGCGGGTAGTGGACGCCGCTGACGCCGGTGCACAGTTCGAACCGGAGGGCGGGGTCGTCGCGCAGGGTGCGGGCGACGCGGACCAGGTGCTCGCGTTCGATGTGGAAGGTCAGTTCGTCGCGGTCGACGACGGTCTTCTCGATGGCGTTGGCGGGCAGCAGCCCCTGTTCCTCCAGGGCGCCCTCCAACTCGTCGGCGACCTCGTCGAACCACCCCCCGTAGGGGCGGGTCGCGGGGCCGGGGAGGCGGACCGAGCGGACCAGGCCGCCGTAGCCGGAGGTGTCGCCGCTCTGTCCGGCGCCGAACATGCCGCGCTGGACGCGGATCTCCTCGCCGCCCTGACCTCGCTGGCCGGGGAGGTTGTCGGTGCCGAGGTCCTTCTCGGGGTTCACCCCGTCCGACGTCCCGGCCGACGCGCCGTCCGACGTCCCGGCCGACGCGCCGTCCGACGTCCCGGCCGACGTCCCGGCCGACGTCCCGGCCGACGTCCCGCTCGACGTCCCGTTCGTCGCCCCCGGGGCTCCGCCGGCCCCCTCGGCGGCCTTGCCGGCCTCCTTCGGGGCGCCGTTCGCCCCGCCCGTGCCGTTCGCGTCGCTCACCGCAGCAGCCCCTTCATCTCGATCGTGGGCAGGGCCTTGAGCGCCGCTTCCTCCGCCTCCCGGGCCGCTTCCTCGGCGTTCACGCCGAGCTTGGAGCCCTGGATCTTCTGGTGGAGTTTGAGGATGGCGTCCAGCAGCATCTCCGGCCGCGGCGGGCAGCCGGGGAGATAGATGTCGACCGGGACGATGTGGTCGACGCCCTGCACGATCGCGTAGTTGTTGAACATGCCGCCCGAGGAGGCGCAGACCCCCATGGAGATCACCCACTTGGGGTTCGGCATCTGGTCATAGACCTGCCTGAGCACCGGCGCCATCTTCTGGCTGACCCGGCCCGCGACGATCATCAGGTCCGCCTGGCGGGGCGACCCGCGGAAGACCTCCATGCCGAAGCGCGCGAGGTCGTAGCGTCCGGCGCCGGTGGTCATCATCTCGATGGCGCAGCACGCGAGGCCGAAGGTGGCGGGGAAGACGGACGCCTTGCGCACCCAGCCCGCGGCCTGCTCGACGGTGGTCAACAGGAAGCCGCTCGGCAGCTTTTCTTCGAGTCCCATGTCTCTAAAAGCCCCTCAGTCCCATTCCAGACCGCCCCGCCGCCATACGTACGCGTACGCGACGAAGACGGTGAGCACGAAGAGCAGCATCTCCACGAGCCCGAAGATCCCCAGGGCGTCGAAGGTGACGGCCCAGGGGTAGAGGAAGACGATCTCGATGTCGAAGACGATGAAGAGCATCGCCGTCAGGTAGTACTTGATGGGGAAGCGCCCGCCGCCGGCCGGCGTGGGGGTCGGCTCGATCCCGCACTCGTAGGCCTCAAGCTTGGCCCGGTTGTACCGCTTCGGACCGATCAGCGTGGCCATGACCACGGAGAAGATCGCAAAGCCTGCCCCGAGGGCTCCCAGTACGAGGATGGGCGCATAGGCGTTCACCGCTCCTCGCTCCTCTCAGTCGGCACTGACTGCTGGCGATGGCACAGGGCTCGCGTGCCTCACGGACGCCACGAACCTCGTTCGTCCCAACGAAGATCGCGAACATGTGAAGCGGGTCACAAGCCCAACTGCCTCGCATCCTATGCCCGGGGATCTGTGATCTGCGACACGGCGTATTGCACAAGCTTTGTGATCTCCACCACCTGACGAAGGATCATGAAGTCGGATGAGCAGTGATCTTCATACGCGAAGCGTCCGACTGATCACCAGCGGTGACATTTTGGCTCGTCGGAGCAGCTCAGAGGGGTGGCCCCTCTATCAAGTGGGTTCCCGTGCATGCAAATTGGCGCTGGACACGAGTGGTTGATAGTGGCACCGCATTCACACATCAGAGGGAGGGGTGAGACGGGATGTGGACGCGTGCGCACATTCACGAGGGGGTGAGGGTGGACGTTCGCGCGGGACGCGGTCGCGGTCGTGACCGTTGCGTGACCTCCACCACATCGATGAGAGGCGCATGAGAACGAGGCTTGGCCACCTACCCCAACAGATGCTAGGCAGCGGGCAATTCGGACCTTATGGCGAAAGTACGTGATCACACGCCCCATGGGGCACGCCCGCAATGTCCGTTACGGCGTCAATAAGGACCGACACGCCCGGGAGTTGGGGTCGCGATTGAGTAACTGTGGCGCAGCACACGTTTCTTGAAGGTATGGAGAAGGCCCTGATACCGGTTGTACCCATGTCCCACACCGCTCTCATACGGAGCCACCGCAAACCCCGTCGCAGCGCGTCGACGCTCGCGATGCGAGCCGGAGTTGCCGGTGGCGTCCTCAGCACCCTGGCAGTGGCCGGGGCGTCCGGTTCGGCGAGCGCTGCCGAGCCGGTGACGCAGACCATCGAACTGCCCACGCTCACCGCCGACCTGTCCGCCCAGGTCGCCCAGTCCGCCGACGCCACGCAGCAGGCCGCCGCCAACTACGAGTTGCAGGCGGAGCGCGACGCCGCCGCCGCGTCGGCCGCCAAGCAGGCCAAGGCGGACCTCGCGGAGGCCAAGAAGAAGGCCGAGGCCAAGAAGAAGGCGGAGGCCGCCCGCAAGGCCGCCGCCGAGCGCGCCGCCGCCCGCAGCGCCGAGCGGGCCACCCTGACCGCCTCCGCGAGCACCGACACCTCCACGTCGGCCGGCAGCAGCGCCTCCACCAGCACGTCGACGGCGACGGGTTCGGCCGCCGCGGTCATCGCGTTCGTGAAGGCCCAGGTCGGCGACGCGTACGTGTCCGGCGGCACCGGCCCCAACTCGTGGGACTGCTCGGGCCTGGTGCAGGCGGCGTTCAAGCAGGTCGGTGTCGACCTGCCGCGCGTCTCGCAGGACCAGTCGACGGCCGGCACCCAGGTCGGGCTGAGCAACCTCCAGCCCGGCGACATCCTGTACTGGGGCAGCGCGGGCAGCGCGTACCACGTGGGCGTGTACGTGGGCGACGGCATGTTCGTCGGCGCGCAGAACCCGTCGACCGGCGTGGTCGAGCGCCCCCTCGACTACGACCCGCCGACCGGCGCCGTCCGGGTCCTCTGACCCGACCCCCACCACAGAAGAGGCCGCAGCCGCTCGGGGGCAGCGGCCTTTTCGGTGTGCCCGAGCCCGAGCCCGGGCCCGAACGCGCCGCGCTCATCGGTGTGGCCCGGCGTGACGGGGTGTTCGCACGCCGGGCGACTGTTGCGGTGGCCGGAGGTCAGGCCTTCGGGGCCACCTTGCTCAGGCCGTTGATGATGCGGTCCATGGCGTCGCCGCCGGTCGGGTCGGTGAGGTTGGCGAGCATCTTCAGGGTGAACTTCATGAGCAGCGGGTGGGTCAGGCCGCGCTGGGTCGCGATCTTCATGACCTTCGGGTTGCCGATGAGCTTCACGAAGGCGCGGCCCAGCGTGTAGTAGCCGCCGTAGGTGTCCTTGAGGATCTGCGGGTAGTGCTGGAGGGCCGTCTCGCGCTGGGCCGGCGTGGAGCGGGCGTGGGCCTGCACGATGACGTCGGCGGCGAGCTGGCCCGACTCCATGGCGTAGGCGATGCCCTCGCCGTTGAACGGGTTCACCAGGCCGCCGGCGTCGCCGACCAGGAGCAGGCCCTTGGTGTAGTGGGGCTGCCGGTTGAAGGCCATGGGGAGCGCGGCGCCGCGGATCGGGCAGGTCATGTTGTCCGGGGTGTAGCCCCAGTCCTCCGGCATCGAGGCGCACCAGGCCTTGAGGACCTCGCGCCAGTCCAACTCCTTGAAGGAGTCGGAGGTGTTGAGGACGCCCAGGCCGACGTTCGAGGTGCCGTCGCCCATGCCGAAGATCCAGCCGTAGCCGGGCAGCAGGCGGTCCTCGGCGCCTCGGCGGTCCCACAGTTCGAGCCAGGACTCCAGGTAGTCGTCCTCGTGGCGGGGGCTCTCGAAGTAGGTCCGCACCGCCACACCCATCGGGCGGTCCTCGCGGCGGTGCAGGCCCATCGCGAGGGAGAGCCGGGTGGAGTTGCCGTCGGCGGCGACCACCAGGGGCGCGCGGAAGGTGACCTCGCGTTTCTCCTCGCCGAGCTTGGCGTGGACGCCGACGATGCGGCCGGTGCGGTCGTCGAGGATCGGCGCGCCGACGTTGCAGCGCTCGTAGAGGCGGGCGCCCGCCTTCTGCGCCTGGCGGGCGAGTTGCTCGTCGAAGTCGTCACGCTTGCGGACCAGGCCGTAGTCGGGGAACGTCGCGAGATCCGGCCAGTCCAGCTGGAGACGGACGCCGCCGCCGATGATCCGCAGGCCCTTGTTGCGCAGCCAGCCGGCCTCCTCCGAGATGTCGATGCCCATCGCCACCAGCTGCTTGACCGCGCGCGGGGTCAGCCCGTCGCCGCACACCTTCTCGCGCGGGAACTCGGTCTTCTCCAGCAGCAGGACATCGAGTCCGGCCTTGGCCAGGTGGTACGCCGTCGTCGCGCCGGCCGGCCCCGCGCCGACGACGATGACGTCGGCGGTGTTCTCGGAGAAGGGGTCGGAGCGGGGCCCGGGGCTGGGCTCGGGGCTGGGCTCGGAGTGGGGCTCGGTCACGGCGGTCACGGCGGGATCTCCCCAAGTTCGGAATTCTCTGTGCCGAGCGGCACTGGACACGGGCAGTCTATTCAGCAGAATTGATCACCCGGCTGAAGGGCTGCCCTCGTGAACCGAGCTCTCCCCGTCGTACGGCTGCGCGTCCCCACCGACGAGGACGCCCTCGCCTGGCACCGGCTCTTCGACCACCCCGAGGTCATGGAGTTCCACGGCAACGCCTCCGCCGAGGTCTCCGTCTACGAGGAGTTGACCGCGCGGCAGCGCCGGCACGACGCCGAACGCGGCTTCTGTCTGTGGACGCTGCTTGACGCCGAGGGCCGGGTCATCGGCTTCACCGGCGCGCAGCCGTGGGAGCGGGAGTGGGGGCCGACCGGCGAGATCGAGATCGGCTGGCGGCTGGGGCGGGAGTTCTGGGGCCGGGGGTATGCGACGGCGGCCGCGCAGATGACGTTGGAGCGGCTGCGGGCGGCGCGGGTGGAGCGCGTGGTGGCGATGGTGCTGGCCGACAACAAGCGCTCGATCGAGGTCACGCGACGGCTCGGCATGCGGCTCGCGGAGGTCTTCGCGACGCCGACCTCGCGCCGGGAGGGGCACTGCTATCGGCTCGACCTTCTAGGAAGTAACGCAGCGTAGCCGTTTGGCACTTAATCTCACGCAGCGCTTCCGAATGGCGGCCCCCGGCGGTTACCCTGCCAGTACCCACTGGGGGTGACATCTGTGCATATACAGCCGAAAACACCCGAGGTGCGCGTGCCACGGCTCGTCGGCCTGATGGCCGTGGACGCGCGCGAGACGGCGCGGGCGCAGGGCCTCCTCGTCAACGCGCCGGACCGCCCCGACTTCCATCTCGCCGTCGTCGACTACGTGGTGCGCCAGTATCCGCAGCCCGGGGCGGCGGTGCCGCGGGAGTCGATGGTCTACGTGTGGTTCGACTTCGCGGAGGGAGAGGGCGGCGGGGGCGTGCGCGAGCCACTCATCCCCCGCCCCCCGCACGGCGGCCTCCCCCGCGAACTCCCCGAACCGGGCGGCCCGTACGCGATGGTCGACTCGACGTGACCTTGTCAGGGGGGTGAGGGTCACCCGTAGGGGACCACCCCGTCGGGGAACGCCCGTAAGGGCCCGCCCGCAGGGGGCTGGCCCTAGGTGGCCGGGGGCTCGGAGGCTCGGGGGTCCGTCAGGGTTGTTTGAAGCCTCGGTGGAGGGCTACCACGCCGCCGGTGAGGTTGCGGTGGGCGACGTTCGTCCAGCCGGCCTTCTGGAGGTGTTCGGCCAGCGCCGGCTGGTCGGGCCAGGCGCGGATCGACTCGGCGAGATAGACGTACGCGTCCGGGTTCGAGGAGACCGCACGCGCCACCGGCGGCAGCGCCCGCATCAGGTACTCCGTGTACACCGTGCGGAACGGCGCCCAGGTCGGATGCGAGAACTCGCAGATCACCACGCGCCCACCGGGCCGGGTCACCCGGTACATCTCACGCAGCGCGGCGTCGAAGTCCTGGACGTTGCGCAGCCCGAAGGAGATGGTGACGGCGTCGAAGACGTCGTCGCGGAACGGCAGCCTCGTCGCGTCGCCCGCCGTGAACGGCAGCCAGGAGTGGTTCCGTTTGCCGACCCGGAGCATGCCGAGCGAGAAGTCGCACGGCACGACGTACGCGCCGGTGCGGGCGAACGGCAACGACGAGGTCGCCGTCCCCGCCGCGAGGTCCAGGATCTTCTGCGCGGGCCGGGCGTCGACCGCCCGGGCCACCTCCTTGCGCCACACCCGGTCCTGGCCGAGCGAGAGCACGTCGTTGGTCAGGTCGTACCGTTCCGCGACGTGGTCGAACATCGAGGCGACTTCGTGCGGCTGTTTGTTCAGGGAGGCGCGGGTCACCCGGCCATTCTTGCAGGCGGCCCGCGCCCGCCTCACGGCAGGAGCCGGGGTTTCTTCTTCCCGGCGACGTCCTCCACCCAGCCGCACAGCATCACGAACACCGCGATCAGCACCCAGCCGACGCCGAACATGAACCACTGGCTGCCCAGCGGGAGCCACTTCTCGAACGCGGGCACCTTCCACATCTGGTCGGTCAGCGGGACCGCGAGGATCAGCGCGATCTCGTGCCAGAGATAGATGGTGACCGCGCGCGCGTTGAAGATCGTCACGATCCGGTCGAGGCGCGGGAGCCGCGTCAGCCAGGCGAAGTCGATGTTGAAGTAGGCCTTGGCCCACATCAGCAGCATGACGTAACCGGCCGACCAGTAGGTCTGGGCGAGCGGGTTCTCGTCCAGGTCGTAGGTGCCGGCCTCGGCCTGGTGCGAGAAGGCGTACCAGCCGCCGAAGACGATCGCGGCGATCGAGAGGGTCACCACCAGGAACGGCTTCAGCCGCTGGAGCACCCCGTCGCGGTGGGCGAATCCGAGCAGCCAGCAGAACAGGTACGTCGACAGGTCCCACAGCGCGTTGCCGAACCGGTTGTCCGGGCCCGCCCACACGTACTTGAGGAGGACGATCGGCACCAGCGACAGCAGCAGCACCGGGATCGGCGCCTTGCGGAACACCCACAGCAGCACCGGCGACAGCAGCACGAACCAGATGTAGGTGCGCAGGTACCAGAGGATCTCCCAGGCCTGCTGGCCCCACGGGTTGCCCGGCGGATCGCCGAGCGGCACGACCCAGTAGACGATCTGCCAGCCCGGCATCCAGCCGTGGATCAACATCGCGAGCAGGACGAAGAAGCCCCAGAACCAGAACGGCGGCAGCAGGCGGCGCAGCCGGCTCTTCACCACCTTCGGCGCCGGGCGCTCCAGCGACTTGGCCATCAGGGTGCCGGCCAGGCCGAACATGATGCCCATGGACGGGAAGACCATGCCGCACCAGGCCCACCCGAAGGTGTGATAGGTGACGACCCGGATGAGGGCGAGACAGCGGAGCGAGTCGAAGTAACGGTCCCGGCCCTGGGGTTTGGCCGGCGGCGCGGCCGGGGTCTCCTGAGCCTGGTCGGGGGTCAGGGAACCGTGCGCTTCCCTGGCCCCGGCCTGCCCGGCCGACCCGGCGGGGAGGTCCGTGCCGGGTTCCGGGCCGACCGGCGGGAGCGGGGCGGTGGCCTCCGTCGCCGGGGTGGTGGCGTAGGCGTAGTCGGCGTAGGGCTGCTGACGGCCCTGGACGCCGACCCCGACGCCGTTGCCGTTGCCGACGCCGTGGGCCTGACCGCCGTTGCCGTACCCCTGACCCTGACCCTGACCCTGACCCTGGCCCTGACCCTGGCCCTGATTCTGGCTCTGGCTCTGGTCGGTGCCGTAGTCGTACTCGTAGCCCTGGTAGCCCGGCTGGTATCCGTACTCCGAGGGTTGACCCTGCCCTGACCCTGACGGGTACCCGTAGCTCTGCTGAGGGGGCTGGCCCTGCTGGGGGCCGGGGCCGGTCTGGTACCCGTAGCCCTGCGGGGTGACGGGGCGCTGCGGATACCCGTACCCCTGCGGGGGGACGGCCCGCGCGCCCGACTCCAACTGCCGGGCGGGGCCCTGCTCCTGGCCCGGCCGACCCTGGCCGGGGCGCTGGCCCCGGCCCTGACCCCGGTCCTGGCCTTCGCCCTGGCCCGGATGCTGTTCCCAGCTCATGAACCCGCTCCCGCCGGTGTGCCGACCTCGCCGGTGCGCTTGAGCTTCTGCCAGCGGAGTCGGCCGCCGGTCAGCGCGGTGATGCAGGAGTGGATGAGGACCAGGTACATCATCTGCCGGTAGGCGAGCTGCTGGAGCGGCATCATCACGAGGTACCGGTACTGCTCCCGGTCGAGCCGGAACGCGTAGGCGGCGCAGAAGAGTTGGACGGCGAGGACCGCGAGCCACGCGTACAGCGCCGCCTGGAAGTCGACGAAGATCATCGAGTAGACGGTGAACACGTCGATGAGCGGTGCGAAGACCGGCGTGATGATCTGGAAGATCACCACCAGCGGCATGCCGACCCGCCCGAAGCGGCCCGAAGGACCCTTGTCCGTCAGGGACTTGCGGTGCTTCCACAGCGCCTGCATCGTCCCGTAGGACCAGCGGTAGCGCTGCGACCACAGCTGCTTGAGCGAGGCCGGCGCCTCCGTCCACGCCTTGGCGTGCTCCTGGTAGACGACCCGCCACCCGGCGCGGTGCATCGCGATGGTGATGTCGGTGTCCTCGGCGAGGGTGTCCTCGCTCATCCCGCCGACCTCAAGGACCGCCTCGCGGCGGAACGCCCCGATCGCGCCCGGGATGGTGGGCATGCAGCGCAGCAGGTCGTACATGCGCCGGTCGAGGTTGAAGCCCATCACGTACTCGATGTGCTGCCAGGCGCCGATGATCGTGTTGCGGTTGCCGACCTTGGCGTTGCCCGCGACCGCGCCGACCTCGGGGTCGGCGAACGGCTGCACCAGGTGCCCGACGGTGTCCGGTTCGAAGACCGTGTCGCCGTCCATCATCACGACGATGTCGTAACTGGCGCTGCGCACACCGTTGTTGAGGGCGGCGGGCTTGCCCGCGTTCTCCTGGCGGATGACCCGGACGTTGGTCATGCCGAGTTCCTCGGCGGCGTCCCGGGCGATCTGCGAGGTGTCGTCGGTGGAACCGTCGTCGACGACGATCACCTCGATCGGATGGGTGCTGGTCGCCAGCGACTTGAGGGTGTTGGCGATGCACTCCTTCTCGTTGTACGCCGGGACGATCACGGTCACCGGCCGGGTGACCGTCGGGCCCCAGCTGAAGCGGCGTTTGTTGCGCTGTCTGTAGTGGCGCCGGGCGAGGATCACCATCATCCCGAACCGGCCCATCACGGCCACACCGACGACCATCAGCCCGACCGACAGGGCGGGCACGGTCCACTCCGCGATGTCCACGGCGAAGATGAGCGCCTTGCCCTCGTAGAGGATCGTGCCCGTGGCGGTGCGGTGGGCGGCCTGGAGCCGGGAGATGCCGTTACCGGAACCGCCGCCGCCGGCACCTCCGCCGCCGGCAGCACCTCCGCCCCCGGCGGCACCACCGTCACCCGCGCCACCGGCACCGGCGGCACCGGCTCCCGCGGCGGCACCCGCGCCCGCGCCCGGGGCGGCGCCGGCCTCGGTGCCGTTCGGGGCGCCCGACGGGGCGGCCGACGGCGCGGTGGAGGCGTTGGCGGACGGCGTGGCCGAAACGGCGCTGTCGGCAGGGGAGTTGACGGCTCCGGCCTGCCGATTGGCGGCGTTCGCGCTGGTGTTGTCCTTCTCGATGACGCCGCTGATGGTGGTGAAGGTGTAGCCCTTCGCCTTCATCTTCGCGATGTACTGGGGCAGCGCCTTGATGGTCTGGGAGCGCTCGCCACCCGCGTCGTGGAAGAGCACCGAGGCGCCCTTGCCGTTCGCCGGCGTGGCCCACTTGACGATCTTCGAGACGCCGGGCTTCTTCCAGTCGTCGCTGTCGGTGTCGACGAAGACGCTGGTGTAGCCCTCCTTGCCGAGCTTCTTGTAGACGGGCCAGCTGTAGTTGTCGATCGCGTTCGTCTCCGAGGAGTACGGGGCGCGGAACAACGTCGTCGTGATGCCGGCCGCGCCCGCGAGCGCCAACTGCGTCTGCTGCATCTCACGGTCGACCCGGGCGTCGCTCTGGTACGACAGGTCGACGTGGGTGAAGGTGTGGATGCCGACCTCGTTGCCCTCCTCCACCATGGACTTCACGATGTCGGGGTAGCGCGAGATCATCGAGCCGACCAGGAAGAACGTACCGGGTACGTCGTACTTCTGGAGGATCTTGAGGACCTGCGGGGTCCAGGTCGGGTTCGGGCCGTCGTCGAAGGTGAGGGCGATGGTCTTCTTCGGGACGGAGACGGTGGTCGCCTGGCCGCCCCGGAAGGTCAGGATCGGCCCGCCGTCGATGATCTTGTCGGGCACCTTGCTTGAGCTGGCCCCGTCGCGCACCCGCTCGTCGCCGCCGACCTCGGCACGCAGATAGCCGTCGAGCAGCATGATGCTGGTCAGCGCCAGCAGGAGCAGGGCGGCGAGGATGACTCGCGGCTTCTGGAGCGCCGCGGCCTTCCCCGCGGCCCGCTCGATCCGGGAGGGAGCGCGCCGGCGGCGGCGCGGAGACGTCGTCGTAGTCATGTGGGCCTGCGCTCAGGTCAGTTGGAGACCGCGGCGGCGGACGCGGACGCGGAGGAGGACGCGGTCGGGGTGGGCACGCCCGAGGGCGCGGCGGTCGGAACGCCGCTGGGCCGCCCGGCCTCGCCGCCGGGGCCGTTGCCGCCCTGGACGCCGGCCGGGCCCTGGCCGCCGCCCGCGAAGGGCAGCAGCGAGGACGGGGTGTACGAGGTGCCGATGCCCATGAACGTGAGGCCGAGCAGGCCCGCGTAGCCCAGGCACAGGGCACCGAGGAGGAGGCCGATCCGCCGCAGCATCTTGGAGCGACGACCGGAGTTGTCAACGAACACGGGCCCTTCGGCGGACCCGTTACCGCGTTTGCGGCGGCGACCGTGCACGGCAGCACGGCTTTCGATGGCAGGCTCGGATTGCATTCCCCAGATATTAGGCAGCCTTTATGTGCCCGAAATCAGACTTCTTGTGAGGCGCCCATGAGAAACCACCGAACCTGTCTTTTACCTGAGAGATTCCAAGAAAGCCTGCACAACTCCCCACGGGGCGAAAGCCGTTGAATGTCCGGCGGGTTCGACCGATTGGCACGGTATGCCCAGTCCCCGCTATGTGTTTCCCGTGCATTACCTGTGCCCGTGAAGCTCAGTCGGGTGTGAGACATTCCCTTTAAACAATCCGAGTCTGTTTCCATCCTGAGACAGACGCCATGAGTAAGGGTGCGTGTTCAATGCGGAGTGTTCTGAAGCCGATGGCCGGGCTCACCTGCGTGTTTGCCATGGCCACGGCAGGATGCTCCTCGACGTCCGGCACCACGTCGAGCTCGACGCCGAGCAGCTCCAAACAGGCGTCCAGTTCACCGGAGGCGTCGAGCAGCACAGGAAGTAGCGACAGTTCGACGGGGACCTCGTACGCCCCCTACGTGAGCGCCACGGACGCCGCCGACACCGATTCGGCCGGGTCGCCGACGACGTACAACCTCGCGTTCGTGATCTCCGACGGCAGCACCTGCACACCGAAGTGGAACGGCGCCGAGGCCATCGCCGACTCCGCGGTGACGTCCCGGATCACCAAGCTGAAGAGCGGCGGCGCCGCGGTCCGGGTCTCCTTCGGGGGCGCCTCCGGCACCGAGCTGGCGTCCACCTGCGACAGCGCCTCCGCACTCGCCGCCGCCTACGGCAAGGCCCTCGACGCGGCCGGTTCCAGCCAGGCGGACTTCGACATCGAGGGCGACCAGCTGACCGACACGGACTCGATCACCCTGCGCTCCAAGGCGATCGCGCTGCTCCAGGAGGACCGCACCGACCTGAAGGTGACGTTCACCCTCCCGGTCATGCCGACCGGCCTCGACTCGGACAGCCTCGCGCTGCTGGCCTCGGCGAACAAGTACGACGTGCAGGTCTCCAACGTCAACATCATGACCATGAACTACGCCGAGTCCTTCAGCGGCGACATGGGCAGCTATGCGATCACCGCCGCGAAGGCCGCGCACACCCAGCTGAAGAAGGTGTTCGGGCTCTCCGACGAGGGCGCGTGGCGGGGCATGGCGCTCACCTCCATGATCGGCGTGAACGACGTCGACGGGGAGACGTTCACCTTGTCGGACGCGGCGGAGGTGCGGACGTTCGCGGAGGAGAAGGAAGTCGGCTGGATATCGATGTGGTCGACCTTCCGGGACGTTCCGTGCGAGTCGGGTGAATCCTCGCAGGACAACGCGGCGACCAACTGTAGCGGCGTGAGCCAGACTTCGGGCGCGTTCGCGGAGGCGCTGAGCGGCTGAGGCGCTGAGCGGCGTGCGGCGTGCGGCTGAGGCGCTGAGCGGCCGAGCGGCCCGTGGCTGACCGGGGCCGAGCGGCTACCGGCGCCGGAAGACCAGGCGGCCCGCGCACACCGTGGCGACGCAGGCACCGGTCTCGTCGAAGACGGCGAGGTCGGCGCGGCCCCCTTCGCCGAGCGCCGGGGGCGTGGCCGCCGACAGGACGACGAGGTCGTTGCGGTCGGCGGCGGAGCGGAGTCCGGGCGAGTCGAGGAAACCGGCGAGGACGGCCGTCGCGCCCGACTTCAGCACGGCGTGGACGCGTTCGCGCGGGGACGGGGCGTCGGGCAGCGGGCCTTCGTGGAGCCGACCCGGGCCCAGCACGCCGGGCCAGCGCCGCACCCGGGCGCCGGGGAACTCCTCGGCCAGCACGGCGAGTTGACCGACCGATGTGATCCGGCCATCGGTCACCAGGACGGCGCCGCCCACGACAGGCTCGTCGAACGCGCCGTCCCAGGACGTCCGGAGCCGTTCTGCGGCGTGAAGGGTCTGCAACGGGGAGTCAGTTGGCGGAGAGGAGCTTCAACTCGGGGTGGGCCGTGCCGCCCTCGATCGCCGTGGACGAGATGTGCGACATCACGCGCTCGTCGACCGGGTCGTTGGCCGGGTCGTCGTGCACGAGCAGGTGCTCGTAGGTCGTCGCGCGCTGCGCCGGCACCCGGCCCGCCCGGCGGATCAGGTCGATGATCTCCAGCCGGTTGGAACGGTGCTTGGCGCCGGCCGAGGAGACCACGTTCTCCTCCAGCATGATCGAGCCGAGGTCGTCCGCGCCGTAGTGCAGGGAGAGTTGGCCGACCTCCTTGCCGGTGGTGAGCCAACTGCCCTGGATGTGGGCGACGTTGTCCATGAAGAGGCGCGCGATGGCGATCATGCGCAGGTACTCGAAGAGCGTCGCCTGCGTGCGGCCCTTCAGGTGGTTGTTCTCGGGCTGGTAGGTGTACGGGATGAAGGCCCGGAAGCCGCCGGTGCGGTCCTGGACGTCCCGGATCATCCGCAGGTGCTCGATGCGCTCGGCGTTGGTCTCGCCGGTGCCCATCAGCATCGTCGACGTCGACTCGACGCCGAGTCCGTGGGCCGTCTCCATGATCTCCAGCCACCGTTCGCCGCTCTCCTTGAGCGGGGCGATGGCCTTGCGGGGGCGGGCCGGGAGCAGCTCGGCGCCGGCGCCGGCGAAGGAGTCGAGGCCGGCCGTGTGGATGCGGGTGATGGCCTCCTCCACCGACACCTTGGAGATCCGGGCCATGTGCTCGACCTCGGACGCGCCCAGCGAGTGGATCACCAGCTGCGGGAAGGCGTCCTTGATGGCCTTGAAGTGCGACTCGTAGTACTCGACGCCGAAGTCGGGGTGGTGGCCGCCCTGGAACATGATCTGCGTGCCGCCGAGTTCGACGGTCTCCGCGCACCGGCGCAGGATGTCGTCGAGGTCGCGGGTCCAGCCCTTCGCGGTGTCCTTGGGGGCCGCGTAGAAGGCGCAGAACCTGCACGCCGTGACGCACACGTTCGTGTAGTTGATGTTCCGCTCGATGATGTACGTCGCGATGTGCTCGGTCCCGGCGTACCTGCGGCGCCGTACGGCGTCGGCGGCGGCGCCCAGCGCGTGCAGCGGCGCGTCGCGGTAGAGGACGAGCGCTTCCTCGGGGGTGATCCGCCCACCGGCAGCGGCACGGTCGAGAACGGACTGGAGATCGGCCTTCTCGGTCACCGGGAACGTCCCTTTCGTCAAGGGGTGTGGACGGACCGGACCAGCCTACGCCAGCGGCCGGGAGCGGCCCACGTCAGGCCGTGAACGCGCCGATCAGCAGCCCCAGGAACGCCCCGGCCAGCAGGAACGGCCCGAACGCGATCGTCGACCTGCGCCCGGCGCGGCCCAGGGCGATCAGGGTGATCCCGTAGACCGCGCCGAGCAGGAACCCGGCGAACGTGCCCAGCATCACCGTCGGCCACCCGTACCACCCGAGTACCGCGCCCACGCCGAGCGCCAGCTTGGCGTCGCCGAAGCCCATGCCGCGCGGGTTGATCAGCCACAGCACGGTGAAGGCGAGGCCGAGGGCGAGGGCGGCGTACAGCGCGGTCGGCCAGTGCCCGGCGGGCTCGGGCAGCAGCGCGACGACGCCGAGGAGCGCGAGCGCGGCGCCCGCGAACGGCAGCGTCAACGGGTCCGGCAGCCGCCGCACCCGGAAGTCGACGACCGTGAGCAGGACCCCTGGGGGTGCAAGCAGCAGCCAGACGAGGAGTTCGAACCGGGCGCCGGTGGCGGCGGCGAGGGCGGCGCAGACGAGAGCGGTGGCGAGGGCGAGCGGCAGGACGCCGGGCCCGTAACCGCCGTTGGCCCGGCGTTCCGCTTGCGGGGTGTCCTGGCACCGGGGGCAGCGGGCGCGGCCGAGCCAACCCTTGAGGGGATGCCCCTGGGGGCAGGTGCGGTGCCAGGGGCCGCCGTCCGGGGCGGCGAGCCGGTAGGCGGCGCGCGGCAGGAGCGCGCCCGCCGCCGCGCCCCAGAGGGCGGCGACGGCGAGGAGCGGTCCGGTGTCCGGCGTCATCCCGCCGCGGTGGCGCCGCCGCGCCAGCTCGGCAGCAGCTCGTCGAGGAGCGCCTCGGTGCGCGGCGGAACGCCCCGGGCGCCGCTGCGGTCGACGAGGTCGACGGCGAGCGCCTGGAGGCGGCCGGTGTCCCCGGTGGCGTGGGTGGCGCGCAGCAGTTCGTGCCAGAGCCGCTCGTCGCCGGGCGCGGAGCCCAGCGCCGCGGTCAGCGCCTCGATGGCCTTCTCCGCGCGGTCCTTCTCCAGGTGGAATTCGGACAGGGCGAGTCCGATGTCCGCGACCAGCAACGGGAGTTGGGCGTCGATGATCTCGTGGGTGAGCCAGCGGTAACGGCCCTCGGGCCGGTCGGCGAGGAGCGGCCCGCGCACCAGGACCAGGGCGTCGGTGAGCAGCCGCCCGCGCACCACCCGGCTGTCGACGCCCTTGCCCTGGGTGGCCTCGTGGTACAGCGACCGCAGCACGTCCAGGTCGGAGACGACGGACTTGGCGAGCACCAGGCGCCCGGTCGCGTCGGCGGTGAGCCGGGGGGTGCCGTCGGGGTCGGTGCCGAGCCAGGCGCGGAGCCGTTCGAGCAGCGCCTCGCGGACGTCGTCGGTGGCGCCGCGCGGCCACAACGCCGAGGCCAGCACCCGGGGATGGACGCCCTCGCGGTGCAGGAGCAGCAGGGCGAGCGCTTCGTGCAGCAGCGCGCTGCGGTCGCCGTCGGGGGTGTCGAGCCCGATGATCTCGTACGGTCCGACCAGCCGCGCGTACACCGCGGGCCGCCCCTGCTCACTGATGTCCACGAGGAACGGCGGTGCGGTGGACGGGCCTTGGGGATCGCGCTCGGGGTCGGCGTCGGTGAACAGCTCGACGACCGCCCGCTGTTGGGCCGACGGCAGGAGCTGGGCGTCGAGTTCGAGGCCGAGCAGCGGGGCGAGCAGCCGGCCCTCCGGGGTGACCTCCATCTCCCAGGAGGCGCCGGGGAGTTCACCGGTCTCGGTGCCGACGAGGTAGCCGATGCCCAACCGGCTTGCGTCGGAGGCGAGTTCGGCGAGGGTGACGGCGTCCTCGGCGGACGGCTGGGCGGCGAGCAGGACCAGGTGCGGGGCCCAACGGGTGTGCTGGGCAGGGCCGGTGCGGCCGGTGAGCACCGAGTCGTGACCGGCCGCGCCGAGGGCGCCGCGGCGCTGCCGGGTCTCCGCCTCCATCGTCTCGATGAGGTCGTCGATGCCGTCGAGGTGGCGCAGCCGGTTGGGGGCGAGCGGGGTGAGGTCCTCGCCGAAGCCGACGAGGGTGATGGTCATGCGGTCGGACCAGCCGTTGGTGGCGAGTTCGGCGGCGACCGACGCGAAGAACGCGGACCGGTCGGCCTCCCGCCCGCTGAGCGAGACGATGCCGGGAACGGCTTCGAGGTTCAGCAGCAGCCGGGAGTCGTCCAGGGTGCCGAGGCTGACCAGGCCCGGGTAGGGGGCGGCGGTGTCGTTGTCGTCGTAGCGCTCGGCGTCGGTGCGGGCCAGCATCCAGAACGTCTGGTCCTGCCCGAGCTGCCAGGGCGCCGGGGGCTTGCCGGCCGGCTGGGCGAGTTGCAGATGCAGGTCACCGCCGGTGAGCCAGGCCGCGTAGACCGTGGGCAACGGCCGTGATTCGGCGGCGAGTTGAGCGGCGAGGCCGCGCAGCGAACGGTCCAGGAGCCGGACGCCCTCGGGGTCGGCGCCGACCAGCAGGGCGTCCTGGACGTCGGCGGCGTCGCCGGTCGGGATCGGCGGCTCCATGCCGCGCCGCCCGCCGACGGCACCGAACGCCGACTGCCACAGCGCCTGTCGGCGGCGTCGTCCGAGGGCGCCGAGGAGACCGGCGGCGAGCAGCGGGGCGCCGAGCAGCGCCTCCGGCAGCCCGAACGAACTGTCGCTGCCCGCAACGTCGTTGGCCTGCTGCTGTGGCCCCTGGTGCTGTTCCTGCCGCTGGTGTCCGGTGCCGCCGTCGGCGGGCCGCTGCTGGGGTACGGAGGCCTGGCTGCCGCCGCCGCTGCCCTGGGCGTGGTCGCCGGTCTGGGCGTAGTCGTGCAGCTGCTGCGTCAGGCCCGAGGAGGCCTGGCCGCCGGCGTCGGGCATCTCGACGAGTTCGCCGCCGTGCGCGTCGCCGGGCATCTCCATGATCCAGCCGGGCCTGATGAGGCTGGCCTCGGAGAGCCGCGAACCGTCGGGCTGCACACGGTCCTTGTTGAGCTGGTAGATCTCCTTGTACCGGCGTCCGTCGCCGAGGTGGCGCTGCGCTATCTCCCAGAGCGAGTCGTGGTGGCGGCCCTCGGGCGGCTGAATCCGGTAGTACTTCGTGGCGCCGTGCTGCTTGGCACCGGCCTCGGCGTGCGCCGCGGCGTGCGAGGCCTGTTCGGCGAGGGCGGCGGCGCTGTCGGCGGCCTGCTCCCGCTGCTGTGCGAAGAGGCCCGGGGTCTGCTGGGCGGCGGCCACGGTGGGCTTCTGGTTGCCCTCCATGCTGTGCCCGAGCTGCGAGAGGCCCGGCGTGAGACTCGCCGCGGTGGCGCCGACGAGCAGCAGCGCGGCGACGAGTTGCCGGGCGAGGATCTGGCTGGGGCCCGCGCCGGGGACGCGTCCGGGGACGCCGACGCCGGACAGCGCGGCCTTCACCTCCACCAGCACGCACGCCGTGAACTGCGCCCAGGCCAGCCAGACGATCACCGTGAGGATGTGCAGGAACGTCGAGACGGTGATCTCCTGCTGGAGCCAGTCGAGCCCCGGCATCCCGCTCGGCAGCGGCCACCCGATGAACATCGCGAGCGCGCCCGGCACCCCGACGACCAGCCCGAGCAGGGCGAGGAACGCGAAGAACGCCTTCGCGATGTCACCGAAACTCCGCCGCCGCAGACGCACCGCCTGCGGCGTCCGGTTCCTGGGCGCCGACGAACCGCCCGTCGAACGTCCCGTCGAGCTAGAGGTACTGCGTCGCGGCATGGCGAGTGTCCTGGATCGTGGGTGAGTGGGACGGGAGGGGGTGCGGGGGCACGGGGCCCGGCGGGGGCCGGGGTGGTGCGGGGTCCGGCGGGGGCCGGGTGGTGCGGGTATTACGGGTACTGCGGGTGCACCGTGGTGCGGGGGTCCGGCGGGGCCGGGGTGGTGCGGGGGTCCGGCGGGGGCCGGGTGGTGCGGGTATTACGGGTACTGCGGGTGCACCGTGGTGCGAGGTCCGGCGTGGCCGGGGTGGTGCGGGTTGTACGGGTCGTACGGGTCGTACGGGTTCCGCGGCGGGGGCCGGGTGGTGCGGGGGTCCGGCGGGGGCCGGGTCGTGCGGGTATTGCGGTCCTGCGGGTGTGCGGGTCGTGCGGGGCACGTCGGTGGGGGCACGTGCGGGGGTGGGGTGTTCCGAGCCTACAGAGATCTTATGGACTGGGGGTTTGCGAGGTCGAAGCGAGAAGGACTCGATCTGCAATCGATCCGGGCCCACACAGGCAGGATCGGTGCGGCGGGTTCAGGTCGCAGCACACTCCTCACATCCCCCACACAATCCCCGACAACCGCCCAAGGCCCCCTCACCTGGCCCTGTTAGCGTCGTTTCCTGGTGTATACGCCGACCTACGCCTGACCTACTCCGGGGGAGATCACACGTGGCCCGCCGCGCCTTGCCGACCATCACCACCGCGTTCACCGTCGCGGCGGCTCTGCTTCTCGCCGGGTGCGGTGGGGGTGACGACGCGTCCTCGGGGGGTATCGAGGGGGCGGACACGGGGTCGGGGAGTCCTTCGGCTTCGGCGTCGGCGACGGCTTCGGCATCTGCGGTGAAGCGGCCCGATGTGAGCCTTCCCGACGACCTCAGCATCGTCTTCGACTTCGACAAGCCCTCGGACGAAGACCACGCGGCGGCCCTGGCGGACGCGGGCAACTACCTGCGCGCCCTCGACCACGGCATCACCCGACAGGACCCCACGGACCGGGCCTTCCAGTTCTACTCGTCGGGCCAGGCCTTCCAGTACGCGCACGGGCAGATCAAGGAGTACGTGGACGGCGGCTGGACCCTCACCGGCAAGGAACGGTACTACCGGGCCGAGACCGCCACGACCGCGGAGACGAAGGCGGTCAAGCTGGTCCGCGTGACCTTCTGCTCCGACCAGTCCAAGGTCTATGGCAAGGAGGTCAAGACCGACAAGATCCTCTACACCAAGGACACTCTGGCCAGTTACCAGAAGTTCAGCCTGGTCATGGCCCTGCCCAAGGGATCAGCCGTCTGGCGTGCCTCGCAGATCACCGTCACCGGGAAGGCCGCAGAATGCCGGGACTGACCGCGTCCACGCGAGCGAAGTGGATCGTTCCCCTAGCCGCTGGCACCCTGCTCTGGACAGCGGGTACCGCCCACGCCGACAAGCCGGTTGGCGGAACGACCCCGCCCGCCGACAGCAGTCCGCAGGGTGGCAGCAAGGGAGACGAGCTGTACGCCTCCGCCAGCCACTCCCAGATCCAGGTCCGCCAGGTAAGCGGCTCCACAAAGGGCAAGCGCGGCACTCTCGCCTCTGTGGACTCCAACTGGAAGCCGCCGGCCTGCTGGTACGAGCCCTTGTTCACCGGCGAGGAACTCAAGGCGTTCGTCGACAAGACGAACGGTCAAGGGGACGTCGGCATCCACCAGTCCTGGTACGGCAAGGGGTTGTGGACGGACCACTACCGGGACGGGAAGCCGCACGAGAACTTCGACATGAACGCGCCCACGAACAGCATCGCCAAGGGGTACAAGGACTACAACATCGGTAAGGAAGGCTACTTCTGGCGTGGCGTCGCTCCGGACGACAGCGCCACCGAGTCCTGGGACTGCGGCAAGATCATGTTCTGGGAGGACGCCGGCAAGGTACCCAAGGTTCCCAACGCCCCCACCCCCAAGACCCTCGCCGAGTACGCCTACAACCAGGTCAAAGTCCCCAGCACCGAGGTGGAGTTGAAGCCGAAGGCCAAGTCCACTGTCAACGCGCCCACTTGGGTGTGGCTTGACAAGGGGACCTTTCAGGACGTCACCGTTCGGGCCGAGTTGCCGCATACCGGGTTGTGGGCGGAGACGACCGCCAAGCCCGTTGCCCTGCACCTGAATCCGGGTACCTCCGACGCCGCCACCTTCCCGGCCTCCGGCGACTGCACGATCAACGACGACGGCTCGATCGGCACGGAGTTCCAGGAGGGCGACGCGGGCAAGACCCCGCCGTGCGGAATCACCTACCTCCGCGCGACGAGCGGCACCCCCTACCAACTCACCGCCAGCATCACGTGGAAGGTGTCCTGGAAGGGCAGCGACGGCACCGGCGGCGACCTGCCGGACGGGACGTTCGAGACGACGCAGGACATGGACGTCCAGGAGTTCCAGGCCGTCAACCGCTGACCGCGCTGGACGCAAGTCCCGCCCACCGCACGGGAGATGGGCGGGACTCGGCCGGGACTACAGCGCCGGGTACCCCGGGAACGTGCAGATGGGCACCGAACCGGTGCCGGTGACCGACGTGGTGGTGACGCCGGTACCGGACGGCTTGACGGTCGAGTTGTAGAGGCCGACCGTCGCGTACTGCGCCGTTGTGGTGCTGGTGTCGAGGGCGACGTTGAGGAGGGTCAGGCCGACGGGGTGGCCCGCGTCGTAGCCGCTGATCACGGACTTGGCGCCGGAGGTCGACGCGGTCGCCTTGACGCCGTTGACCACGATGCCCGTGAAGCTCGGGGTGCTGCCGCTGCCCGTGGCGTAGTGGGTGTCGAAGACCAGGGGCTGCTTGGTCCGGGTGATGCAGGTGCCGGTGTAGGTGACTTGGGTGACCGCACCGCCGTTGAGGCCGCTGCTCTTGATGCGCAGGCCGGTGCTGGCGACGCTCGCGGTGCCGTTGGCGTCGCTGCCGTCGAGGGTGTTGCCGGTGACGAGGACGTTGCTGACGCCGGCGGCGGTCTCGGAGCCGATGGAGATGCCGTGGGTGCCGTAGAAGTGGCTGTTCCTGATGGTGATGTTCTTCGAGGCGTTGCTGCCGCCCTTGATGGCGATGCCGTCGTCACCGGCCATGACGTATGAGTCGGAAACGGTCACGTCGGTGGCGCCGCTCGGGTCGATGCCGTCCGTGTTGTGGGCGCCGGCCGGGGTCTTGATGCGGACGCCCCAGGCGGTGAAGCCGGTGCCGTTCTGGTAGGAGACGTGGAAGTTGGGGGCGTTGACGAGGTCGAGGTCGTAGAGGGTGAAGTCGTTCGAGGACACGGCCTGGATCATGCGCGGGTTGTTCTGGCTGCCGCCGTTGTTCTTGGCCTGCTCGGCGAGGTCCCACCACGACGTGCTCGTGCCGTACAGGGCGAGGTCGCCGCGGCCGTCGACGCGACCCTGGGTGCCGTTCGAGGCGCGGACGGCCTCGATGCCGGTGTGCGCGCCGGAGACGCTGATCAGCGGCTTGCAGCCACCGGAGGACGAGGCGACCGTGCCGCACGTGGACTTGCCGCTGATCTGATAGTCGGACGCCCGCAGCGAACCGTAGAGCGTGACGGGGCTGTCGAGCAGCAGCACGACGCCCTGCGGCACCGTGAGCGGGCCGGTCAGGAAGGCGGTGTTGCTGCCACCCGCGGTGAGCTTCACGGCAACTTGGCCGGAACCGCTCTGTTTGCACGCGTCCAGGGCCTGCTGGATGCGGGAGGTGTCGGGCGCGGCGGCCTCCTGGGCGCTGCTCGCCTTGCGGCCCGTCAGCGTCAGGGTCGCCGCGAGGCTGCGGCAGACGGTCTTCGGAACGGCGGGTTCCGTGACCGTACGGCTGTCGCCGGTGGCCGACGCCGGTATCGCGGCGGCGGTGGTCGTGGTCGTGCCGGCGGCGTTCGCATACGCGACCACTCCACCGGCCGCGGCCGCCGCCAACGCCGCGCTCAGCGCGATCCGCGCCTTCACAAAGGTCCCTCTGCGGTGCCGACGGGGCGCATCGGCCGGGGTGTTCCTGTGCTGCATGAACAGTTCCTGTCGAGCCCGGGCAACCGGGGGCGGGTACCCGGCTGCCGACGTCATCACCGCCCGGGGAACGGATACCCCGCGCGGTGATCTTCCGGACGGGGTCGCCTCTGACGGGGCGACACGTTGCCGCCCATATCCGGATTTTGCCGAGGGATGACCTGGAGGCGGGACGGGGAGGCACGACTTTGCAGCTGGCCGCACCGCGTGTCGTCGCCAAGACCTGAGAGGCGTTGCTGGAGGGGCACCGGCGGCGACCTGCCGGACGGGACGTTCGAGACGACCCAGGACATGAACGTCCAGGAGTTCCAGGCCGTCAACCACTAGCCCCGTGGAGCCCGCGCTCCCTCACTGTCATGGGACGCAGGACAGGGGGCCGTCCAGGTAACAGTTGCTCATCCCGAAGAGGAGAAGGACTCTACGAAGTCCTCCACGATGGCCTGGGAGAAGGGATCTGCCGCAGGGTCACCGGAGGTGACCAAGCTGACGGCGTAATACTCCGACATCAGCAACGACACTCCCTCCGTCGCTTCCTCGGCCTCTCGCGAGCCGACCCGGACCCCGGACACGGTTCCCGCCGACAAGGATCGCTGATGGAATCGGTAGAAGACGGCGTACGGGCCTTGACTGGAGGCATCAAGGGCGTAGCCGTTCTCCTCCCAGAAGTCCTCCATCTCCTGGCCCGACGAGAAGGTGACGATACTTCCGTAGTCGTCGTCAGGGGATTCGGGAAGACTCCAGGCCGATGCAGAACCGGACGTCAGAGGCTGGCCGTTCACGTATACAGCGGGCCAGCGCCGCTGCGCGCGGTACACGAAACGGCGCATCGACTCGGGAAACGACGCGTCCACGATGTAGTCCGTCGAGTAGCCAGTCGGCTCCACGGGTCAGCCCTTCCAGCCGGAGGTCGGGCCGTGATACCTGATCGCGTCCCGGGGAATGGCCACGTCGGAATTGGCGAACCAGACGTGATCACGGCCACCTCGCAGGCGCCCAGAGAACAGTTTCTTCTCCATCTCGAACTCGATCATGTACTCGCTCTTCTCCTTAGTGACGCCGAGATAGGACTTGAACCCACTGGGCCTCTTGGCCAGATCGGCAGGGCTCATCGGGCTGACATACACAGCAGCTGCGTTCTTGCTCTTGGTGCTCCTCGGAACCTTAAGGGTGATTCCGTCCTTACCACCGCCGCCCATGATCTTGTTGTATCCGGTCTTGTCCGTGTAGTGCCTGATGATGGCCTTGCAAGAGGGGGCTAGGCCGAGCGGGTCGAGCCAGACAAGGGGATTGACGACGTAATTGTGATGGTGCGGGGCAGGTTCCAGACCCAACGGGTCAGGGCTGTGGTAGCGCGCCGCGCCCGGGTCGTAGTAGCGGTGAAGGTTGTAGTGAAGGCCCGTCTCACCGTCGAAGTACTGGCCTGGAAACCTCAAGGGGCAGTCGACGAAATCCCTCGCCGGATCGGGCAGTGGCAGCCCCCAGAGAGAATGACGAGCACGCCATGCTGTGCCGCCGGCTTCGTCGACGAGTTCTGTGGGAGTGCCCACGAGATCGGTGACGATGGAGTAGAACTGCTCGTCAACCCAGGCCTCGTCGTTCGTCTCTCCGAAACCGGTGCGCTGGACGAGGGGACGGTCACCGCCCGGCTCCCAGTCCCAGGTGGTGACGCTCGGGGCATCCCTTCCCGGCATGCGCGACCGACTCTGTTCCGCCAGTCGCGTTCCGTCCCAGACGAACATGGTGTGTTCACACACGTTGTCAGAATCCGCAGCGAGGCGTTCCTTGGCTATGCGCCTGCCCAAGGCGTCGTACCGATACCGCCAACGGCTTCCGTCCGGGGTGGTGACACTCGTCAGTCGGTCCTCGGCGTCCCATGCGAAGAGCCATGTGCGCGATCCGCCCGACAGGAGGGAGCGCGTATGACGTACCACCCGGCCCTGGGCATCGTGCGTGTACCGGGAGCGTCCAGCGGTCCGCACGAGCGTTCCGCTGTACGTCATCTCTGCCCGAGCACCGCTCGCCTGTTCAACGTCCCCGCTGGGTAGTTCGGAACGGACGAGATTGCCCAGCGTGTCGTAGGCGTACCGCTCCTGACCGGCCGCAGCGGTGACCGCCGTGACGCGGCCGACCTCGTCGAGTTCATAAACCGTCGTCCCCGTGACGGAGTCCACGACCGCAGTGGGCAGACCGTCCAACCGGTAGGAATAGCGTCGATCGCGTGTCACGCTCGCGTCTTCCGGGGAACGGACTGTCTGGGAGACCAACCGGTGGCCCACGGCACTCCACCGCTGCGACAGCGACGCTCCAGTGGGGAGGGAACGCAATACCTCGTGCCCGGCTACGTCGTACTCGAACCCCACGGTCCTGCCGGAGCCACGAAGCTCGATCGGCTGATGCGCCGCATCGTAACGCCACTCGCTGACCACGTCGCCAGGAGTCCGCCGCCGTACCCGGCGGCCGAGCACGTCGTAGCTGTTCGTCAGAACACGGCCGTTGCAGGTCTCCGTCAGAATGCGACCGCACGCGTCGTACGTGAAGTGGAGCTGGGCGTCCTCGTTGTCCGCCATGACCAGGCCACCGCCCAGGTCGTACGCGAAGCGAGTGACCCGTCCCTCCGAGTCCTGCTGCTCGACCACCCGGTCGAGGAGGTCTCTGCCGTAACGAACAGTCTGGCCAACGCCGTTGGTCCGCTCTGCGACCTGACATGCGGCGTCGTACCGATACGCGACAGTCCGGCCGTTGAAGTCCGTCTCGCGCAGGACGTTACCCAAGGCGTCGTACTCGTAAGTCCAGTTGTGCCCCTGGGCGTTACGAACGGCAACAGGTCGCAGCTCCGTGTCATACGCGAACTCGATCCGGGTGCCGTCCGGGTCGATCCGCGCCCGGGGCCGGTCGAAGGGGGCTGCTTCAAAACGTGTGACACGGTCGCGTACGTCGGTGTGGGAGAGGAGATTGCCCTCTGCGTCGTGGACCCAGCGTTCGGCAGAACCGTCGGGATGATCCCGGCGCGCGGGCAGTCCTTCGACCGTCCACCCGACCATGGTGGTGCCGCCGTCCGGTTCGACCACCACTCGGACTCGGCCGAAGGCGTCGTACACGAACCGGGTGGTAGCGCCCACAGGAGAGACAACGAGGGTCGGGAGACCGGCCCCGTTGCTGCGCACCCGGCTCTCGTTGCCGAGTCCGTCGGTCACCGAGGCAACGGCTCCGCTTTCGTCGTACGCGTAGGCGGTGGTGGTCCCCACGGGGTCCGTGATCGCAACAACGTTCCCACGGTCGTCGTGGTCGTACCGCCAGTGCGCACCGTCCTGCTCTGTGGCCGAGGCCAGTGCCCCGTGAGCATCGTAGGTGTAGTGGGCGGCACTACCGTCAGGGTGGACGACTCGGACGGTGTTGCCCGCGTCATCGTGCTCGTAGGCCGTGGTCCGGTCGAGCGGGTCGGTGAGAGAGACGAGATTGTCGTAGCGATCCCACGTCCGGTTCGTCGTGTGTCCGAGCGCATCGGTCTCGGCGATGAGCTGATACGCGTCATTGAAGCGGTGGATGGTGCTGTGGCCGAGGGAATTCGTGGCCACCGAGATGTGGCTGACGCTGTCGTAGGAGTAGGTGTAGCCGAGGATGCCATCGGTACCGTCGGTGCGGACGCAGCGCCCCTCGACGTCGTAGTCGTAGCGGTACCAGGTGCCGGTCCGGTCTACCCATCCGGTGATGCGTCGTTGCTCATCGTAGGAGAGCTTCAGCGGGAGCCCCGAGGAGTTGTAGACCTCGGCAAGATTGGCCCGACTGTCGTACCCGTAGCGGACGACGACCGGCTGCTCGGGGTCGCTGAGTAGGGTGAACGAGGTGATGCGCCCCTGTTCCGTAGTCACTCCGACGCGGTAACCCCCCGTGTGCACCACCTCCCGGGGAGCCCCGTCCGCCGCGTAACCCACCTCGATCGCGTTGCCGTTGCGGTCGCTGATATCAGCCACGGGCAACTCGGCCGACCCACTGTCGGGCAACGGTCGGAACCGGAGCACCTGACCGAGGTCGGGCTGCCGCACGATCATGCTGCCGGCCTCGGACTCGTCCCACTCCAACGGCCAGCGCGGCCCCTCGACCGGGAACACGGAGATGTCCACGTCCGGTACCGGATAGGTGAGGATCATCCCGTCGGCCGTGGTGAACCGGACGCCGTCCGGATCGAGGATGAGCCGCTGATCGAGAGTGGACGCCCAACCAGGTCCGAACCAACGCCCCGATCGCAAACCCGAACGATGGTGTCGCTCCAACTGCAAGGGAAGGACGCCGTCAAGGAAGATGTCGGTCTCGGACATGACCATCTGACCCGTTGCCATGTCAATCGGGTCGCCGCAGGTGAAGAGCCTCTTCATCGGGCGACCGAGTGAACGGGTGGACTTGCCTAGCCCCTTCGCGCCAAGTGCCATGCCCTTGAGCCCGCCCTTGCCCAGGACCTTCATGCCCTTGGCGAGACCCCCCAGCGTCGTCAGGCCCTTCATGCCCGGTATGCAGTCCAGCGCCGCGAACCCCACATCCCACAAGGACGCCTGTCCCTTGGAGTATTTGTAGAGCGTGTCCGCGAGCACCACGAGCGCGGCCACCAGCACGATCGCACCGAGGATCGGCCCACCGATGATCATCGCGATGATGCCGACGACCGCGACGACCACCTTGCAGACCGTGACGATGGTGTCCCAGTTGTCCTCGAACCAGTCGCCGACCTCCTCCCACCAATGCCGGTTCTGGATACCGGCATCGGAGGCATCGTCGATCTTCCGCTTGGCCTCCCGTGCCGCGTCCTCACGCATCGTGCGCGCGTCCTCGGCCATCTTCTTCGCCGCGTCCAACGCGTTCTGGGCGCCGGTGACGTCCGACTGCGCCTTGGTGTGCGCGGACTTGGCGTTCTGGACGTCGCGGGTGGCGGCGCGGACCTTCGACTCGTCCGGCTTCTCGGCATCCGACTTGCTGCCCGTCGGATCGTCCTTGTACTTGTCCGCTTCCTTGCCCGCCCGGGTGACCCATGAATCGGCCGACGAGAGGCGGGACTTCGCCGACGACAGGTCCGCCTGCGCCTCACGGCCCTTCGCCAGCGCCTTGTCCGCCAGCGCCTGTGCCCGCTCCAGCTTCGGCCAGTACGCCGCCAGCGCATCACCGCAGAGCTCGTACGACTTCTTGAGCTTCTTGAAGTTCTTCGGGACGCCGGAGAACTGGTCCTTGAACACCTCCGCGGACAGCCCCGCCCACTGCAACGTCGCGTCGTCGTCCGCCATCCCCTTGACGACCTTCAACGCGTCCGAGACGTCATCCGCGAAGTCGTGCAACGACTTCGCCAGCGTCCGCACCCGATCCGGGTCACCCGGCGTGGGGTCCTTGTCCAGGTCCAGGACATGCCAATCCCGAGGCCGATACCCCACCATCACGCAACCCCCGCCACAGACACCCCGTCAACAGCCATGTGCACAAGCGAACTTACCGCGCACGCCCATTCAGCGTGAAGCCCCGGATGCGAACAGAGGGCCGCTGCAAGCAGCCTGACCACTCAGAGAGGGCTTCGACGCACCCCGCCCGCCAAGCCTCCCCCACCACATCCCCGCACCAGAATCAGCACCCCTCCGGCCGCCCCGCCTTCGGTCACCAGTCACCGCCGCTTGAACCGCGTCAGCGTGCTCGAATGGCTTCGACAGCATGGCCGTTGGAGTTTTCACCTCGCAACGCGATGCACAACTCAGGCGTCAAATAAGCACGTAACGGCGCCGCCCCACCAACCGCCCCGAAGCCCCGCCCGCCACTCCCGAACGCGGCGCCCACTGCCACGGGATCGTTGATACCCGCCACGCTCCACCCCCGCTCCACCGCCAGGCCTTCTCTCCCTCACCGTGTCCGCAGCCGTGCGCCCGCATCCCCGAGGGACGCCTCGAAGTCGGTCACGACGGTCTGGGAGAAGGGGTCGGTGGACGGGTCGTCCGGGGTGACCAAGCTGACGGTGTAGTACCCGGCAGGCGGCAGCGCCGTCTCCTCCTTCGCCTGTGGTGAGCCGTCCTGCACTGTCGGGTGCAGTCGGTGGAAGACCGCGTACGGCCCCTCCCCCGCCGCGTCCAGCGCATAGCCGTTCTCCTCCCAGAAGTCCTCCATCTCCTGGCCCGATGAGAAGGTGACGATGTCCGGGTAACCGTCGCCCTCGGGCTCGGGGAGATGCCAGGGCCGCGCCGGTTGCGGGGGAAGCGGTCGGCCGTTCACGTGTGCGTCCGGCCAGCGGCGGCGGCCGTGATCGACGAAGCGGCTCATCGCCTCGGGGAACGTCGCGTCCACGAGGTAGTCCGTCGCGTGACCGGTCAGGTCCACCGTTCCCGTCCGTCCTTTCTCGCCTGAGTCCGATCTGCGTCCGAACGTCGGTCTCGTCGTCGGCGTACCAACTCGCCGGAGGCAACGTCCAGTTGGGGGTGGCATGGAGGTCGGAGACGCCTTGCCCCTCCCCCGTTCACCCCGTGAACCGGAACGTGGAGGTGATCGCGTCGAAGATGTCGAAGAAGGAGTCGGCGAGGTCCAGGACCTGGCTGCTGCCGGCCACCAGGGCGATCTTGCCCTCCTGGCCGGGGACCGGGATGAACGTCTGCATGAGCACGGCGCGGACCGTGCGGTTGAGAGCGTCGTCCGGTACGGCGATGTCCTCGACGCCGAAGGTGCGGGCCGCGCCGCCGACGCCCGAGATGTCGACGTTCGTCACCTTCCGCCAGGAATCCCCCTCGCGCTGGGCCTCCTTGGGCGCGAGGCCGGCCGCGATCGCCGCCGGGTCGGTCGACAGGGGGGCGCCCTCGCGGGTCCGGCCGCCGACCAGTGAGACCGTCACCGATCCGGTGATCGGGGTGTCACCGCCGAAGCTCTCCGCCATGCAACCGCAGTACAGCGCACCGGACTTCCAGGCATCCGCCGCGGCCTTCTGGAGGAAGCCGACGTAGGTGTCCCGGTGGGGAGCCAACTCCGGTTGCCGGCGCACACGTTCCGTCACCATGCGGTGGATCGAGTCGTCGCGCGACTCCGGGCGGACGTCGAACTCCCACCACGACTCGGGCACCTTGATCCGGAAGCCTCCGCGCTCGATCGTGAGCGCCTCCATGTAGCGGGCCATGATTGTCTCCGGTTCTCCCCGTTCCCGAGGTTGCGCGTGGGAATATCGTTCGGACATACGGTTCGCTCAGACTACGAGACCGGGGGGACGGGCCTATGGGCAAGGGCAAGAGCGACCTCGCGCTGCCGCTCAGCGAGTTGGAAGAGTACGGGGGCAGACTGCGCTCCCTCAAGACCCGCCTCGACCACACCAAGAAGCTCTTCGAGTCCTACCGGGACGACCTCGGCGACGGCAGTGTCTATGACGCTCTCGACGACTTCGAGTCCCACTGGGAGGACGGACGCGAGGACATCACCCAGCAGTTGGACGCGCTGGCCGACATGTCCGACGCTGTCGTACGGGAGTTCAAGAAGCTCGACGACGACCTCGCCAAGAAGGCCGACGACGCCGTGAAATCGGAGGGCTCCGGGGGCAAGTGACGTTGCCCCGGGCGCCGTTCAGGCCTCTCGCAGTATCCCCAGCGCGAACACCAGTCGGCGGTCCAGCCAACTCGCCTTGTGCGTATAGGTCGTTACGCCGTCCACGTGGCCGGACGTGAGCGCCAACGGCTCCTCGGCGCCGTCCGCGAGCCAGGTGACCGGGCGGGCGGGGCCCGGTCTCCCGCCGGCCCCGGGGTCCTCGACGCCGAAGCTGAGGGCGGTGTCGATCGCGGTCTCCACGACCCGCCCCGCCTCCCGCACCGCCATGTCCTTGCCCCGTACCGCGATGTCCTTCACGCTGCCCCGCGACCAGTGGTAGCGGGCCACGACGTCCGGGTGGCCGGTGGGGCGGAGCCACCAGCTGTGCTGGATCGTGCGTTTGGCGGCGGGGGTGCGGTGGGCCGTCCCCAGCTCGGTGCCGCGCTCGTCCGTCACCCGGTAACGGGCGCCGCCCTTCTCGGGGGTGAGCGTGCACAGCACGGCATCCGGGCGGGTGGCGTCGTACAGCGTGTACGTCGGGGTGTCGCCCCCGCTGCCGGTGACCACCGCGACCGGCGCGAAGTGCCGGACGCCGTCGACCATCGTCGGGACGCGCACGGCGCGCGGGCCGGTGAGCTTCTTCCGGCGGAACGTCGACAGCCGTACCGTCTCCGTGACCACGAACCAGTCGGCCCGCTCCCACGGCACCGGTTCAAGCACCGGCTCCTTCTTCTTCCGCCCCAACACCCCTACCCCACCTCGTTCTCGGCTGCTGCGTCTCCGTGGACCACTACCGCTCCGCCGTAGAAGAGGCCGGTGAAGACTGGGGAGTAGGTGAGTTGGACCTCTACTCGGACCTCGTCGGCGGTGGCCGTGATGCAGTGGGTGGCGGCGATGTCGGCGCCGGACATGTTCATGGTGGCGGCGAAGGTCTTGACGCGGGCGTCGCAGTTCTCGTAGTTGATGGGGGCCGCGCCGCCCTCGTCGTCGTAGAGGGCGTCGAGGTCGATGTCCTGGGCCGCGTACCGGGCCGCCTGTTCGGCGATGTCGGCGGCGCGTTCGCGCTTGGAGATGGACATGCCGCCGTCGATGACGAACGCCGAGAGGGAGAGGAAGACCAGGGCGAAGATGATGACCGCGCCCGCTCCCGAACCCCGGTCGTCCATCAGGGACTTGCGGGACGACAGCCAAGTGCGCGCCGCTTCAAGGGCGTTGAGCCTCATGCCGACCTCCGGAACGGGTCCAGGGGTGAACTGAAGGTCGATGTCAGGGTGGTGGGGATGTCCAGGCCGAGCATCGCAAGACCGCGCACCTGGCAGCTGACCTCGACCGTGAAGATGGTGCCGGGTTCGAAGCCGCTGCTGGTCTGGGTGACGTTCACCGGGCCCGAGCAGACGTCGGTGAGATCGGCCTGCGCCGCCGACTCGGCCTCCGACAGGGCCGTTGCGTAGTCCTTCTGGATGGAGCCGGCGCGGGCGGCGTCGCGGGCGGCGCCGTCGAGGGCGCCCCGGCCGTCCACCAACTGCCCGAACGCCACCAGCACGAGGATGAACAGGATCATCACCGGGGCGAGGATCACCACCTCGATGGTGGACAGGCCCCGGTCGTCGGAGGCCTGCACGGGCGGGCGAACGCCGTCCAACTCGGCGTGACGGCTCATCAGTTGGTGGTCCCGTCGTCCCGTACGAATCGCTCCACCGGGCCCTCGGACTGCGCGTGGACCGTGAGGTCGAGGCCGGGGAAGACGGTCGGGATGCGGGCCGTGATCTCCACCCCCACGGTGTTGGCGTCCGGCTGACGCATCGTCACATTCGGGGCGAGGACCAACTGCGGGCCCAGTTGACTGATGTAGCTGTCCACGACGTCCCGGGCCTCGCCGCGCCAGGCGCCGGGCTGGTCGTGGGCGGTGGCGCGGGCCTTGCGGGCGCCCGCCTGGGCCGCCGCCTGAGCGACATGATCGGCGAAGAAGTACAGCGCGAACTGCACCGTCGCGAAGATCATGAAGAACAGCACCGGCGTGAGCAGCACGAACTCGATCGCGGTCATGCCGGAGTCACCGCGGGCGGAGGCTGCCTCCACCCGGCGGCGTATCCAGCGACGTACGCGCACCGACATCCCCGTTGGCCTTGTTCCCGGAAGGGCGATCAGCAGGTGCTGCCCGCGTTCGCGCCCTTGATGCAGTCGCCGACCTTGTTGGCGCCGTCGCTCAGCGCGGCGTTGATGATCGCGGCGACGACGCCGACGATGGCGACGACGACCGCGGAGATGATGACCCACTCCACGGCCGAGGCGCCGCGGTCGAGTTCGCCGGAGCGGACGCGCTGCACGCGGCCCTGGAAGAAGGTGACCAGGAAGTCGAGGCCGGGGACACCGGTGTGGAAGTTCCGCTGGTTCATGGTGAGTTGTCCTCTCAGAAACTGTTCGACGGCGGTTCGCGTCCGCTGGTTCAGAAGCTGGTCGTCGGCGCGCGGGTACGGCGCCGGTCCGGTGGCGGTGGGCCGGCGACGGTCGCCGGATGCCGCTGCTCGCGTCATGACACCTGGAACACCCGCATCGCCGCCGGGAAGATCAGGAACACCAAGAAGCCCGCGCACAGCAGGAGTTGGGCGACAAGCATCGACTGGGACTTCTCGCCCGCGCTGCCCTCGATCTCGGCGAGTTCGCGGTGCCGCATGGTCTCGGCGCGGGAGGCGAGGGATTCGCGGACCTTGGCGCCGTCGTCGGCGACCAGGGCGAGCGAGGCGGAGAGGTCCTTCAGCTCCTCCACGCCGATCTCCTCGCCGAGTTGGCCGAGCGCCTGCCACTGGCTGATGCCGGTGATGCGGGCGTCGGCGAGGGCGTTGCGGATGCGCTGGGTGGCCCAGCCGTCGGAGACCTCGGCCGCCGCCATCAGCGCCTCGGGCAGACCCCGGCCGCCGGCCAGGCTCATGGACACCAGGTCGAGATAGGCGCCGATCACGCGCCGCAGGTCACGGCGTTTCTCGGCGGCGTCCCTGCGGACCTCGGCGTCGGGCAGGAAGAAGAACAGGGCCGCGCAGGCGAGCGCCAGCCAGACCGGGATGACCGGGCCGCTGGCCAGGCTCAGGGTCCACACGACGGCGAAGAGGAACGGCCCGAAGATCAGCCCGGCGACCGCGAGGAGCACCTTGGTCGCGAGGAAGTTCTCCCAACTCCGGTCCAGGACAGCGAGGTCGGCCCGCAGCGAGCGCTGCTCCCAGCCCTGCTGGAGGTAGAACTCCGATACGCGCAGGCCGACTTGGGCCCGCACCGAACCCAACTTCCCCTGCTCCGCCGTTTTTCTGGCCGATTCGTAGGCGGCGCCGCGGGCGCGCATCGCGTCGATGCGGGCGACCTGTGAGACGGCGCTGCGCTTGGACGGCATGAGGGCGCGGACCAGGACGTAGATCCCGAGGCCCAGGACCGCGCCGACGAGGACGGGCATCGTCAGGTTCATCGTCGTACCCCCTCTTCCGGGAACGGGCTCTGGCCGGGCTGACCGGGCTGACCGGGGTGGACGGGCTGGCCCGGGTAGCCCTGCCGGCCGGGGTGGGCCTGCGGGGCGGGCTGGCCGGGGTGGGCCTGCGGGGCGGGGGTGGTGCGGGGGCGGACCAGCTGGACGTTGGAGTCGTCGCGGACCAGGAAACGTTCGGGCGTCTCGATGGTGGAGAGCTTGCGCAGCCACCAGAAGCCGAGCGCGAACAGCCCGCACACGCAGGCCAGGACGAGCTGCCCGGTGGGCGTGGAGTACGGCGCCACGAAGTCCCGGTTGAAGATGGAGAGGCCGAGCACGAACGCGATCGAGACGCCGACGACGATCTGCACCGAGCGGCGCGTGGAGGACCGTTGGGCCATCACGCGCTGGCGCATGTCGACCTCCTCGCGCGCGGACTTGGCGAGCGCGCCGAGGACCTGGCGCAGACCGGGGCCGCGCAGCCGGGCGTTGAGGATGAGCGCGGCGACGATGATGTCGGCGGACGCGTCGTCGATCTCGTCGGCGAGGTGCTGGAGCGCCTCGGGCAGCGGGGTGCGGGACCTCAACCGGTCGACGAGGGCGTCGAGATGGGGCCGCAGGACGGGGGCGGCGGCGCGCGCGGAGGCGGGGATGGCCTGTTCCAGGCCGACCGCGCCGGCGATGGTGTCGCGCAGCGATTCCGTCCAGGAGGCGAGGGCCTCGACGCGGCGCATGCCCGCGCGTTCCTCACCGGCGCCGCCGAACAGGCGGTCCCAGAAGAAGACGAGGACACCGGCGGCGATACCGGCCACCGCCCAACGGGTCAGCAGCAGCACGACGATGCCGGCGATGGCCGCGAGCGAGCCGCGCTGTCCGGCGAACCGGATGAGTTCGGCGGCCCGTTCGGCGGCCTTCTGCTTCTCGTGCTCGGGCTTCACCGGCAGCCCGCGGACGGCGACCATGAGCAGCGCGAGTCCGCCGCCGACGGCGACGCCGCAGCCGAGCGCGTACAGGACGGTCGTCGAGAAGAGACCGCCCATGGAACCGAGTTGGCCGAGTGCGACAGGCATCATGTTCACCCCCACGTTCCCGTGGGCCGGTAGCCCTGGGCGATCAGGTCGTCCAGGCAGGACAACGGCGCGTGCGGGACGATCCGGCCGTCCGGGGCCTCGGCGAAGACCTCGCTGGACAGCACCCGGCCGTCCACGCCGTTGACCTCGCGCACGGAGGTCACCATGCGCTGAAGTCGCCCGCCGGTCTGGAAGTTGTTGCGTCGCGTGATGAAGACGACGAAGTTGACGGCGCCCGCGATGAGCATCTGGCTGGCCTCGATCGGCAGCCGCTCGTTGGCCTGCAACGCGTAGGTGGAGATGCGGTTGAAGACCTCGCTGGAGCTGTTGGCGTGGATCGTGGAGAGCGAGCCGTCGTTGCCCTGCGACATCGCGTTGAGCATGGTGACGATCTCGTCGCCGAGCACCTCGCCGACGATGACCCGGGAAGGGTTCATACGGAGCGAACGGCGGACCAGTTCCGCGAGCGAAATCATGCCCTGGCCCTCGGAGTTGGGCAGCCGCTCCTCGAACGCGACGACGTTCGAGTGGAGGTCGGTGAAGGTGTCGAGGCCCAACTCCAGTGCGCGTTCCACGGTGATGAGCCGTTCGTGCGGCGGGATCTCGTTGGCGAGGGCCCGAAGGAGCGTCGTCTTACCGGCGTTGGTGGCGCCGGCGATCATGATGTTCTTGCGGGCGCGGACCGCGCAGGCGAGGAAGTGCGCGACCTCGGGGCTCAGGGTGCCGTTGCCGACGAGGTCGGAGATGAAGACCTTGCCCATCCGGGCGCGGCGGATGGAGAGGGCGGGCCTGCGGGCCACGTCCATCACGGCCGAGAGCCGGGAACCGTCCGGGAGTCGCAGGTCGAGCTGGGGGTTGGCGGTGTCGAAGGGGCGCGAGGACAGACCCGAGTAGGCGCCCAACACCTGTATCAGCTCGATCAGTTCCTCGTCGGTCTCGGCGACCGGGTCGCCGGTCTCCTCACGGCCGTCGGAGTAGCCGACGAAGACCTGGTCGCAGCCGTTGATGTCGATGTTCTCGACGTCGGGGTTGTCGAGCAGCGGCTGGAGCCGGCCGACGCCGAACAGGGCCGCGTGCACGGCCGCCGCGTACTGCTCCTCCGTCTCGGCGTCCAGCGGGGTGCGCCCGGCGTTGATCTCCGCGCGGGCGTGGTCCTCCAGGATCTGCGCGATCACCGCGCGGGCGTACTGCCGTTCGTCCTCGTTGGACATCGGCGTGACGCCGCCGGTCTGGTCGAGGCGGCGCTGCTCGGCGATGCGGTCACCCGCGTCTTGCCTGAATCTCTTGACCAGTTGGTGGTCGACAGCCGTCATCGGCCGGCCCCCGCGTGGGGCGGCTGGGTGGGCACGGACCAGGCGGCGCCGTACTGCTGGTAGAGGTCGGCGGTGACCTTGCGGGCGGAGCGGATGAGCAACGACTTGTCGAGCCGCCCGCGCTTGCGGCCGGCCAACTGGTCGGCGCCGGTGGGGTCGTCGGCGAGCGTGCCGAGGACGCGGGCGCCGGTCTGGGCGTGCACGAGCATGTCGCCCACCTGCCCGGAGATCTTGGCGGCCTCGCCGGTGTCGGCGACCAGGATGACGCCGATCATCGGCAGGCCGAGGTTCCCGGCGCCGCGCGGGCCGCCGTGCAGCTTGGCGGCGAGGGCGGCGGCCCGGTCCCGGACCCGGGCGATGGCCTCGGGTTCGGTGCGCGAGACGAGCAGCACCAGGGCGGCGTGCGGGAAGAGTTCGAGGGCGGGGGTGTCGCCGCTGATCCGGCCGCAGTCGGCGATGACGTCGGCGGGCGCGTTCGGGGAGTCGGCGAGCGCGGCGAAGGAGTGCCCGAGGGTCGGCCAGAGTCCGGCGAGTCCGGCCGCGTGCTCGGCGATCCCGAGGCCGACGATGACTTCGAGACCACCGCTCAACGGCTGTACGTGGTCCCAGAGTTGGTCGGGCACCAGGCCGCGGCGCGCGGTGGCGGCGATGGAGAGCATGCCGGTGTTGGGGTTCAGGGGTCCACCGTGCGCGGCGGCGCTGCGGTAGACGAGGTCCCCGCCTGCCGGGTCGGTCTCGGCCAGCAGGACACGGCGCGGCCAGACCGCCGCGAGGGCGACGGCCGCGGTGGTGACGCCGGGGGAACCCTTGTCGGCGGCGAGGGCGATGAGGGCCATGGTGAGCGGTGCCGCCTTCTAGTTGCCGGAGACGCGGACGAGAGCCACTTCGTTGTTGGAGGCGGCCTGCGCGAGGGCCGCGGCCTGATCGGCGTCGACGACCACGGTGACCGGCAGGTTGGTGCTGGCGATGACGTCACCGCTCTTCGCCTGGGCCTGCACGAAGCTGACCCGGGCGTTGTCCACGATGAGGTTGCTGCTGCTTCCGGTGGCCGAACCGGTGCTGCTGGACGAGGAGTTGGAGCTGCCGTTGGTGCCGACGCGGTAGGCCGCGACGATGTCCCCGGCCGCCAGCCCGGTCGGATACTGCCCGGCCTTCAGCGAGAGCCCGACGGTGGCCTTGCCCTCGGCGACACCGGCGTCGGTGCCGAACATTTCACCGACGGGGATGACGCCGGCGGGGATGGCGCTGACAGCCTTCAGCTTCTTCAACGCGGCCTTCTGCGACCACTTGATGTAGTTGACGCCACTGTCGTCGGCGACGAGGACGGAGGTGGTGTTGCTGTCGGTGATCGAGCCGCCCGCCGGGATCTTTTCCGTCACCTTGATGACCTCGATGCGGTCACCGGCCTGGAGGACGAGCATCGTCGCACCGAGGGCGCCGACGAGTATGAGGAGGACCGCGAGGGCGGCGAGCGCGGGTTTGCGCTCGCGAGGCGGAGTGGGAAGCCGGTCACCGACCGACGGCTGAGCCGGAGCGCCGGTACGTCCCGCGCCCGCCCCCGTACGCTCTTGGATCTTCACGCAACCGCTCCCCGTACGCCCAAGCTTGCTTTGTAAATTCCCTGCGAATCAGGACACTTCACCCGGTGCCGCCTCGCGTGCGGAGGTTCCGGACGAGTCCGGATCTCCTGAACGACGCGGAGGCGCTGGTCGGCGGGGAAGTCCCGGACGAGTCCGGACCCACCGCCCGACCTGGGCGATTGACCACCGGTGGGGTGAGTGTCAAGCCATCGCACCGTATCAGCCACACATAAGCCCCTCAAGGCGTGCCCCAGCCTCCGTTCCACGAAAGCCGGACCGTTATTCATCTGCAACTCTCGCGCTGAGGCGACGGGTTGCGACGGGACTCCGAAGAGGCCCGCCATCTGTGCGGAAGCGAATTCATCGCAGGCCCGCGCTACCCTTTCCGCCGCCCCACCCCTCCCTCTGCGTTCATGAAGGCTGCACGATTCGCTCACGCCGTTCACCCGGCGAGGGACGAACTCCGGCCCCGTCGTTACCGGTTGACGGCCTGGATCTCCTTGACGGTGACGTCCTGCCGAGTCGTCGACAGCCCGTCCGGCAACGCCGGCTGCCGGGCGGGCCCGTCGGGATCGGCGGAGTCGGTCCAGGTCACCTTCCAGGTGATCGACGCCTTGAACGGGTACGTGCCGCCGCCGGACGACCTGCGGTACGTGATGTCGCAGTCGGCGCCCGCGCTGTCGACGGTGTACCCCTTGCCGCCCTTGACCAGGTCGTACGTGCACGACTGCGGGTCGGCGTCCGCGGTACCGGCGTCGACCTTCAGCGCCACCGGGGTCGCGACGGTGGTGGCGGCGAGCCGGACGCCCTTGTAGTCCAGGCTGGCGGTCGTCCAGACCCGGTCGAAGTCGCCGTCGAGCTTCACCCGCGTCCCGAGGTTGACGACGAGCCGGTTCGCGCCGGGGCTCAGCACGACCGGCGGGGTCGGCAACTTGGTGGCGTTGTAGGCGAGTTGGGAGAGCGTCTCGGGGGTGAGCTGGTGCGGGTCGGGGCTCGGGTCGGCGGGCGGGACCCAGATCTCCCAGTTGTCGGTGGTGACGGGGCAGGCGGTGCTGTAGTCGTCGTCCCGGAATTTCACCTGCCACCACAGGCCCTTGTCGCCGTTGTGGAACTTCTCCTTCTCCCGCTTCTTCGCGTAACTCGCGGCGGGTTCACCGGCGCCGTTGTACGCGGACTTGATGAACTCCTCGTACTCCTTCGCCGTGTACATCGGCTCGTACCAGCACACGGGAGGCTTCCAACTCGCGTTGGACGACGTCGCGTTGGCGGTGGGGCGCTGGGAGCCGACGGCGCTCTGGCTGATGCGGATGTGGGCGCCGATGGTTCCGGCGCCGGAGTCTCCACCGGAGCCGGTGGCGGGCGAGTCGGGTTGGGTGGCCCCTGTGTCGCCGCCGGTGGTCTCCCCCGCGTACGCCGGGAAACCCGCTCCCAGCGCCATGACGAGGCCGATGGTCGTCGCCGTCCGCACCACCGGACGGAGAATGCTCAGCTCTGTTCCTGCACGCATGTCGCGTCCCCCTTCTCCCAACTCTGCTGCGTGACTTGCCAGTCACCGGCGGAGTCCTTCGCGGCCAGCACCTTGTACAGGACGAAGTCCTTGTCGCTCGGCTGGGTGCGCTGCACCTTGTCGGTCTTGACGACCTTGTTGTAGGCCTTGCTCTGGTCCTCGCAGTAGTGCGCCGCGACCCCGCCGCTGGAGGTGTCCGTGACCTCGAAGCCGTAGTACCGGTAATGGCCGGACACCGTCAGCCCGTCCTTCGTGAACTCCGAGACCCGGTTGACCCAGTAGACCCGGGCGTTGCCCGCGAGGTACCGGTTCAGGTTGGCGGTCTGCCCGGTCCCCTTGCCGAACGCCTCGACCCGCGCCCGCGCCGCGTACGCCACGTCCCGCAGTACCGCGTCCTTGGTCGCGTCGCCCGTCGCTTTCCGGTCGACGGTGACGGTGATGTCCTTCGGGAGGTCGAAGCTCGGCGCGTTCTTCTCCGCCGACGCGGCGGCCGACGGCGACACCGACGCCGACGCCTCGCCGCCCGCGCCCTGGATCTCGTCGCGGTCGGAGCCGTTGCCCGAGTCGCTGCTGCAACCGGTCACGGTGAGGACCAGTGAGCCGAGAAGGCAGGCCGCGGCCACCCTCCGTCGCGTGATCGACATGACGTGCTTCCCCCAGAGCTGGACGATCGACGTGCCCCGGGATCGTCCCACGAGCCCCACCGGCCGATCCATGGCTCCCGGGACGCCGATATGAGTCCGTGAACTTCGTGAAGGGGGGTTCACAGGTGGAACGTGACACGTCCGCTCGGCAAGGCAAAGGGAGGGTCAGGAGTCTCTTGCCGAAGTAAACGATAGGCGCCGATCCGACACCAGAATTCCCGATATCACCCTCTTTGCAAGGGAATTCGATCTGGCGAGAACCAGCCACCCGGCGCTAGCGTCGGCGCCCTTGCCGGACGTCTGTATCGCGGGGGAAACGCCATGCCAGACCTACGCCTCGAAGACACGATCTTCCAGGACCTGAAGAAGACCTTCTCCAGCATCAGCGACCGCATGGAGACCACACGCCGCACGCTGCGTTCCACCGATTCCTCGGTGGTCGGAGAGAGCAAACTCGTCGATAACGTGCAGGATTTCGCCGACGACTGGCAGTACGGGATCAAACAGCTCGGCAAGCACACCCATGGCGCCGTCAAGATGATCAACAAGATCGGGGACAGCTTCAGCAAGCTCGACCTGGACCTCGCGGAGTCCCTCAAGGCCCCGCAGCGGAAGGGCAAGTGACGTGGCCGGTCAGCGCCCGTCCTTCCCGCACATCGGCTGGGACCCCACCCCGGGCAGCGTCGACGACACCCGCGACCTCGCCAAGCAACTCGGCAGACTGGCCGGTGAACTGGGCACCGCCCTAAAGGAGTTGCAGCGCATCGAATGCGGGGCCTGGAAAGGCAAGACCGCACTCGCCTTCACGGAGTACATAGGCAAGGACGTCACTCCCCTCGTCCGGACAAGCCACGATTCCTTCGACAAGGCCTCCCGCGCCCTGCACCGCTGGGCCGACGATCTCCACGGCTTCCAGGGCCGGGCCGACCGCCTGGAGAAAAGCGCGGGGGAGAAACTCGATGCCCGCTCCGACGCCGAGAACAAGGCCGACGGCAAAGGCAGCGACGATCTCGCCAAAGCCTCCAGCGCCGTCGACGGCGTCATCCAGAAAGTGCACGACCTGGAGGACGAATACCGCCGGGCCGCCCGCCTGATCAGCAAGGAACTCGACAAAGCCGCCGACATCGCCCCCGACGAGCCCGGCTTCTGGGACAGACTCGGCAAGGGCATCGAGAACGCCTGGGACGCCACCGGCGACTGGATCAAGGACCACGCGGACGTCTTCAAGACCATCGGCGACATGCTCAGCCTGGCCAGCGGCGTCCTGGGCCTGCTGGCCATCATCACCGCGCCCTTCGAACCCCTCGGCGCCATCTTCGCCGCCGCGGCGATGGTCGCGAGCGGCGCGGCGCTCCTGACGCACCTGGTCGCGAAGGCCGCGGGCGCCGACGTCAGCTGGACCGAGATCGGGTTCGACGCGCTCGGCGTCCTGCCCGGCGTCAAGGGCCTGACCGGCGGCGCCGAACTGGTCAAGGGCGCCAGCGCCGTCGGCCGCGCCGCCGAACTGGGCGAGGGCTATCGGGGGGTGACGAGCATCAGCAAGACGTTCCTGCTCTTCGGCCCGCTCAAGGCCGCCCCGATGGTGAAACTGGGCGAAGGCGGCAGTCGTTTGACCCTCGCGGTCGAGAGCGGATTGCAGAACGTCCGCAAGGGACAGTTGCTCGGCACCCAGGGGCTGAACCTCGCGAGCAAGCTGCCGTTCGTCAAGAGCGCCGAACTCGTCGCCCCGATGAGCACGGTGGGCCGCACGATCGACGCCACGATCAAGGGCGGGCTCGACGTGTTCAAGGGCTACACCATCGCCCACAACGACTTCGGGGGCTGAGGACGTTGACGGACGGCACCGAGACGCTGCGGGGCCTGACCATCGAGGGCGCGATCCTGCCCCCGATGGCCTTCCGGCTGCCGCACGGCATGCACGCGATCGAGGTCTCCCTCTCCGCCGACGAGCGCTCGACGGCCGCGCACCGGCTCGTGCGGGACATCTACCCGAACGGTGAGGTGCCCCTCTGGGACGCCATGGGGTCGCTGTACAGCGCCATGGCCGACGAGATGCTCGCGAACGGCGTCGGCTTCTTCGGCATCGGGCTCTACAGCCTCGACGACGGAGGCGTGGCGCACTGTTCGCTGACGGTGGCGGTCGTCGAGTCCGACGAGAACGACCAGGAGGTCGTCGCCCGGGGCGTGCAGGCGCTGCTGCTGCGGAACCCGTTGTGCGAGGTGACCTGGCTGGACCTGCCGTGCGGCCCGGCGGTCTGCGGAGTCACCGCCACGCGGCTGCTCATGGACAGCAGGTACACGGCGTCCGGCCGGGACGAGGAACTCGTCATGAACCAGGTCCAGGTGCACGTGCCGTTCGCGACGGGCCCGTACACCGCCGTGTTCACCCTGGACACCGCCTCCGTGGAACAGTGGGAGGAGTTCTCGCACGCCATGGCGGGAATCGTCGGCTCGGTGGATTTCCCGTCCCCCGCCACTTCGCAATCCCCAGTGGAGCAATGATCTGCCGATGGACTGGTACCCCGACACCGACGAGAATCTGCTGATCCGCACCACGGCCACGTTCGCCACCGGGATCTCGCCCGCCGTCGCGGGATCACGCTGGTTCCGTGACCCCGAGCGCAACGACATCCAGGACGAGCTGCCCGGCTGGCCCGCGGGCCCGGTGCACTTCCTGAACAGCACCGGTGACCGGGTGGCCCGCCGTACCGGCCGCGCGTTCGTGGTCGGGATTCCGTTGATCGCGAACATCATCGCGAACATCGGCGGCGCCCTCGGCTCGCCTTTCGGCAGCGTCCCCGTCCGGGGCAACCCGGAGGAACCCGAGAACGAGGTCATGGACTTCCCCGTCCTGTGGGCGGCGCCGGACGCGCTGGCCCGGACCGTGCCCTGGCAGCTGGACCCCGCCCGCCGCCCCGACGGCTACACCACCGACCTGGTCCTCACCAGTCGCCGCCTGCTGTTCCTGGGCACCCGGCACGGCACCCTCCAGAAGGCCGACGTCCTCGCCGCGTACCCGCGCGACGCCCTCGCCGGGGCACGGCAGATGCCGTACAGCGAGATCGAGGCGGATGTCCGGCTGACGTTCGCGGACGAGTCCTGGGTCCGCCTGTTCACCGGCAACCCCGACAGCGCGGCACGCCTCGCCCAGCTCCTGTCCGGTTCCGCCACCGCGGTCCCCGAGTCCGACCTCTCCCCCGGCCAACGCTCCCGCCTGAAGCGCTTCCTCGCCTCCCTCCCCCCGAATGCCGGCCCCCCGACCCTCACCCGCCTCCCCAGCGGAGTCCTCCTGGCCGAGGTCCGGACCCCGTCCAAGGCGGCCCCGGACACCCACGAAACCCACTCGATCCTCATGGGCCCTTCGGGAGAGGCGGGGCGGGCACTGCCGGGGGATCTGTAACGCCGAGACAGGCACCGCCGCCCGACAGGGCTGCGTCCGCCTGCCCCGAACTCCCCTTGCCCACAAGGAGGTTCACTCTGACGAAGAGCGAAGCCGTGCACTACCATCGGCATCCTTGACCAAGTCTTTGCGTTGCAGGGGCTTTTCCTGGAGCGCCCTTGTCCAGTGCGGCCGCATTCCATCCGACGTCACCGTCAACTCCGGCGCTCCTTCGAAGACATCGAGGACACCGAGGGCCGTGACCAAAGCCGACCTGACCGTCGACTACGACTTTCTCAGCGACTGCGAGCGCACGCTCGGCAAACTCAAGAACACCTTCGAGGACATCGAGAACCGCCGCGACGACATGCGTCAGCACTGGGGATCTTCGAAGATCTCGGACGCCATGGCCGACTTCGTCGACAACTGGGACGACTACCGCACGAAGCTCGTCGAGAGCATCGACTCGGTCGGCAAGCTCGTCTCCGGGACCAGGACCGCGTTCAAGGATCTCGACGACCAGCTGAGCAAGCGCGAGAAGAAGAAACCGGCCACGTGACAGCAACGTCCAGGCGCCGCCCGACCGACTGGCAGCCGCTGAGCGAGTCCGACCCGGTACCCGGTGATCCGGAGGAGATCCGCGCCGAGGTCCGCCACATGGTGTCGATCTCGGTCATCGCCCGGGCCGAGTCCGAGTTCGCCGAGACGCTCGTCGAGCTCTTCGACGCCGTGATGACGACCTTCCGATGGAGCTACGCATGATGATCGTCGAGACGGACTCCGACCCCGCTCAGTGGTTCCCCATGCCGTTGGGCGGCACCACGTCCGAGTTCGAGCAGTGGCTGGACCTGCAACTCGACGCCGTCGCCATGCTCCACCGACGCAAGCTCACCTGGCGGGAGAGGCGGCGGCTGAGGAAGTTCCTGACGGCCTCCGCCGCGATGCTCCGCCACCGTGTCGAGGCCGACCAGGCGTTCCTGTTCGGCCCGATGCCCCCGCAGGCCGCGCCTCTGGTGTTCTTCACCAAGCAGTTCGCCTGCGACGAGGAACACAGCGCGCTGCACCTGAGCATGCTGGCCGAACCCGACCCGACGACCGCCCTCGCGAGCGAGCGCGTCGAGACCACGCCGTTCACCTCGCCCCACCTCGGCGAGGGCCTGCGCTGCCTGCGCAGTTGGCCCGGCCCGGACGGTGGCGTGATGCTCTCCGTCGCCTATGCCTGGAACGACGCCGCCCACGACGTCGACCTGGTCCTCAAGGGCCACTACGACGACCCCGCCCTCCTTGAAGCGTCCTTCGACGCCATCGACGACTTCGCCAGAAGCCTCCGGATCGGCGCGGAGGCCTGAAGGGCAGAGGGCACAGAGAGGGCCGGGCCCCTGCCGACGGCAAGGGTTCGGCCGACGTCGGTCGTGGCGCCGTCTCTCACCGGGTCACCGGTTGACGGACTGGATCTCCCGTACCGGCACGTCGGTGGTCGTCGCGAAGGTGCCGTTCGGCAGATCTCCGCCCGTGCCGCCCGCGCCCTTCCAGGTGATCTGCCAGGTCAGAGTCGCCTTGAGCGGGTACGGCCGGTCTCCGGACGCCCTCAGATATGTCACGCCGCACGGCGGGGTGCCGTTCCCCTTGCCCTTGGCGTAGGGCTCACCGATCGACCCGTCGCCGTTGATCGTGCACTCGCCGGATGCGGGAAGGGTCTCGGCGTCACCCGTGCCGGGGTCGATGTGCAGGCTGACCGGCTTCGCGGTCGTGGTCGCCCACAGACCGGTACCGGGGAGACTCGCGGTGACGGACACCGTCTTGAAGGTGGCCTTGTCCAACCAGATCCACGTCGGCAGATTCACCGTCGACTTGCCCGCCGGGGCCGTGGAGATCTCGGTGCCGGGAACAGAGGTCCGCTGATAGGCGAGCCCGGCGAGGGTCTCGGTGTCGATGGCCTGGGGGACCTTCGGGGCTTCGCCCTTGTTGACCCAGAAAGGAGGACGCTTACAGGTATGGGATGCGGGATCGTTTTCCATCTCAGGGTTCTCGACGGCCACCCACCACCTTCCGTCGTCGTTCTTGGCGACGTTGAAATCCTTGTACGGATGCCCCTCTTTGTAATACTCCTTGGCATCCGCGATACCCGAAGGCTCACCACCTACCGCCAGGTACATGTCCCACAGGGCTTCCTTGTACGTCTTGAAGTTTTTGGCCTCCCAGTACGGTTCGTACCAACAGGCCGGAGGTTGCCAGTCCACAGAGGTGGACGTGACCGTGCCGCCGCCGTCCGAATGGGATGCACCCTTCACCGTGAAGCTGACACGCGATTCCAGCAACTGCTGCGACGAACTGGCGGACGACTCCGAGGTCTGGGCTCCTGTGCCACCCAGGTCTCCGGCCAACGCAGTGTGGGTCCCCAGGATCGACATCGTGACGGTGAGAGTCACCGTGGTGAAACACCGCGTCACGGCTGGCACCTTTGGGCACCCCGGTCCTCGTTGAGGCTCCAGATCTGCCAGACGCCGTTCTTGTTCTTCTTGACACCGGTGTTGTAGTAGACGTAACTGTCGGATGTTGTCTTGGTGCCTTCCATCTTGCCGGTTTTGAGATCCTTGACGTCCGCCTTACTCTCGTCCACGCAATACGTCAGAGCGCCCGACGTCTTGTCGAAAATGGACACCTTGCGATCGTAATAACGCAGGGCCCCAGCCCAGCTGGTCTTTCTGTCGATGTTTCCCTTGGCGTACTCGTAGACACCCGCCAATGCCGTGTCCGTGTAGTAGAAACCGATGCCGGATTTCTTCAGGTCGCTGTGGGCCATGGCCTGCCACACGGTGCTGACAGCCCGCTCGTTGTCCGCGAGGATAGCGTCCTTCACCGCGTCACCGGTCTGCCGGTCTTCGACGACCAGTTTCATGTCACCGGGAAGCTTGATCTCCGGCCGGTCGATGCCGTCCGCCGAAGCGGAGGCCGACGGCGACGCCGATGTCGTCGCGCCCGTACCGGCGCCCTCGATCTTGTCGGCGGACGAGTCTCCGCCGCCTCCGGAACCACACGCGGTGAGCAGCAGGGCCGCCGATGCGGTGAGCGCGGCTACGCCGAGCCGGGCGGGGCGATTCACTCTGGACTCCTGACAAGGTGGGGGGTAACTCCAGCGAACCAAAGCTACCCAGGAGGCTCGTGAAGGTTCCAGTTGACGTTCTGTCGAGATCCGACCAACTGGCCCACGATATAAGCCCGTTGGTGCCTATTTCTTCCCCACGCCAGGTGACCGACCACCGCCCGTCGAGTCACCCCTGCGCAGCACGCGGATCACGTGGAACGGCCCGGCGCGCACGTGCCTTTTGCCGACGCACACATAGCCCCTAGCCCGCGACAACCCGCTCCCAGAGTCGGACCACGACTGCGGGTACCGCCTAAGACCGCCCCAGCAGCACGTCCGTGGGGACCTCGGCCCCGCTCACCTTGTCTCCCACGGGGAGTTGGTCCGCGTAACCGGCCTCGGTCCACACGAGTTCCTTGAACTGCTCGGGCGTGAGCACCCCTTGCCACGGCTCGCCTTCCGGGCAGAACACGGAAGCGCAGCCGTAGCGGTACCGGGCCGGCCGCCACAGCCGCAGCGCGCGTGGCGCCCCCGCCTCGGCGGCAGCCTTCTCACGTGCGTCATCGCGTACGACCGAGAAGGTCCCGAAGAAGCAGACCAGGGCGAGCAGCACGCCCCCGACCAGATACAGCGGCTTGCCCTGCTGAACGCCCATGTAGGCAAGGCCGACCCCGACGACTGTCAGCGCCATGCCTTCCGCGAAGTGCAGCCACCCGTCGCCGAACTTGTTCGGGCCCGGTTCGAGGCCACCGAAGAGGCCATCACGCACCGCGCCTTCACCGGTGCGCGCCTGCTCGACGGCCGTATCTCCGTACCACCGCACCCGGGACACGCCACGTCAATGACCCTCGCGCCGCTTCGTTCTCCATGCTGATCACCCTAACGACGGGCGGTTCTCCAAGATCGCGAACGCCCTACAGGCCGTCGGCACACCGGCCTCAACGGCATCCCACGGCCAAGTCCGCCAAGACCCGGGCGACTTGACCCCGGCATGCCCCCAGCCTCACCCTCGGGCCCCCATGTCCGCACGCAAGGCACCGAACAGATCGATAGCGAATCGAAATCCCTGGCAACGGCGGAACAGGGCTCCGCACCCGAATCTGTCCGCCACCTGCCCGCAGGCATCGCCCTGACCTGCTTGTCCGAGCACGATCGAGACTCACCCCACCTCCCCAGAAGTCCGACCCATCCGCAATTGCCCAATTCCACAAGGGTGTTCACCCTGGCGAGATCAGGAACCCCACCGATAGCGTTTGCGTTCTCGACGAACTTCAGTCTCACGGGGAGTCCACTGTGAAGCGCCGTACTTTGCCCGCTGCCGCCGCGCTCGCCGCGACCGCGGCCCTGCTGCTGACGGCTTGCGGGAGCGAGGACGACAGCTCCAAGACCAACGACAAGATCGCGGGGTCCGACAGCGCCAGCGCGACGCCGTCCGTTTCTCCCAGCTCATCAGCTGACGACACCACCCGCCCGAAGGTGACGTTGCCTTCCGACGTGCACAACATCTACGAGGGCTGGACCTCGAACGATCCGGCAGAGGCAGCAGCGCTGGCCGACGCGAAGCGGCGCATCGACGCGACGGACGCCGCTATCACCGGCGACGATCTCAATTCGAAGGCGATCCCGTTCTACTACACGGGAGATGCTCTTCTCGGCGCCGCGAAGTGGATCAAGGGCTACACGGACGACGACTACACGGTCACCGGCACGACGCGTTACTACAACCCCCAGCTGTCGAAGTACAGCAAGTCCGCAGTCGGACTCATCTACTGCTCCGACGAGGGTAAGGCGTTCGACAAGAATCGCAAGACTGGCAAGGTCGAGAAGTCCGCAGTGACGAAGGATTCCTACGTTCTCTACAACACTCGACTGGACAAGAATCGGGACGGGATCTGGCAGACCAGCAAGCTGATTTCCGTAAGGGGCGATGAAAAGTGCACGCCGTGAGAAAGTGCGCCATATATGTCACGGTAGTCGGCGGCGCGACCGTACTCGCCCTGCTCCCGAGCCCTGCACTGGCGGGTAAAGGCCATGGCGAGGCGTCGCAGGGAAATTACGAGACCAGCAACAGCCAGTCGGACGGCACCCTTGCCTCCAAGATCACGTTCTCTGGCTCGGTCAGGGGAAGTGGCGGTTCGTCCAAAGCAGCCACTCCCGTCGGCAACTGGACCCCTCCGGCCTGCTGGTACGAGCCGATGACGGCTGAGGACTTCGCCTCTCGCATGGAGAAGGCGTACGACACGGTCACCAACGACCCCCGACAGCCCAACTACGCCAGGGCCGCGCAAGCGCAGTACCGGGACAGCTACAAGGACGGCAAGTACAAGGAATACAACCTCGACAAGAAGGGCGAGGGCAGTTGGTGGCTGCCGGTCCAGGACAACAGCCGCCTCGACGAGGAGGCCGCCTGGAACTGCAACGAACTGCCCTTCTGGGTGAAGAACGGCGACACTCCAGCCGTCAAAAACGCGGTGACGCCGCAAATCCTTGCCGAACTCGCCTACAACCAGGTCCAGCTGCCGACCACCAAGGTCTCTCTCGCGCCGGCGAACACCACCAAGGTCAACCTCCCCACCTGGGCCTGGCTGGACGGCGCCAAGTTCAAAGAGGTCTCCGTGACCGCCGCTCTCAATGCGGCCGGGGTGAACATCCAGGCCACCACCACCGCCAAACCCGTGTCCCTCAAGCTCGAACCAGGCACGGCGGACGCCGAGACCTACCCGGCCTCGGCCGAGTGCGCCATCAACGACGACGGCTCGATCGGCGAGCAATACACGAAGGGCAACGGCGACCGGACGCCGCCCTGCGGAGTCAAGTACCTCCGCTCGTCCGGCAACGGCACTTTCAGCCTTCGGGCCACCATCACCTGGGACATCACCTGGACCGGCACCGGCGGCGCGGGCGGTGACCTGCCCGACGCCACCTTCGGCAGCGACCAGGCCGTCACCGTCCAGGAGATCCAGGCAGTCAACCGCTGACATCCCGCCGGGTGGGCGGCCCATCCTGGCCGGACCGCCCATCCCGCCCGCTCCCGGTGAACGGCTTCAGCGCAGGGCACGTTCCAGCCCGAAGGACCACACTGCCGACGTCAGGGCGTCGTCCGGCCGCCGGTCGACCCTGTCCGCCTGATGAGCCGACATTCCTCGGATCAAGGGCGACGGCCACCCGCTGCCCGGCTCCTGCCCTTGCCCCGCTTACGCAACTTCCGCAGACGCTCGCGTTCTTCGGCCCGCCGCGACTCCAACCGGCCGACACGCCTGCGGTGAAGGACCCACCCGAGGACACCGGCGCTGACCGCATAAGCGACGAGCGCACTCCCCGTGCCGGGAATGTAGGCGCACCCGTCGCGAGTGGAAGAGCAATTCCTGCCCGGAAGCGCCGCAAGCAAGTACATGAGCGGCCCGAGCACCGCAATCGCGCAGGCCGCGGTGCCCACCCCCTGGACGGCCTTCCGCACCACTGCCCCACCGGGAGGACCGGCTGCGAAGTGCAGGCCACCGATACCACCGATGGCGGTGACCAGGCCAAGAGCGCAGCCAACGACCCAAGGCCCGGCGGGCCCGTCAAGGATCATCGGAGCTGTCGTACGGACGAGCCACTTCCAGGTACCCAGCGCCAGCAGGACCACAGCGGCAGCGGCCATGACGCCCACTACGACCACGGAAATCGTCGCGAATCCGGCCCCTCCACGCTTTCCGGGCAGACCGTCCACCTGTCTCATCACTCCCAATACAACGTGCCTGCGACGGTGTCGAACAACTCGACCATCCGGTCGGCGAGCGGGTCGACGGGGGTGGAGAAGGTCAGCATCAGCCAACGTGTGGTGGCCGGAATCGGCACGTAGTAGGTGAGCGTCGTGGTCGGAAGAGTGTTCCCCAACTGCGCCGCAGAGTCCGGCGCCTCGCGTTTACGCTGTCGCACAGCCTTACCCGCGGCCGCCAGCTCCGCGACACCTACTTCATGGTCGTCTCCGAGCACCTTGTCGGCCATGTGTTCCGCCAACTCCTCCACGTCGGAGACCTGCGGCCACTCGTCTTGCGAGGGAACACTGATCAGAAGCGAGGACGCAAGGGGCAAGGGACCGACAGTCATTGTGGAGAGGTAGAGCTCGGTGCCACCAACTCTGTACGCGCCCTTCGCTCTGCGCTGAAGGTCGTGCATGAACTCTCTCTTCAAATGAGGGACGTCGTCCCTGCCACTAAACGTCAAGTTGGCGAGGGCGACAATGCTCCGATCACGCTGGTCCGGTTCGAGCAGCAGCCGAAACCAACCGTCAGGGACGACAAGGTGATAGTCCTTGGGCGGAGAGTTGAACTGGCCGGCAGTCTTCATTCCTTACCTCCACCGGGTCCGAGCGGAGTGATCCGCAAGGTCCGAACCGCTTCGTCGGCCAGCTCTGTGATTTGTTCGGTGAGAGCGATCTTCTCCCAGGTCACTGTGACGATGATGAGGCTCTGCATATCAGGTGGGAAGACGGCGTACTTGATGAATTCGGCGATCTTTCGACCGAAGCCGAACATGCGCTTCACCTGGGCCATCGCTTGCACGCGCACAGCGGGTCCACCCGCTAGATCGAGTTTGGTGATCTGCACCTCACCCAGGATCTTGGCGTTCCCCCATTTCAGGAGTAGCGGGATGACATCATCCATACCCGGGCGTGGAACACCCTCATCGCCATACGAATCAACCAAAAGATTAGCCAGAGCTTCTCCCGCCTCCGAGTAATACGCTGCCGCGAGAGTGGGCATATTTTCATTCAGGTCGACGGCCCTGTCCACCATGTCATCGAAGGCCGCGCTTTTCTCGATCTCCAGGCCGAGCGGGTTGAGACTGTTCACCACTTTCCTGGCCAGTACCGCGGCCTCGGCCTTGGTTCCCTCTCGCAGGGTCAGGTCGATCCAGCCCGGTTGGAAGTCGAGGGTACATTCGAAGGGCTCCTCCAGCGGAGCAACATCTTCCGGTGCGGTCATGCTCTGTCCTTTCGTGAAGACGTGATCGAGTTTCAGCCGAGACCGACAAGTTCTTCGAGGTTTCCGTCCAGGCCCAATCCAGTCAGAGTAATGCCGGCCCCAACCAGAGACAGGCGGCTGGCTGACTTGGCGATCTGATTGACGGCGTTGCCGTCGAACTGACTTCCCAGAGCAGCAGTCCCCAACTTGACCGACTTCAGATCTGACGCCACACCGGGGTCAGACATGGAAAATGATTTCGACATTCCCCTGAGAGCACTCCCGCTGCCGCGTAGACTCAGCTCATTCTTCGCCAGGCTCCAATTTCCACTACCAGGCTTGAGGACCTTGAGGTTCTCACCCCACGCCTTCGAAAAAGGCTCTGTGAACGGCTCCTTGATCGACTTCCAGACGTCACTCTTTCCAATTTTGAACGACTGTCCGGAAATATTTCGGAGTTTCTTGTTCGCACGACCGACCTGCCGTGCGGTACGCGCCGCACCGGCTCTTCCGAGTTTAGGCAAAGCTCCCTTGGCGAACTTTCCTGCAATCTTAGAAAACCCCTTGCCGACTCCCATGAGCGCAAATCCGAGAGCTGCCATCCCCACATCCATCCAGTCGGCATTTCCCTGAAATACCTGAATGAGCGTAGCGATGAAGTTGACAAGTGTCGCAATCATCGCAATGGCACCCAGAACTCCGGCCAGAGCTTGCCCGATCACCGGAATCCATCCCACAAGCAGCGAGAGAACACCACATACCGTCGCGATCCATGACGTGATAGATGCGATATCGTCAACCAAAGTTTCCCAGAAGCCATCCTTGAGGGCATCATGATTGATCACCTCATCAAGGGAATCCCGAGCCCGCCTGGCGGCATCGTCACGGATCTTCTTCGCTTCTTTGATCTTCTCACGTGCGGCATTGATTTCATCGCCAGCCGCATCGCGCTTCGCTTCAAGCCCCTTTCTGTTCCTATCGGCCCCTTCTTCCTTGGGACTCTTGCCCGACAGGCCATCGATGCTCTTCTGCGCCGCCCCCTTCCTTTCGTCCGCGTCCTTGGCATCCTTTAGGGCAGCATCAGCGATTTCTTGGGCACGATTGAGATCTGAAGCATAGTTCCGAGGCCTGGCATGCAGCTTATCCTGATATCCGCCGCCCACCTCATCGACCCTGCTACCGATAGCTGTGGCAGCCGTGTCGTATCTTCTAAAAGCGGCCTCAAGTTTCTTTACGTTCCCCTTGGCTCTCTCTCGAAATTCCTTTCCGGACTGGTTGTCCCAGGCGTCCACGTCGGCAACGGCCTTGAGGTTCCGGATCTGTCGTTCGATTTCCTCCGCCGTCTTACGGAGCTGTTTCCCCAAGGCCGCCATACGGTCTGGATCACCAGGAGTGGGGTCATTGTCCGCGACTGGGTGCCAGTCGCGCGGCCGTCCCGCCATCGATTACTTCCCCCTCTTCGGTTCCTGGGCGCCGCGAATGGCCTCGGCCAACTGGTGATCTATTTCCTCGTACGCTTCCGCAGCTGCCTTGGCGATCTGCGCCAGCGCGTCGATCTCGTCCGTCAGCCTCTTGCGGCTGAGCTTCCAGTTTCCGGCAAAATCTTCGAACTTGTCCGCCAGGTCACTGTTTCCGAAGTCGTCCCCGTACTTTCCCATTAGGTCGTCCAGGCCTTCGAATGCCTTCTTGACGTTGCTGAGTCCTCTTCCCATTCCCTTGATCACATCAAGATCGAGCCGCGTGTGATCGCTTTCTCCGCTCATTGCACCCCGTACATGTTTGCAAAGTTGCTTGAATGACTGAACGTCCCGACCGAACACCCGGGCGCTCCGCAGGTCTGCCCCCTCGGCTCCCCTCAGCGCTCTCGGTCAGCTCGCTGTCCAGGCCCTGATGCTCCAACGCGCTTGTAGGACCGTATCTTTGCCGCCGAGTGTGGGCCACCCTCCATGGCTCAACCTGCCGCAGGCCCACCATCGTGTCTCCGGGCTCAGTTGTTGTGAGGGCCCGGATGAGGCCGCAGCTCACGGACCGCTTGCAGGAGCACACCCCGCAATCACCAGGGTTACTGGGAACCAAGCCACCAGGTGAATACCCGTGCGAAGAGATGAACAGTTATCGTCATGCCACTGTGGCCCACGTACGGATGGGTCACAGGTACCTGGGAAGGACGAACGTGCAGCTGACTCTGAGCGTCGTCGATCTGTTCGCCGGTGGCTCCGCCGACGGCAGGATGCTCGACCTCGATCCCGAGTCCTCAGTGGGGGACATCGCGAAGGAACGTGCCACTCGCGTGAGGCCCTCGTGGCAGCGCACCACTCGTCTCCATCGGGCAGCACCACACGAGCGGAACAGAGTCACGCCATACAGCCACCAGGCGCCGAGTCAGGATCGACCGGTACAGCATCGACACCGGGCCGCCCGGTCAGCCACTCGTCGAGGACCCGAACTGCCCCAGCGAGCACCAGCGTCGTCCGTCGCGACGAATATCACTCTCATTGACGAGCAGTCAGGGGGCCTTGCCTGCCCCTGGGCAAACAGCTCACCGTCGGCAGTACGTTCCTGGGACTTGGCCCCCCTTAGCGGTTTGACTCCCGATGCGGGGAGGGTGACGTTCCATGGCTGACCGGCTCGCTGTGGACGGTGGTGAACTCGCCCATTTCATGAAGCTCTTGAACAAGTCCAGCACCTCGTTGAAGGGCCTGCGCAAGGCCCTGGCCGACACGACCGTCACCGGCCTCGGCACGGACGACCTCGACTCGGCCTGCGAGGACTTTCAGGACGACTGGAAGTACGGGGCCGAAGAGATCGGCAAGCAGACCGAAGACCTGGCCAAGATCATCGGTGAGAGCAAGAAGAGCTACGAGGAAGTCGACAGGGCACTGGAAGAGGCTCTGAAGAAGTCCACGCACGGAAATTCCGGGAGCAAGAAGTGACCCTGTCGCCCGGCGTCGAGAAATCCCCGTACGACAACTCCCCCGCAGCCCGGGAGGGGAGCCTTCCCCAGGGCCTCAAATCCTCACCGTCCATTCCGAACCCTGACTATCCACACCTGGGGTTCAACCCGACTCCCGGTGACACCGAGACGGTCAGCGACCTCTACAAGAAGCTCAGCAGCTGCGCCAAGGTCCTTGAGGACACGCACGGGCTCGTCACAAAGCTCATGGACGGAAGCTACTGGGAGGGCGACGCCGCTGTCGCCTTCCGCGAACAGCTCGACGGCGGCCCCCTCCCCCTCAACCTCAAGAACGCCGCCCACTCCATCCGTAAAGCCGCCCGGCACGTGCACAGCTGGGAAGGCGAACTCGACGAGTTCCAGAGCCGGGCCAAGAAGCTTGAGCAGGATGCCAAAGAGGCGCAGGAAGCCCTGGACACGGCGAAGGGGCATGCCACAAAGGCCAAGAACAACCCCGACCTCGACGGCAAGGGCAGCCAGCACGAAAAAGCTCAGAAATCCCTCACCGGCGCCAACACAGCGGTGGAGAAAGCCCAGAGCGACCTCGAAAAGGTCATCGGCAAGGCCAAGAAACTCGCCGAGGAACACGAGGAGAAGGCCCGGTACCGCGCCGGCAAGATCCGCGGCGCCACGAAAAAACTGGCACCGCACGAACCGGGCTGGCTCGAAGAATTCGCCGACTGGTTCACCGAGAACCTGCCCGACATCCTCAGCTTCACCGCAGGCGTCATCGGCCTGGTCGCCCTGTTCGTCGCAACGGGCGGCGTCGCAGCAGCCGTCCTACTACTCTCGGCAGCAGCATTGAGCGCGACCGCCCTAGTCATGCGAGTGAGCGATCCCGAAGTACGGGCCTCCCTGATGGACGGCTTCACCAAGGGCGAGTTCGACTCCGATTTCTGGGGCAACGCTGTCAGTTTGGCTGGCGACTTCCTTGGAGTCATTCCGGGCGTGAGTGCCGTAGGACTCGGCGCCCGTACGACATTTAGGCTCATGAGCGCCAGCGAGGAGGCATTCACCCTTGGAAAGGTGATGACGACGCTGGGCAGCAGAACGCTGACCGAAGCGAAGGCTATCTCGGAACTCGGAAATCCGGCCCTGAACCTCATTGTGCGCGGGGCTCAGGGCTCAGCCACTGTCGGAGAGATTGTGGAGATCGGCTCCTCTTCGCTCGGTGTTCTGACCGCAGGGTACGGACTGGTGGCCAGTGCCGACGACGCGCTGGACAACGACGGGGCAAAGGACACCACCACTGGGATCGACGGTTCGAGAACCATTTTGGACGGCGGCGCCCTGATCGACCTCGCCCGGTATGTGTTCTGACTCGGATGACAGGAAAGAGTTAACATGAACCCCGCAGATTACTCCGTCGCATGGGAGCATCCGCCGACTCGGCGAGCATGGTGGAAGCAACTAGTGTTGTGCCTGATCTCTCCCGTCGCGTGGATCGCTCTCTGGTTCGCCCTGCTGGCGGTCCTGGTGGTTTTCATGCCCGAAGGCTACGGTTACTCAATTCTCTTCGCCCCGTTCCTTATCTATTCTTTCTACCGCGCATACATCCAACTCTTCTATATCGCTGTCGTATGGCGGACAAGACGCGTTCTGCGGGTCTACCCATGGCACCTGTTCACTGATTCCCCGAACGGACTGGGCGATCGGACCGATGTCGTGGGCCAACAGTGCGGCTGGTTCGAGTTCCCGAATCCCGCCCGTCCCGAAGAACAACTGCCCATGGTGTTCCCCTCGCACTGGGCGGTGGGCTGGTGGCACCGGCGTATGGCGCCTCGCACGAAGGCCGTGATCAAAGCTCAGATTCGCGTGGTGTGGTTGGCCGGGGACCCCCGTTTCATCGGAGTGATCGCGGCGCCCACGTCCAACGGGACCGCGCCCCGTCGATTCCGTTTCCTGACCCAGCAGATGGAGAAAACCGAGGGGTATCAATCCGTCACCGACTGGGGAGCCACCGCTGAAGACATCGAGCGTGGTCGCCGCGCGGGCGTGAATTCGGGTAGGTCGTGACCTCGACAAGCACGGAACCCACCCCCATGAACCCCCGCATCATCGTCGCCGATTCCGTCAAAGACCCCGATGCCGGTATCTGGTTCGCCGTGCCCGGTGGGTTCACCGAGGTTCCGCTCGATGTCTTGCTCGCCCGGCCGATGTCGCCGGAGGCGGACCGGCTCAAGGAAGCGCTCGCTCCTCTGGTCGAGGCCTTTCCCGACGGCATCGCCCGGCAGCAGTTCATCGCCCAACTGGCGTCCGGACAGCAACTCCTCGGCGCCCTGCGCGAGGCAGGCACCGTCCACTGCTCCCTCGGAGTGCACCACGACGACGTGGGCGAAGAGAACGGCAGGACCCTGCATTCCCTCTTCACCGTGTCATGGCGTGACATCGCCTGGTCACCGAGGGCGGTGAGCGCGGCACGTGCGGTCGCCACGGCAGAGCAGCACACACACATCGAGTACCTGGACCTCGCCGGCGGACCGGCGTCGATGGGAGAGACCGTACGCACGCCCACCCCCGAATCAGGGCTGCCGTCAACACCGTTGCTCCAGATCCGCGCCTACCTTCCGCATCCGGACTGCAAACGGATGGCAGTCCTCATGCTGAGCACGACCGCGGTGGAACGACGTGAGCAGTACCGGATGATCCTCAACCAGATCGCCGAACTCACCAGTTTCGAATCCCCGTTGACCGAGGCCTGACCCGGCCGTTCAGCGAGCAGGCTGTCCGGCCGGGGCCCCGGCACGTGCACAGCTGGGAAGGCGAACTCGACGAGTTCCAGAGCCGGGCCAAGAAGCTTGAGCAGGATGCCAAAGAAGCGCAGGAAGCCCTGGACACGGCGAAGAGGCATGCCACAAACGCCAAGAACAACCCCGACCTCGTTCTGGGGCAACGCTGTCAGTGCAGTGTGGGCGGGGATGTTCTCGGAGTCCTACCGTGTCTGGGTGCGGTGAGCCTGGGCATCCGTGAAACAGTCGTCGGTCTGCGGGCCAGCGAGGAAGTGGTCACCCTCGGTAAGGTGATAACGACGCTGGGCACCAATACGATGACCGAAGCTAAGGCCATCTCAGCCCTCGGAAATCCGGCCCTCAAGATCCCAGTTCGCGGGGCTCGGAACTCTGCCGAGGTCGGAGAGGCCATTGAGATCACTTCGGGCTCAATCGGTCTCGTGACAGCAGGGGTGGGATTGGCAGCAAGCGCCTACGACCCATTGGACAGTGACGTGGTGAAGAACAGCGGCAGCGGAGTCGACGGCGTGAGGACCATTATTGACGGTGGCGCTCTCATCGACCTCGCACGCTATGCTTTCTGACGCAGGGAATGAGAGATAATTCCTATGAATCCGGCTGACCATTCCACCGCATGGGAGCATTCGCCAACCCGTCGCGCATGGTGGAAGCAATTCTTGTTGTGTGCGATCGCTCCCGTAGTGTGGATCGCCCTCTGGTTCGCCTCCCTAGCAGTCCTAGTCGTTTTCATGCCCGCCGGGTACGGCTCCTCCGCCCTCTTTACCCCGCTGATTATCTATACTTTCTATCGCGCATACATCCAACTCTTCTACATCCCTATCGTCCTGCGGAAGAGGCGTGCTCTGCGGGAATATCCCTGGCGTTTGTTCAAGAATGCGCCCCACGGGCTCACCAAACGGGACGAGGTCCTCGGGAAGCAACTGGGATGGTTCGAGTTTCCCAACCCCACCCGTCCGGAGGAGCAACTCCCCATGGTGTTCCCCACGCACTGGGCGGTCGGCTGGTGGCACCGGCGTATGGCTCCTCGGGCCAAGCCTCATATCAAAGCTCAGATCGACGTGGTGTGGATGGCCGGAGATCCCCGTATCGTCGCAGTGATCGCGGCGTCGACGTCTGATGGGACGATGCCCCGTCGATTCCGTTTCGTGACGCAGCAGACCGGGACAGCCGAGGGGCTTCGTCCAGCCACCGACTGGGGAGCCACTCCCGAGGACATCGAGCGCGCTCGCCGCGTGGGCATCATGCCAAGCAACCGGTGAACCCCACCCCCATGAACCCCCGCATCATCGTCGCCGATTCCGTCAAAGACCCCGATGCCGGCATCTGGTTCGCCGTGCCCGGTGGGTTCACCGAGGTTCCGCTCGATGTCTTGCTCGCCCGGCCGATGTCGCCGGAGGTGCTGAGCACGACCGCGGTGGAACGACGTGAGCAGTACCGGGTGATCCTCAAGCAGATCGCCGAACTCACCAGTTTCGAATCCCCGTTGGCCGAGGCCTGACCCGGCCGTTCAGCGAGCAGGCTGTCCGGCCGGGGCAGAGCCCCGCGTCACCTGATCCAGCGCAGCGACTCGGCCATGGACGCGCACAGCCGGTGCATCGGTCCGGTCACGTCGCTGAGCGGCACCGCGAACGCCATCACCAAGTAGCCGACGCCACCAGGCATCTGGACGTACAGGTCCATGGTCGTCGGGGTGAGGACCCGGACCGTCTCGCCCGCGGGGAGAACCATGACCGAGACCTCGGCGTCGCGCCCGCTCCGGGCCTCCCTCGCTTCCAGGGTGTCCCGCAGGGCGGGCGGTGCCAGAGCCCCCGGCCGAGGGATCAGGGAGACGATCAAGGTGGCCGGGAGGATCGTTCCGTCGTCCAGTTCGGGGCGCAGGAAGAACTCCAGCGCGCCGTTCCTGACCCCTGCCTCGGCCGTGTTGCGCAGGGTCGTCCAGACTTCCCGCATGGTCTCGGCCGGAACGTTCCTGCCCTTGGCCTGGTGGTCCACGAAGGTCTTCAGCTGGGCCCGCCAGCGGTCCTGGACGAGGTCGATACGGAACCAGTCCCTGGGGACCAGCAGCCGATAGTCCCGTGGCGGGGCTGTCATCCCGGGTTCCCCGTTCACCCGGGCATCACCAGCGGCTTGCCCGAGTCGTTGAACAGCCGGATGCTCTTGGCCACGCCCGCGAACATCGCCGAGAAGACGTCCCATCCGCCCGGCGTCGGGGTGCCCATCTCCAGCACCAGGGCTGTGCCGTTGTCGAGCGGTATCTGTATCTGGATGAACGACGTGGCGAGTTGCTCCTCCGCGCCGGAGGCGGTGAGGCTCCCGTCGAGGCTGCCCCTGCGGGTACCGATGCAGGAGACCGCCGGACCGCAGGGAAGCCTGATCTCGCCGACCTGTCCGAGGCCCAGATGCCGCATCGTCGAGCCGAGGAAGCCCACGGGGTTGGTCCCGGCTCTCTCGTCCAGGTCGATCATGCTGATGGTGACCGTCGCCGTGCAGCGTTCCCCGTCCACCTCGGTCAGAACGAAGCCCGAGTACTGGATTCCGGCCTCGATGAACGAGTCGTAGTGGGCCGCGATCATCGCCGCCCACTGCAACTGGACCTCGAACGTGGCTTCTGGCATCACCTCGCGGGCCAACGCGATGAGCCGCTCGGCGGTCTCGTCCAGATCGTCCGCGTCCATCGGGATCTCGAAGAACCCCTCCGGCATGATCCAGCGGACGTCGATCCCCGCCCCCGCGAGGGCGGCAGGGTTCTCCCCCTCGGACATGACTGTGCTCATGGCTGAGCCTCCCCGTCGTCGAACGCCGCTTCGTCCGCCTCGGGGCGGAACGTGGCCGCGAAGGGATACGGGCCGTAGTGCGGATAGTGAGCGGGAACGGCCACCCCTTCCCGGCGTGCCTGATGAGCCAGCTCGCGATAACCCCGGGCCCGGGCACGGAGGTTCTGGCGGACGGGGTCGCCCCAGTGCGCCACCGCGGTGCGTACGTACGCGGCCAGCAGCGCGAGGACAACGGCACCGGCCGCGACGGCGTAGGCGGTGCGTGCCGAGCCCGACTCCCAGTACTGGACGACGCCGCCCCCGTACACGGCTGCCCCGAAGCCGACGATCGCCAGCGGGACGCCGAACTTGAAGCCCGCGTTGAACATCGCGACCTCGTCGTCGTGCCGGAGCCGGAGCATCCGCAGGACCCGTCGGTCGTCGAGGAAGTCGAAGCGGAGTTCCCTGCCCGACCGCTCCGCCAGCGCCTTCGCTCCCGGTGCGGCGGCGAGCGCCGCACCGGGGACGAGTCGCGCGGGCTCGCCGCCTCTGCGGCCGACGAACTCCCATTCGCCGAGATCGGTCGCCTCATCCATGAGGCCCCTCCCTGTTCATGCGCGTTCCAGTGATCGCCGGCACCCTGTGCCTACGCGGCCAGTGCGGCATGGAACGGCTGCGGCGACGGCCCGGGCGAGGGGGTCGGTGCGGGGGTCGGCGCGGACGAGGACTGCTCGGGCTCCTGATAACCGGTGGTGCCGCCGTTCTTCCCCTCGAACATGCGGTGGAGGGCGCTCGCCAGTCCCGTGCCCTTGATGACCGCGGTGATCTGCTTTCCTCCGATGGGTTCGAAGACCTTGGGCAGTTCGGGGATGACGCCGCCGACCTTGGAAGCGGCGAGCTTGTTGCCGAGGCTGAGCCCGCCGGAGAGGACCTTGTTCGTCAGGCCGACGCTGAGGCCGTTGAGGAAGTTGTGTCCGATGCCGTCGATCGCGGCGAGGCCCCGGAAGGAGCCGTAGGTTCCGAGCTTGCCGAACGCCCCGAGTTTGGCGACGCCCTTGAGGCCGACGAGCGCCCTGAACCCCTTGAGCGCGCCGAGTCCGGGAAGGATGCCCAGAGCGTCGGTTCCCAGTTTGAGCCAGTTGACCTTGCCGCCGCGCACCGACATGTCGTAGGCGTGGCCGGCCAGTGCGGCCGCGCTGGAGAGGACGGCGAGAGTCGCGAAGATGGGCACGAGGAACTGCAGGGGTGGAATGAACGCGCAGATGACCGCGAGTACGGAGAGGATCGCGGAGATGTTGGAGAACATGTCCGCCCAGTCCGCCAACCAGTTCATGAATCCGCCCGGATCACGCACCGAGTCGTGGTGCACGACGTTCTTGATGCGCCGGGCGGCACTGTCCCCGGCATCGTCGTAGATGTCCTTGGCGTCTTTTACGTCCTTACGTGCCTGCCCTATTCGGCTCAGCGCGTCCTGACGTTTCTTCATCCACCGGTCGTACTCGGGCTTGTCCGCCTCGGGAATGTCGCTCACCAGGTACTTGTCGGTGAACTTCTTCACCTCCCGGTCGGCGAGATCATGATCTGACTTCGCCTCACGGTAGTTCGCCAGGGCCTTGTCGGCCTTTTTCTGGGCGCGGTGCAACTCACCGGCGAATTCCTTCGACTCGCCCTCGGCGACCTTGGTGCCGAGCGCCTTGGCGGCCTCGTCGTACCTCTCGAAGGATTTCTTGAGCCGGTCTCCGGCTCCGTCGGCGATCTCGTTGAAGGCGCGGCCGGCGTCACTGTCCCAACCGTCCACCGAGGACAGGGCCTTGATGACCCGAGCCTGCTCGTCGATCATGTCGGCCATCTTGCGCAGCTTGCGTCCGAGTGCCGCGACCTCGTCGGGATCACCGGGCGTGGGGTCGTTGTCCCAGAGGGGAGGCCAGTCGTTGGATCGCCTGCTCACTTCTTGCCCTTCCCCGTGGCGTCCGCGATGGCCTTGGCCAACTCGTGGTCGATCTCCTCGTACTTCTGGGCCGCGGCATCCGTGTACTCGGCCAGTTTCTTGAGTTCCTTCGAAAGCTTCTTCCTCGTCTTCTTCCACGTGCTGCCGAAGTCGTCGAAGGCTTCCTTCAGGCCGCCGTGCCCCAGATCGTCGTCGTAGCCGTCGGCGGGATTACCGTGTTCTTCGAACTCGCGGTGAATTTTTCCCAGGGATCGCGAACACTCTTTGATCATGTCGAGGTCGTACGCAGTTCTGTCGGCCATCGAATAATTCCCCCATAGTGAACGTGAGACACTGCTGCGCGTCATCCCCTGCAACAGCAAGGAAGGTGAGCGGACTTGTCCAGGAGCACCGAGCGCACCATACGTGACCGTCTCGGCGTCACTCCAGATGCCGGAGCGTGGTGCACGATCGGCAAGATCCCGGAGCCACCCTCGGATGTGCACCAGGCGGCAGGGTCGGGAGCTCTGCGGCCCGCGTTCCGCAGGCCCCTCGGGCTGCTCGGCGCCGTGCTGGCCGTGCCTTTCATGCCCATCGCCCTGCTGTTCAGCCTTCTGGCCTCGGGCGAGGAAGCTCTCAAGCGGTTGTTGCGGACGCAGAAGGAGCGGGATGCGGCGCGCGCCGCGGACCTCGCCTTGAAGCGGCGTGACGAGACGATCGTCGAACTCGGCCTCGACAAGGTCTTCGACGGCGACTGGAACGGAGCGGCCGGACAGTTCCTGCTCCGTTGGTACAGCCATTCCTCGCACCACCAGCGTTTTGTGCTGCTGGCCGAGGGGCGTCTCCTGCTGGCCGCGCCGCCCAAGCGGGTGTCGGTCCGGCGGGACGAGCGCATGCGGGTGGTCGCCGAACTCCTTCCCGGAGAGGCGACGTTGGAAGATCCGCTGCCCGCGTACGAGAGCAGGACGTTGCGTATCCGCTTCACCGACGGCTCCTGGCTGACGCTGGCCACCGAGGAGTGGAACAGCGACCTGCACACACACCTGATGCGCCAGCCGCGGTCCGGCGAAGCGGAGAAGTACGGCGTCTAGCGCTGCTGCCCTGTCCGAGCAAGCCAGGTCACCCCCGTGAACCGCGGCCGATGCGTGATGTGGTGAGTCCGCCGACGTCAGTGCCGAGCCGGCCGGCGGCCGTCACTCGGCGGTCGCCGGGAAACCGGGCCGTCGGTGCGGCTGCCGAAGGGCACACCGCACCGACGCCACCCGGCGGACACCGGGCTGATCAGCCCTTGGCCTGACCCGCCAGCTGCTGGTCCAGCTGCTCGTAGGCTTCCTTGGCCTTCTTCAGGAAGTCCGACAGCCCGTGCAGACCCTGGATGGTCTTGGTCGCGCCCTTCGAGAACTCCTTCATGGAGTCGTCGTAGGCGCCGGAGGCCTTCTGCGTGGTGAAGCCCTCCTCGACCAGCGCCGAGACCCGCTTCTCGACCGACTTGATCTTGTCTTCCAGGTCGTGCATGTCCTTGATCAGGTCACCCGCGACCTTCTCCATCTCGGCATAAGTAAGATCTGCGTCTTTGCCCTTGCCCATGACGGCTTCCCTCCCGTTGGTGTGGCCCCAGGGCCTTCCCCCGTGGCACTGCGCGGCCCCACGTCCGTCGGTGGGTCGTCCGCACGAGCAAAGATCTTACGGGTGCGCGCCGGAGGACCACAGGGGCCTCCGGCCCAAGGATTGCAAGGGAATCGTGAACCCGCGCACATCCCGTTGCACCCGGTAAAGGCGGGCCGGTTAAGGTCACTCGGATTGTGTTGGATGTTCTCAGCGTGTTGGGGGAGGGAACGTGCGCCTGAGTCTGACGGTCGTCGATCCGCTCGGTGGAGCCAGTGCCGACGTCGTGCTCGACGCCGATCCGGAGTCCACGGTCGGTGACATCGCCCAGGAACTCGCGCGGAACATCGGCCTGGGCGACAGCGCGCAGATCATCTCGCTCGGGGCGCACCGCGGCGGCTCCGGCGGCGGCTCCGCCCCCCTCGCCTACGTCGACGGCTACGCGCTCGACCCCTCCGTCACCGTCGTCGGATCGCCGTTGCGCGACGGCGTCGTCGTCAGCCTGCACGATCCGGCCGGGTGCATCCTCGGCGAACCCACCGGCGTCGTGGAGTTCCGCGTGGTCGGCGGGCCCGCGGCGGGTGCCGTGCACCGGCTCGGCGTGGGCAAGTACGACATCGGCGCGGGCCCCGCCGCGCACCTCCGTGTCGACGACCCCGAGCTTCCCGACCGCGCCGCCAGCCTCTCCATCGCCATCGACGGCACCTGCAAGGTCGCCCTGCACACCGGCAAGGACGCCGAAGTCCGCCTCGACGGCGAGGACTTCGCGGGTGGGGAATGGCCCCTGGGGGGTCAACTCGCGGTGGGCAACACCCTGTTGGAGATCAGTGGGTACACGGCCCCCAACGCCGCCCTGAAGTGGTCCGACGACGGTGCCGGACTCGACTACAACCGGCCCCCGCGACTGCGCCCCGCGGAACGGCAGACGCACTTCTCGCTGCCCAACCCGCCCAGCGACTACGAGGCCCGGCCGCTGCCGTGGCTGATGGCGCTGCTGCCGCTCATCGGCGCCGTCGTCTCGGTCTTCATGTTCGGGCGCTGGTACTACCTGATCATGGCGTTGATGAGCCCGGTCATGCTCTTCGGCAACTACTTCATGGACAAGAAGCACGGCCGAAAGTCGCACGCCAAGCAGCTCAAGGAGTACAAGGAGCACAAGGCGCGGATCGAGAAGGACGCGCAGGAGGCCCTGGTCACGGAGCGGTCGGACCGGCGTCTCGCGGTGCCCGACCCGGCCGCCGTGCTGGCCTGCGGAACCGGTCCACGCACCCGGCTCTGGGAGCGCCGCCGCACCGACGCCGACCATCTGCTGCTGCGTTTCGGCACCGGCCGCGTCCCCTCCGAGGTCGAACTCGACGACCCCGAGCAGGACGAGCACAAGCGCAAAGTCCGCTGGTACATCGAGGACGCCCCGGTCGCCCTGTCGCTGCGCGATCTCGGCGTCGTCGGCATCGCGGGACCCGGTGACTCGGCGCACGCACTGGGGCGTTGGGCGGTCGCGCAGACCGCGGTGCTGCACAGCCCGATGGACGTCCAGTTCTACGTGCTGACCGACCACGACGCCGACTCCCGCTGGGACTGGGTGCGTTGGCTGCCGCACTCCCGGCCGAGCGGCGGGCAGGACGTCAACGTCCTGATCGGCACCGACTCCGAGACCGTGGGCGCCCGCGTCGGCGAACTCACCCAGATACTCGACGCCCGCCAGAAGGCGCTGAAGCAGGGCGGCGGGCGCAAGGACAACGGTCCGGCCTTCTCCGACCCGGACATCGTCGTCGTCTGGGACGGCTCGCGTCGGCTGCGCTCGATGCCCGGTGTGGTGCGGCTGCTGCGGGAGGGCCCCGGGGTCGCCATCCACGCCCTCTGTCTGGACGAGGAGGAGCGGTTCCTGCCCGGCGAGTGCCAGGCCTTCGTCGTCGCCGAGCCCCGTCCCGCCGCCGACGGCGCTCCCGTCGCGCCCGTGGCCCAGCAGGCCGGTGGCGGCTTCCCCTCCTTCCAGGCGTGGCATCCGACCGCCGGTCAGGGTGAGGAACAGGCGCAACAGACACCGGAGTTGAGGCTGCGGGTCGAGCAGACCGGGGCGCTGCGGAAGAAGAACGTGCGGCCGGACTTCGTGTCGTCGGCCTGGTGCGCACGGCTCGGCCGCGCGCTGTCCCCGCTGCGTGACATCAGCGGCGAGACCGAGGACTCGGCGCTGCCCGCCGCCAGCCGACTGCTCGACGTGCTCCAGCTGGAGCCGCCCACCCGTGACGGGGTCGCCGCGCGCTGGCAGTTGGGCGGCCAGTCGACGATGGCGGTCATCGGCGAGTCCTACGACGGCCCGTTCGGCATCGACCTGCGCAAGGACGGTCCGCACGGGCTGATCGCCGGTACCACCGGCTCGGGCAAGTCGGAGCTGCTCCAGACCATCGTGGCCGCGCTCGCGGTGGCGAACACCCCCGAGAACATGACGTTCGTCCTCGTCGACTACAAGGGCGGCTCGGCGTTCAAGGACTGCGTCAAACTCCCGCACACCGTCGGCATGGTGACCGACCTCGACGCCCATCTCGTAGAACGGGCCCTGGAGTCGCTCGGCGCCGAACTGAAGCGGCGTGAGCACATCCTCGCCGCGGCCGACGCCAAGGACATCGAGGACTACCAGGACCTGGTCAGTCGGGACCCCTCACACCCGTCGGTGCCCCGACTCCTCATCGTCATCGACGAGTTCGCGTCCATGGTGCGTGACCTTCCCGACTTCGTCACCGGTCTCGTCAACATCGCCCAGCGTGGTCGTTCCCTCGGCATCCACCTGCTCCTCGCCACCCAGCGGCCGAGCGGTGTCGTCTCCCCCGAGATCCGCGCCAACACCAACCTCCGGATCGCGCTGCGGGTGACCGACGCCGGTGAGTCGACCGACGTCATCGATGCGCCCGAGGCGGGCCACATCAGCAAGAGCACGCCGGGCCGCGCGTACGTCCGGCTCGGGCACGCCTCCCTCGTCCCGTTCCAGTCGGGGCGGGTCGGTGGCCGCCGGCCGGGTGCCGCCGACCCGGCGACGCTCGCCCCGTGGGCCGGGCCGCTCGACTGGCAGGACCTGGGCCGGGCCGCGCTGCGCAAGCCCAAGACCCAGGCCCGTGAGGACGACGAGATCACCGACCTCAAGGTCCTGGTGGACGCCGTGCGGGAGGCCAACACGGCCCTCGGCATCCCGGCGCAGCACTCCCCGTGGTTGCCCGCGCTCGATGACACCCTGCTCCTCGACGAGGTCCCGCCGGTCCGGGCGCAGGGCTCGCTGCCCGCCGCCGCGTACGGCGTCGAGGACCTGCCGGCCGCGCAGGACCGCCGTGCCGTCGCCGTCGACTTCGCGACCTTCGGTCACCTCATCGTGGCCGGTGCCCCGCGGACCGGACGCTCGCAGGTGCTGCGCACCATCGCCGGTTCGCTCGCCCGCACCAACTCCTGTGCCGACGTGCACCTTTATGGCATCGACTGCGGCAACGGCGCCCTGAACGCCCTGACCCGGCTGCCGCACTGCGGTGCGGTCGTCAGCCGCAACCAACTGGAGCGCGTCGAACGGCTGGTGAGCCGTCTCACCAGTGAACTGGGCCGCCGCCAGGAGCTGTTGGCCGACAAGGGCTACGCCGACATCGGCGAGCAGCGCGCGGCCGTCGCCGAGCACGAGCGGCTGCCGCACATCGTCGTGCTCCTGGACCGCTGGGAGGGCTGGCTGCCCACCCTCGGCGACCACAACCACGGCGATCTGACGGACCAGGTCATGGCGATGATGCGGGAGGGCGCGAGCGTCGGCATCCACCTGGTCATCACCGGTGACCGGCAGATCCTGTCGGGCCGTATCTCCTCCCTCACCGAGGACAAGTACGGTCTGCGGCTCGCCGACCGCGCCGACTTCTCGATGCTGGACATCAACTCCCGCAAGGTGCCCGAGGAGATCCCGCCCGGCCGCGCCTTCCGCAACGAGACCGCGGCCGAGACCCAGTTCGCACTGCTCTGCGAGGACACCACCGGGCAGGGCCAGGCGGCCGCGCTCACCGCGATCGGCGAGGACGCGGCGGCCCGGGACAGTGAAGTCCCGCGCTCCCAGCGGCCGTTCAGGGTCGACGTGTTGCCCAGCCGGATCTCCTTCGAGGACGCGTGGGCGATGCGCGACCCAGCGACGAGCGCCTCCCCGCTGTGGGCCCTGGTGGGCGTCGGCGGCGACGAACTCACCGCGTTCGGACCTGACTTGGCGCAGGGCGTGCCGGCGTTCGTGATCGGCGGCCCGGCCAAGTCGGGCCGGTCCACGACGCTGCTGGGGTTCGCCCGCTCCTACCTCGCGCAGGGCGTGCGCCTGGTCGTGGCGGCGCCGCGCCCGTCGCCGTTGCGTGAACTCGATGGCGTGGACGGTGTGTTGAAGGTCTTCACCGGCCGCGACATCGACGAGGACGAGTTGGAGGAGCTGGTCGGCTCGGCCACCCCGGCCCAGCCGATCGTGGTCCTGGTCGACGACGCCGAGGTGCTGGACGACTGCGACGCCGAGGACGTCTTCAAGCGGATCGTGGAGCGCGGCGCCGAGGAGGGTCTCGCCGTCGTCATCGCCGGTGACGAGGACGAGATCTGCGACGGGTTCTCCGGCTGGCAGGTCGACGCGAAGAAGGCCCGCCGCGGCATCCTGCTCTCCCCGCAGGAGTCCGGCTCGGGCGAGCTGATCGGCATCCGCACCAACCGCAGCATGGTCGGCGGCCCGCTCACCCCGGGCAAGGGCATGCTGCACCTGGGCAGCGGCGAACACGTCACGGTCACGACACCGATGTAGGCGGAGCGGGGCCGCCACGGGAGGGGTCGATCGCGTGGGCGGTCGGCCCCTCGCCCAGTGGGTGCAGGAACGGGACCGTCCTCAAGCCTGGAGGAGGGCCACCCTCACGTCCGATGGGAAACCCGTTGTCGGGCCCACTCGGCGGGCGAATTCCTGGACCGCTGCCAGTTGGGGGGCGCCGAAGCGGAAGTCGAGGGTGGTGAAGTACTGCTCCAGGACCTTCTCGTCGAAGGCCTCCCAGCGGGCCGCCTGCTCGGCGACCTTGGTGACCTCTTCCAGGGAGAGGTTGCGGGAGGCGAGGAACGCCTCGTGGACCTGGCGGGTGATGACCGGCTCGCGCTCCAGGTAGTCGCGCCGGGCGGCCCAGACCGCGAAGACGAACGGCAGCCCCGTCCACTCCTTCCAGAGCGCGCCGAGGTCGTGGACGGCGAGCCCGTAGCGCGGCCCGTCGAGCAGGTTGGCCCGCAGGGCCGCGTCGCCGATCAGGACCGCCGCGTCCGCCTCCTGCATCATCAGGCTGAGGTCGGGTGGACACGTGTAGTACTCGGGCGTCACGCCGAAGCGGTCGGCCAGCAGGAGCTGGGCGAGGCGGACGGAGGTGCGCGAGGTCGAGCCGAGGGCGACCCGGGCACCGTCGAGACGTTCCAGCGGGACCTGCGAGACGATCACGCAGGACATGACGTCGCCGTCGCAGCCGACGGCGATGTCGGGGAAGGCGACGAGATCGTCGGCGTTCTTCAGGAACTCGATCAGGGTGATGGGACCGATGTCGAGATCGCCCCGCACCAGCCGCTCACTGAGCTTCTCCGGGGTGTCCTTGGTCAGCTCGAAATCGAGGAGCGTGCCCGTCCTCGCGAGGCCCCAGTACAGGGGCAGGCAGTTCAAGAACTGGATGTGGCCGACGCGCGGCCGGGTGCGAGAATTGTCCACATCGCGAGGCTAGACCCTGGGGAGTACGGTCCAGACCTCGCCCCTGCGGTCACTCTCCGTCAACGCCCCGAACGGCTTCAAACGTCCGGGTGACGTGATCTTGGGCTCTATCCCTTTCGGTAGCCTGCGTGCTAGGCTCATCGCAAGTTGCAGTTTGGTTTCCCTTGCAGTACAGAGCCTGCGGAGCATGTAACCGCGGGCTCTAGTCGTTTTCAGACGTATGCAGATGTGCGGCACTCGCTTTTCACACTTGCAGGTTCTGGAGCAGGGCAACCCTTTGGGCCCAAGGAGGGCTTATGGCTACCGGAACCGTGAAGTGGTTCAACGCGGAAAAGGGCTTCGGCTTCATCGCCCAGGAGGGCGGCGGCCCGGACGTCTTCGTCCACTACTCCGCGATCAATGCGAACGGCTTCCGTTCGCTGGAGGAGAACCAGGCGGTCACCTTCGACGTCACGCAGGGCCCGAAGGGTCCGCAGGCGGAGAACGTCACCCCCGCCTAGTTCCGAAACTAGTAAGGCTTCCTGGCACAACGAGCGTTCTGCTCTGAGTCCGGATCTGACGCAGTACCCAAGGAGCCCCGTGCCGCAAGGCAACGGGGCTCCTGCCTTTTGTCCCGCCTCTGGCCTCAACGGCGGAGTCGGCGCAGTGCCCCGTACAGTCCCGCGCTCACCGCGAAGCCCACCAGGCAGGTGATGTCGCCGAAGGCGGGCCAGTGCTGCGGGACCCAGCCCACGTAGTCCTCCTGGTTGGAGAAGAACGGGACCGAGAGCGCGACGCCCGCCAACAGGGCTGTCAGGCCGGGCCAGTTGGTGAAGGTGCGGTCGGCCAGGCGGGCGGCCGTCAGCTCGTCCGGGGTACGGGAGCGCAGCCACCGTTCGGTGAGCACGACGCCGAGCCACGGGCCCACCCAGTAGGCGATGACCAGCAGGAACGCCTCGTACGCCGACCCCGCGTCATCCAGCGACGCCCATGCCGCCGCCGTTCCGGCGAGGCCCGACACCAGGACCAGGGCGCTGCGGCTCAGCCAGCCGGGCAGCCGCAGGCCGAGGGAGGAGACGGAGATCGCGGAGGAGTAGATGTTGAGGGCGTTCGCGGAGATGCCGCCCAGCAGGATGGCGAGGAGGGTCAAGTCGCCGAGCCAGTGCGGGAGATGGCCGGTGAAGGCCGCCGTCGGGGAGGCGTCCTTGGGGGCCACGATCGTCGCCGAGGCCGCGCCGATGACGGCGACGATCGTGATCGACACGAACATGCCGAGCGCCGGGTAGAGGACGGTCCGTGTCCGGTCGGCGGCGCGGGGGAGGTAGCGGGAGTAGTCGGTGGCGTACGGGTTCCAGCCGGCCGCGTAGCCCCAGGCCGTGCTGAAGGCGAGCAGGAAGCCGCCGATGCCGCCGCCCGCGCCGCCGCCGGCCAGCTCGGCGTCCTTGAACGTCCACACGCCGGCCAGCAGGAAGATCAGGGCCAGCGCCGGGAACGCGTACCGCTCGAAGGAGTGGACGAAGTTGTGGCCGATGAAGCCGATCAGGATCTCGGCGGCGACCACGAGGAAGAGACAGGGCAGCGGCCTCAGTCCCGTCAGGGTGTTGAGGGCGAAGGCCGCGCTCAGGCTGTTCACCGCGAACCAGCCGACCCCGGCGACCAGGGCGTTGACCCCGGACGGCAGCAGATTGCCCCGGTGACCGAAGGAGAGGCGGCCGATCACCATCTGCGGCACCCCGAAGCGCGGCCCGTCCAGGGACAGCACGCCCTGGGTGACGGCGCCGAGCGCGGTGCCGAGCAGGATCGCGGCCGTCGCCTCCCAGAAGCCCAGGCCGAAGAAGAGGACCGGGATCACGCCGATGTAGACGGTCGCGAACTCGATGTTCGGGGACGCCCACGTCCACAGCAACTGGCGTGGGGAGCCGTGCCGTTCGGGCTCCGGGATCGGGTCCGCGCCGGCCGTCTCGACGGCGATGACCTTGTCACCGTAGGCGGGGGCGAGGGAATCGGTGGGGTCGGCGGGAACTGTCGTCATGCGAGGCAAGTGTCCGGCCTCGACGGGGAACGGCCCAGGGGCGCACTGTCCGCTTCGGGGGGCTCGTCGGCGTACACCTCGTCCACCCCGTGCGCTCCGGGAACCCCCCTAGGTACCGGCCGCTCCGGGTATCCCCCTAGGTACCCCCGGGCCCCCGCACCCCCTAGGTACCCCCGGGCCCCCGTGCACCCCCTGGGTACTCCGGGTCTCCCCTGCGTCCCCTACGTGTTCCGGTGGCTACTCCGGGCGGGGGTCCGGGTCCTTCTCGTCGTTCTCCTTGCTGTCCTTGCTGTCCTTGCTGTCGCTGGCGTCCTTGGTGTCGTTCGGGTTCTTCTGGTCCTTCGGGTCCTTGTCCAGGGACTTCAGGAAGTCGGGGTTGTCGTCGGGGGCCACCCAGCGCTGGGGGGTCTCGGGGCCCGTGGTCCGGCCCGGGGTGCGGTTCTTGCCGGCCACCAGCCAGGCGACCGGGCCGACCAGGACCTCGCCGAAGAGCAGGATGATGATCACCCAGACCACCTTGGGCAGCCCGCGGACCTGCTCCTCGGGGGTGTTCAGGCAGTCGATGAAGGCGTAGATCCACAGGGCCAGGACCAGCAGGAACGGCAGATACCTCAGCATGACGCGCGTGTTCTCCCCGAAATGGCGTGCGACGGCGGACGGCCCCGGTGACCGGCCCAGGTTAGCCGGTGGCCGATACTGGGACCCATGGCTTACGACGATCTTCGCTCCCTGCTGCGGGCCCTGGAACGCGAGGGCGACCTCAAGCGTGTCAAGGCCGAGGTCGACCCCTATCTGGAGGTCGGGGAGATCGTCGACCGGGTGCAGAAGGCCGGCGGTCCCGCCCTGCTCTTCGAGAACGTGAAGGGCTCGGCGATGCCGTTGGCCATGAACGTCTTCGGCACCGACCGGCGGCTGCTGAAGTCCCTGGGGCTGACGTCCTACGGGGAGATCTCCGAGAAGATCGGCGGGCTGCTGCGGCCCGAGCTGCCGCACGGGTTCGTGGGGGTGCGGGAGGCGTTCGGGAAACTCGGCGCGATGGCACACGTTCCGCCGAAGAAGGTCAAGGACGCGCCCGTACACGAGGTAGTCCTCACGGGGGACGACGTCGATCTCGACCAACTGCCCGCGCTGTTCACCTGGCCGCAGGACGGCGGGTCGTTCTTCAACCTCGGGCTGACCCACACCAAGGACCCCGAGTCCGGCATCCGCAACCTGGGTCTGTACCGGCTCCAGCGGCACGACCGGAACACCATCGGCATGCACTGGCAGATCCACAAGGACAGCCGCAACCACTACCAGGTGGCGGCCCGTAAGGGTGAGCGGCTGCCGGTCGCGATCGCCTTCGGCTGCCCGCCCGCCGTCACCTACGCCTCCACCGCGCCCCTGCCGGGTGACATCGACGAGTACCTGTTCGCCGGGTTCCTCTCCGGGCGGCGGATCGAGATGGTCGACTGCAAGACCGTTCCGTTGCAGGTGCCCGCGCAGGCCGAAGTGGTCCTGGAAGGGTGGCTGGAGCCGGGCGAGATGCTGCCGGAGGGGCCGTTCGGTGATCACACCGGGTTCTACACGCCGCAGGAGCCGTTCCCGGCGTTGACGATCGACTGCGTGACGATGCGGAAACGGCCGTTGCTCCAGTCGATCGTGGTCGGGCGGCCGCCGACCGAGGACGGGCCACTCGGCCGGGCCACGGAACGGTTCTTCCTGCCGTTGCTGAAGATCATCGTGCCGGACATCGTGGACTACCACCTGCCCGAGGCGGGCGGATTCCACAACTGCGCGATCGTCTCGATCGACAAGAAGTACCCGAAGCACGCGCAGAAGGTGATGCACGCGGTGTGGGGGGCGCACATGATGTCCCTGACCAAGCTGATCGTGGTCGTCGACTCCGACTGCGACGTCCACGATCTGCACGAGGTGGCCTGGCGGGCGCTCGGCAACACGGACTACGCCCGCGACCTCTCGGTCGTCGAGGGGCCGGTCGATCATCTCGATCATGCGTCCTACCAGCAGTTCTGGGGTGGCAAGGCGGGGATCGACGCGACGAGGAAGTGGCCCGAGGAGGGCTACACGAGGGACGGGGGGTGGCCGGAGATGGTGCTGTCCGACCCGGAGACGGCGGCCACGGTCGACCGTCGCTGGAAGGAGTACGGGCTGTGAGGAAGGTCGACATGGCGGGCCACGGCGGCACGGGGCTGCTCACGGGACGGGGGGCGGGACGGTGAGCGGCAGCGCTTCCGCGGCTCTTCCGCAGCCCGGCCGTACGAAGGCGTTTCTGCGCCTGGTGATGATCGAACACTCCGTCTTCGCGCTGCCGTTCGCCTATATCGCCGCGCTCACCGCGATGTTCGAGCTGGACGGCACGATCCACTGGGTGCGGCTGCTCCTCGTCACCGTCTGCATGGTGGGCATGCGGACGTTCGCGATGGCCGTCAACCGGATCATCGACCGGGAGATCGACGCCCGTAACCCCCGTACCGCCCACCGTGAACTCGTCACCGGCGCCATGTCCGTGCGGCACGCCTGGACCGGCGCGCTGGTCGCGGTCGCGATCTTCCTGGGGTCGGCGGCGCTGCTGAACCCGCTCTGCCTGGCGCTCGCGCCGGTCGCGGTGATCCCCATGGTGGTCTACCCCTACGGGAAGCGGTTCACGAACTTCCCGCAGGCCATCCTGGGGTTCGCGCAGTCGATAGGGCCGATCGGCGGCTGGCTGGCCATCACCGGCACCTGGTCGTGGGACGCGGTGATCCTCGGTCTCGCGGTCGGCGTCTGGATCGGCGGGTTCGACCTGATCTACGCCTGCCAGGACGTCGAGACCGACCGCGAGATCGGGGTCCGTTCGGTACCGGCGCGGTTCGGCATCCCGGCGGCGGTCTGGGGCGCGCGCGGCTGTCACGCCGTGACGACGGCGCTGTTCGTCTGGTACGCGATCGCCACCGGCGCCGGGCTCTTCTTCTGGCTCGGCCTGCTCATCGTCGCGGGCGCGTTCGTGTACGAACACACGATCGTGCGGCCGCATGATCTGACCCGGCTGAACCGGGCGTTCTTCTCCACCAACGGGTTCATCGGCATCAGCCTGTTCGTGTGCGCGCTCATCGATCTGCTGGTGCGGGGGCTGACTGTCTGACCGGCCGTGCCGGATAGGCTCGGGGGCGTGAACCCGCTCAAGCCAGGAAACGCGCCCCGTACGCCTTGGATCGTGGGGGTGTCCGGGGCTTCCGGCACCCCATACGCCGCCGCCGTGCTGCGTGCGCTCCTGGACGCCGGTGAGGACGTCGACCTCGTCGTCAGCCGGGCCTCGCGGCTCACGCTGCTCGACGAGACCGGCATCTCCTTCCGGGACGCCCACTGGCGGGACGACCTCGGGGAATGGCTGGCCCGGGGGGCCGACGGCAAGCCGGGCGTGTTCGGGGTCGATCTGACCCGGGTGCGGTACTGGAACGCGGGTGATCTCGCCGCCGGTCCTTCGTCGGGGTCGTACCCCGCACGGGGGATGCTCGTGGTCCCCGCGTCGACGGCCTGTGTCGCCGGGGTCGCGCTCGGGCTCTCCAAGGATCTGCTCCAGCGGGCGGCGAGCGTCACCCTCAAGGAGCGCCGGCCGCTCGTGGTCGCGGTGCGGGAGACCCCGTTGAACGGCCAGACGCTGCGGCATCTGGTGACGCTGGACGACCTCGGGGCGGCCGTCGTGCCGACCTCGCCCGCCTTCTACGCGGGCGCCGCCCATATCCAGGACCTGGTGGACTTCGTCGCCGGGCGGGTGCTGGACGCGGCCGGTGTCGGGCACCGGCTGTACCGCCGCTGGGAAGGGGAGCTGGGCGGTGCGGGGGGCGGGGGCGGCGGGGGCAGCGAGTAAGTGGCGGTACCCGTAGGGGCGTTGCCGTAGGGGCGTTGCCCTAGGGGTGCGGTCGGCGGGGGGGCGCCGTCGGTACCTGTACGACCCGTAGGACCCGTAATACCCCTAGGACCCGTAAGACCCGTGGCCCCGCCGTTCCCGCCTGCGGGGGCCCGTAGTACCCCTAGTACCCCTAGGACCCTCAGTACCTCTCATCGTTTCAAGGTTTCTCAGCGGAAGGCTTCGATCGTATGGACGCGGTGGACAGGCAGCTCATCCAGGCTCTGAGAGAGAACGGCCGGGCCTCCTACGCGGAGCTGGGGCGACTGGTCGGGCTCTCGGGGCCGAGCGTCACCGACCGGATCAACCGGCTGGAGGCGGCCGGTGTCATCACCGGGTACCGGGCCACCGTCGACTCGGCGTCGCTCGGGCTCGGGGTCATCGCGCTGATCGGCATCTCGCTCTCGGACGCGGCCGACCACGAGGACGTCGCCCGGCGGCTGAAGGACCTCTCGGAGATCGAGGACTGCTGGTTCATCGCCGGGGACGACTCGTTCATGCTCAAGGTGCGCTCCACCGACGTCGACGGGCTGGAGCGGACGATCCGGCGGCTGAGCGGGACCAAGGGGGTCTCCCGTACCCGTACGACCGTGGTCCTGTCCACCAAGTGGGAGAACCGCGTCGGGGAGCTTCCGGAGGAGGTCTAGGACGGTCCGGCGCGCGGTCCGGCGAGGCGTGGGGGCGCCGGTCGGCCGGAAGCCGGGGCCGGAGGGCGGGGGAGTACCGTGGGGCGAGTTGTCGTGGAAAGGTGTGGGCATGGACGTGGGGCTCAAGCGCGAGCTGGAGGAGAAGGTTCGCTCCGGTGAACGGCTGTCCCGCGAGGACGGCATCGCGCTGTACGCGTCGGACGACCTGGCGTGGCTGGGCGGCCTGGCCCACGAGGTGCGGACCCGCAAGAACGGTGACGTGGTCCACTTCAACGTCAACCGGCACCTGAACATGACCAACGTGTGCACGGCGTCGTGCGCCTACTGCTCGTTCCAGCGCAAGCCGGGCGAGAAGGACGCGTACACGATGCGCATCGAGGAGGCCGTGAAGCTCGCCGGTGAGATGGAGGGCGAGAACCTCACCGAGCTGCACATCGTCAACGGCCTGCATCCGAACCTCCCCTGGAGGTACTACCCCCGGTCGCTGCGCGAGCTGAAGGCGGCGCTGCCGGACGTCTCCCTCAAGGCGTTCACGGCGACGGAGATCCACCACTTCGAGACGATCTCGGGGCTGTCCGCCTCCGAGATCCTCGACGAGCTGATCGACGCCGGGCTTGAGTCGCTGACCGGCGGCGGCGCCGAGATCTTCGACTGGGAGGTCCGCCAGCACATCGTGGACCACCGCACCCACTGGGAGGACTGGTCGCGCATCCACCGGCTGGCGCACGAGAAGGGTCTCAAGACCCCGTGCACCATGCTGTACGGGCACATCGAGGAGCCCCGGCACCGGGTGGACCATGTGCTGCGGCTGCGCGAACTCCAGGACGAGACCGGCGGGTTCCAGGTCTTCATCCCGCTGCGCTACCAGCACGACTTCGTGGACATGAAGGACGGCAAGGTCCGCAACCGGCTCCAGGCGCGGACCCAGATGGCCACCGGCGCCGAGGCGTTGAAGACCTTCGCGGTCTCGCGGCTGCTCTTCGACAACGTCCCGCACGTCAAGGTCTTCTGGGTCATGCACGGTGTCCAGACCGCGCAACTCGCGCTCCAGCACGGCGCGGACGACATGGACGGTTCGGTCGTCGAGTACAAGATCACGCACGACGCGGACAACTACGGCACCCCGAACAAGCTGACCCGTGAGGATCTCCTGGACCTGATCCGGGACGCCGGTTTCCGCCCGGTGGAGCGCAACACGCGGTACGAGATCATCCGTGAGTACGACGGTCCCGACCCGGCGCGTCGGGAGTCGCCGCAGCCGATGCGGGTGTGATCCGGTGACGTTGACGTTCGAACTGGACCCGGCGATATCGCCCGAACTCCGGGACCAGGTACTCACTCTCTGGGCCGACGTGTCGAACGCGGGTGGCTCGGTCGGTTTTGTGCCGCCGGTCACCGTGGACGACATACGGCCCGAGCTGGTCAAGCATCTGATCGCCCTCGCGGAGGGGCGGACCCGGCTGCTGGTCGGCCGGGACCAGGGCGGTGCGATCGCCGCGACCGCGTTCCTCACCCACAACACGCACCGGCTGATGCGGCACTGGGTGTGGCTCTACACGGTGATGGTCCACCCGCGCCACCAGGGGCTCGGCTACGGCCGCGACCTCATGACGGCCGCCGCCGACGCGGCCCGGGGGCTCGACGGCGTCGAGGCGATCCGGCTCACCTGCCGGGGTGGCCTGGGCCTGGAGCGGTTCTACGGGTCGTGCGGGTACAAGGAGGTCGGGCGGATTCCGGACGCGATCCGGGTGGCTCCCGGGGATGACCGGGACGACGTCGTCATGCTGCTGCCGCTCGGGTGAGGTGGCGGCGCGTGGGACCCGTAGGACCGTGAACGCCGGTCCGTGGAGCCTTGGACTTCGGCTCCGGGCCCCTAGGGGGTGCCCTGACCCCCCTCGAAGATCGTGGTGCGGGCGTGCTTCACTGGACGTTGCCCCTGTTTGGAATCGGAAGAGTGGATTGAGATGCTCCGCTACACGCTGATGCGCCTCGGGATCTTCGTGGGTTGCCTCGTGGTCGTCTGGGGTCTCGTCTACTCGGAGATCGTTCCGCGCGGGCTCGGCGCCTCCAACGGCATGTGGGTCGTGCTGCTCGCCCTGGTGATCTCGGCGCCGATCAGTTTCGTGGCCCTGCGCAAGGAACGGGACCGCGCCTCCATCCAGATCGTCGAGCGGGTGGACCGGGCCAAGGCCAACCTGGAAGCGAACCGGAGCCAGGAGGATGACGTGGTGGACTCCCCCGGTGCGGTGGACTCCGCCGGTGTGGTGGACTCCGCCGGTGTGGAGGACGGCTCGGTGGAGGACGGCTCTGCTGCGGCGGGCGGTTCTGTGAAGTCCGGTTCTGTGAAGTCCGGTTCTGCGGCGGGCGGTTCGGCTCAGGGGCAGGGTTCCTGACCTTCGTCGGGCTGATTGCCTGGTCTCACCCCGGTGCGTTCTCGAAACGCCCAGCCCGTGGGGGCTCGACAGCCCAACTACCCTTGGCCTCATGGGTGCCGTGAAGACCAAGCGGATGCCGCGCGCGGTCCGTGAGCAGCAGATGCTGGACGCCGCCGTGCGGACCTTCGGTCAACGTGGGTACCGGGCCGCGTCCATGGACGAGATCGCCGAACTCGCGGGCGTCTCCAAGCCGTTGGTGTACCTCTACCTGAACTCGAAGGAAGAACTCTTCACCGCCTGCATCCGTCGGGAGGCGGCCTCGCTGGTCGCCGCTGTACGGGCGGGGGTGCGGGTGGACGCTCCCGCCGATCGCCAACTCTGGGACGGGCTCGGGGCGTTCTTCACGCACACCGCTCAGCATCCCGATGCGTGGGCGGTGTTGCATCTCCAGGCGCGGACGCACGGGGAGCCGTTCGCTGCGGAGGTCGCCGCGATGCGGGAGGAGATCGTGGCGTTCGTGACGCAGCTGATCGTTGTCGCGGCTCGGGAGGCGCATCAGGACCCTCATCTTCCTGAGCGGGAGGTCGCGGGGCTTGCCGAGGCGTTGGTCGGGGCGGCGGAGGCGCTGGCCGCGTGGGCCAACTCCACGCCTGGAGTCACCGCTCGGCAGGCTGCGGGAACGTTGATGAACTTTGCCTGGGCGGGGTTGGGGAACCTCATGGAGGGGCGGGGGTGGGGGGCGGAGGGGCCGTGAGGGGTGTCTCTGACAGTTGGGGGCGGGGGTTGGTTGGCGGGTGCGGCGCCGTTGGGGCTGGTCGCGCCGTTCCCCGCGCCCCTTAAACGGCGTTGGCCTGGCGCCTGTTGGTTTGGGGGCGTTGGGCTTAGTTGACCCCTTGTCGGGCTAGGGGGGTTATGGAGGCTGTCAGGTGGGGGTGGTTTTGGGGGGTTCTTAGTTCGAAGTGGGATTTGGTGGCTGCGTAGGTCACTGTGGTGGGGAGGAGGACCGGGGACCTGAAGGTTGCTTGGAGGGTTACCGCCTCGGGGGTGGGGTGGGCGGCCAGGCAGCGGGCCAGGGTCCACATGCCGTGGGCCAGGGCGCGGGGGAAGCCGAAGAGGCGGGCGGCGAGGGGGTGGAGGTGGATGGGGTTGTGGTCACCGGAGGCGGACGCGTACCGGCGTCCCACGTCCCCGGCCAACTGCCAGTCGGCCAGGGCGGGGAGGGGCTCGCGCGGGGTCGGCTCGGTGGCCGTAGGGGCCTCGGAGGTTGTCCGGTGTCGGGCCAGGTAGGTGCTCCGCGACTCCCAGACCGTTTGGCCCGCCGACCGCAGTTCCGTTGTCACCGCCGCTTCCGTTCCGCGTCGGTGTGGTCTCAACTCGTCCACGTGAACTGCTAGTTCGTACTCTGCCGTGGCGGGCTGGGCGCGGCGGCGGGTGATGTCGATCGACGTGTGGACCAGTCCCAGCAGGGGCAGTGGGAAGTTCCGTCCGCTCATCAGGCGCATGGCCAGCGGGAAGCCCAGCACGTGCGGGTACGTGAGGGGCAGGGCGTCGGCGCCGGTGGCGAAACCGCAGACGCGTTCGTAGGCGGCCAACTTGGCCAGGTCCACGCGGAGTTCGGGCAGCACGAGCCGGTCGTGCGGGAAGTCGGCGTCGGGGCGGGGCCGTTTGAAGGGGGACAGCAGGGCACCACGGGCCAACAGGGGTGCCAGGGCTGGAGGTTGGGTGAGGGTGACGGACATCGGCTCCCGATCTCTTCGTTGTGCCGGTCGCGGCTACGCGCCCAGCAGACTCTGGCCGCACACTCGGACCACCTGGCCGTTGACCGCGCCGGACCCGGGGTGGGCGAGCCAGGCGGTCGTCTCGGCCACGTCGACCGGAAGGCCGCCCTGGGAAAGGGAGTTCATGCGCCGGCCCGCCTCGCGGATGACGAACGGGATCGCGGCCGTCATCCGCGTCTCGATGAACCCCGGCGCGACCGCGTTCACCGTCACCCCGTGTGCGGCGAGGGCGCGCGGCGCGAGGGTGCGGACCAGGCCGACGATGCCCGCCTTGGCGGCGCCGTAGTTGGTCTGCCCCACGTTCCCCGCGAGCCCGGCGATGGAGGCGGTGGCGACGATCCGCCCACCCCGCTTCAACGTGCCGGCGGCGAGCAGCGCGTCGGTGGTGCGCAGGACGCTGCCGAGGTTGACGTCGAGCACCGAACTCCAGCGCTCCGCAGGCATGTTGACCAGTCGCCGGTCCCTGGTGATGCCCGCGTTGTGGACGAGGATGTCGAGCCCGTCGGGCAGGGCTCCGGCGATCCGCTCCCCCGCGTCGGCGTCGGTGATGTCGAGGGCGAGGGCCGTGCCGCCGAGCCGGGCGGCGACCGCGCGGGCGTCCTGCTCGGCCTGCGGGATGTCGAGAACGACGACGTGGGCGCCGTCGCGCGCGAGGGTTTCGGCGACGGCCGCACCGATGCCCCGGGCGGCGCCGGTGACCAGGGCGGTGCGGCCGGTGAGGGGACGTTCCAGGTGGTCCGGCGCGACGGGCGCGCCCGCTTCTGCGCCGACGCCGACACCGACACCGGTGCCGATACCGGTGTCGACTCCCACGTCGACTCCGATGTCGATGACCTGGCCGTTGATGTACGCGGACTTGGGTGACAGCAGGAAACGGAGGGTGGATTCGGCGGCGTGGGCGTCGGTGAGCCGGACCAGGTTGACGGTCCTGCCCCGCCCGGCCTCCTTGCCGAGCGAGCGCGTGAACCCCTCCAACGCCTGCTGCACAGCGGCCTGTTGGTGATCGGCGGGGTCGAGCGGAGCACCCAGGACGACGATCCGCCCGCTGCTCGCGACCGACCGCACGGCAGGGTGCAGGGCCGCGTGCACCTCGGCGAGCGCGTCGAGATCCCGGACGCCGGTGGCGTCGAGGAGGAGGGCGGCGAGGGGGGTGGTTGCGGCGGGGGTCGGGTCGGTGGCAGCGCCGGGGGCGGTGTCAGGGGCGGGGGCGGTGGCCGAGGCGAGGCCGGTGCGGGCCAGGACGGGGGCCAGGTCGAGGGTGGACTCGCCTGCGGTGAGGTGGCGGAGGCCGCCGTTCAGGGTGGGGGCGTCGGGCGACCAGCGCCGGAGCGTGGCGGGTTGGGGGAGGCCGAGCCGCCGGGTGAGGAGGCGGCCGGGCGCGGTGCCGGTGAAACTCAGATAACGGTCGGCCATGCCGGTCCCCCTGGTCGGTCGCGTCCTGCTTGCCCTGGCGTATGTTACCGGCGGTAAGTTGGGGGTGGGGTGGGGGTTGGGGGTGGGTCGACACCGGGCTCTGTGGGCGGCTCGGGCACCCCTGAACCCCCGGGTACCCCCGACTCGCCCCCTAGGCCACGCCTACCCCACTCACCCCACCTATCCCACATGCCCCTCTCACCCCTCCCGCCCCTCCCCCGGGGTGTGAAAGGTGAATGTCCCTCACACAATCCCCGAGGTTGCACAGGCCCGGCTCCGGACCATTCCCGAACCCCCACTAACTCCCCATGCCGGCCCCGTACGATCGCGGTCCCAACCGGCGGTAACCCGCCCACCGCGCACCGCCGGTGAACGTCTCGGTACGAACCGCACGTACCACAGCGGCAGAGCGGAACCGAGCCGCACGCCCCTGGAGTCGCCCGATGTCCGTGTCCTATCCCGCCGCCTACGACTACGACGGCGTGCCGCAGCTGGTGGAACCGGAGATCCGGCGGCTGGACGGGGAGGTGCGGGAGGTGTCCGTGCCGGCGCTGATGCCGCCGCGCACCCATGGTTCGCTCGCCGACCTGCCGTTCGAGAACGCGGCGGAGGTGCCGGAGGCCCGGCTGCTCAGCCGCCGTACGGAGAACGGGGGTTGGGCCGATGTGACGGCGGCGGAGTTCGCGCGGCAGGTGCTCGACCTGGCGAAGGGGCTGATCGCCGAGGGGCTGGTGCCCGGCGACCGGATCGCCGTCATGGCGCGGACCATCTACGAGTGGACGCTGCTGGACTTCGCCGCGTGGGCGGCCGGACTCGTCACCGTCCCCGTGTACCCGACCTCGTCGGTCTTCCAGACCCGGTGGATACTCCAGGACTCCGGCGCGGTGGCGCTGGTGACGGAGACGGCCGCGCAGGCGGCGGCGCTCGGCCCCGAGCTGAACCGTCTGCCCGACCTGCGCCATCTGTGGGTCGTCGAGAAGGACCACCTGGACCGGGTCGCCGAGGCCGGGCAGGACCTGCCCGACCAGGAGGTTGACGTGCGGCGCGGCATGCTGGTGCCGGACACGCTCGCCACCCTCGTCTACACCTCGGGTACCACGGGTCGCCCCAAGGGATGCGTCCTCACCCACGGCAACTTCCTCACCGAGGTCGAGAACGCCGTCGAACTCCTCTACCCCGTCTTCAAGTCGAAGACCTCGGAGGAGGCGGCGACGCTGCTCTTCCTGCCCATGTCGCACGTGTTCGGCCGGATGGTGGCCGTGGCCTGCGTCCGGGCCCGGGTCCGGCTGGCCCACGCGCCGAGCCTGGCCGCCGACAACCTGCTGGCCGACCTGGCCAGTTTCAAGCCGACGTTCCTGCTGGCCATCCCCTACATGCTGGAGAAGGTCTACAACAACGCCCGCGCCAAGGCGGAGAGCGGCGGCCGGGTCACGTCGTTCGACCGGGCGGCGGCGGTGGCCCGGCGGTACGGCGAGGCGATGGACGCCAAGCACGCGGGCACCGGGTCCGGGCCGAACTCCGCGCTGAAAGCGGCCCGTACCTTCTACGACCCGCTGGTCTACCGCCGTATCCGCAACGCCCTGGGCGGCCGGATTCGCCAACTCGTCTGCGGGGGCTCGCCGTTGGGCCGTCCGCTCGCCGCCTTCTACGCGGGGGCCGGTCTGGAGATCTACGAGGGCTACGGGCTGACCGAGTCGACGGGCGCGGCGACCTGTACGCCGCCGCTCAAACCCCGGCTGGGTACGGTGGGTTGGCCGTTGCCCGGCAGCAAGGTGCGGATCGCGGCCGACGGCGAGATCCTGCTCTCCGGCGGGCAGGTGTTCCGGGGCTACTGGGACCCGCACGCGGGCGGGGTGGTGCCGGCGTCGCTGGACGAGTGGTTCCCGACGGGCGACATCGGGCAGTTCGACGACGAGGGGTATCTGACCATCACCGGCCGCAAGAAGGAGATCCTGATCACCGCCGGTGGTAAGAACGTGGCCCCCGCGCCGTTGGAGAACTGGCTGCGCCAGCACCCGCTGATCTCCCAGTGCATCGTCGTCGGCGACCGCCGCCCCTACGTCGCCGCGCTGATCACCCTCGACTCGGAGGGCCTCACGCACTGGCGCCGGATGAACGGCAAGCACCCGGTGCCCGCCGAACTCCTCCTGGACGACGAGGAGTTGAACCACGTCATCCAGCGCGCGATCGACGACGCCAACAAACTCGTCTCCCGCCCCGAGTCCATCCGCCGCTTCACGATCCTCCCCCGCGACTTCCGCGAGGCCGACGGCCATCTGACCCCGTCGATGAAACTCCGCAGGGACGTCGTCATGAAGGACTTCGCGGCGGAGGTGGAGGGGCTGTACGAGGAACGGTGAGGTGGCCCGTAGCACCTGTACACCCCCTAGGCCCCTTGGATCACCGCCACCAGGGCCGGGGACACGTGGATCACGCCGGTACGAAACGCCTTCCGCGTTGAACGGCGGGGAGTTGGCCCTCGAACCACGTCACGGTTGCCATGCCGCCCGGCAACGGGTCCGGCGCGCCGCCGCCCCTGAAGCCCTCCGGCGGGGAGACGCGAGGAACCCCCGCCGGGATGATCCCGACGGGGGTTCTCACGCGGTGCGTCAGACGAGGTCGCCGCGCTTCACCGCGTTGACGAAGTCGCCCCACGTGGTGTCACCGAAGACGACAGCAGGACCGGTGAGCGCCTTGCTGTCACGGACGGGGAGGGCGCCGGGGAGGGCGGTGAGTGCGGCCTCGACGCAGTTGTTGTTGCCGCCGCTGAACGACGACTTCGTCCAAGTGAAGCCGGTGGCAGACGCGTTCGGAATCTTGGTCATTGGATGCTGCCCTTCAGTCGCTTGACCGGGTGCCCAAGTGCTAGAGGTCTCCGCGCTTCACCGCACCGACGAAGTCGCCCCAACCGCCGTTTGAGACACCGAGCGTCCCGACCTGAACATCCTTGGAGTCACGGACGACGCGTCCCCCGTCAGACTCCGCGGCGACCTCAACACAGTCGCCTTGGCCGTTGCTGTAGCTGCTCTTGACGAAGATCAGCGGCTGATTATTACCCACGGTCATAACCCCTTGCGGTTTCTCGGAGCCAGGAGACGGATTTCTCCGGCTGTACGGATGCCGCCACGAGGCGCCGAAAGACCTCCTCGTGACGTGCAATCTCGTCGGCCTTGTCCAGGTACGTGGCAGACGTCGTTGCCTCGGCGTAGACGATGCTGCCCTTTAGTCGCTCGACCGGGTGCCCAAGTACTTAAAGGTCGCCACACTTTACCGAGTTGACGAAGAGACCCCAAGTGGTGCCGCCGAAGACGACAGCCGGGCCAGCGGGGGCCTTGCTGTCGCGGACGGGAACGCCTGCGCGGAAGCCGTCCAGCACCTCGATGCAACTGCCCCCCTGCGGCCCGCTGTACGACGAAGTGCGCCACCCGCTCAGCACGGACGAATCGGTTATGGTCTGCTCAGTCATGCCCTGTATCCCTTCGCTGTCGCCCGCAGTAGACCTAGGGAATCGTGAAGCGGTTGAGCTTCACTCAGTGCAAGATCGTAGGCCCCCTGGATCTCCGCCACCATGGCCGGGGACACGTGGATCACACCGGTACGAAACGCCTTCCGCGTTGAACGGCGGGGAGTTGGCCCTCGAACCACGTCACGGTTGCCATGCCGCCCGGCAACGGGTCCGGCGCGCCGCCATCACTGGAGCCCGGCGTCGAGGGAGACGCGAGGAACCCCCGCCGGATTGATCCCGACGGGGGTTCTCACGCGGTGCGTCAGACGAGGTCGCCGCGCTTCACCGCGTTGACGAAGTCGCCCCACGTGGTGTCGCCGAAGACGACGGCGGGACCGGTGGGCGCCTTGCTGTCGCGGACGGGGAGGGCGCCGGGGGCGGCGGTGAGAGCCGCCTCGACGCAGTTACTTTGGCCGCCACTGAAGCTTGACTTCTTCCATGCGAAGCCGGTGGCAGACGCGTTCGGAATCTTGGTCATTGGATGCTGCCCTTCAGTCGCTTGACCGGGTGTCCAAGTGCTAGAGGTCTCCGCGCTTCACCGCGCCGACGAAGTCGCCCCAACCGCCGCTTGAGAAGGCGAGTATCCCGCCCTGAACATCCTTGGAGTCTCGGACGGCGCGGCCCCCATCGGGCTTGTCGGCAACCTCGATGCACTCACCTGAACCGTTGCTGTAACTACTCTTCACGAAGAGCAGCTTGTCGTCGTTAGCCTGCATGGCCGCGTTCCTCTGCGATGGATCTGATCATGTCGATGGACTTCTCTGGCCGCTCCGAAGCAGCCACGAGACGTTGAAAGATCTCTTTGTGGCGGTGCAGGTCCGATTCCTTGTCCAGGTACGTGGCACTGGTGGGCGCCTCCGAGTACACGATGGAGCCGGGAACGTCCTCGAAGGACAGGATAAGGAAGCTGTATCCCATCGACTGGTGCGCCCCAGCGTCGAAGGGGAGTATCTGGACAGTGACGTTCGGACACGTCTCAGCCCGATCGGCCAACGCCCGTAGCTGCTCTTGCATGACAGCCGTGGAACCAACCACACGTCGCACCACTGATTCATTGAGTACGGCCCACAGCATCGGCGCCTTGTCGGACGTCAGGATCTCCTGGCGCTGGATTCGTGCACTTGCACGGGCCTCGATCTCGTCGCTTGAGAGTTCGGGGTTCATAGCCTTGATCACTGCACGTGCGTAGCCCTCGGTTTGCAGTAGGCCCGGAACCAACTCGGTCTGCACCGCGTAGATGGCCGCCGCATCCGACTCGAAGCCTAGGTACGGCTTGAACCACTCAGGCAGAGCATCACCGAAGGAGTGCCACCAGCCGTTCTGCCGACTCCGGCGTACCAGATCAACGAACTGCCGGACATCTTCAGAAGTTTCAACGCCGTACGTCTTGAGTAGGAGCTTTGCGTCCTTGTCGGACAGCGGAGATTTCCCTGACTCGATGCGGCTGACCTTGGACTCGGACCAACCGAGCGACTCGGCTACCTGAAGTGCGGTCAGCTTCCGAGAATGGCGCATCTTGCGTAGCTCACCACCGAGCCGCCGCCTCAGCACGGTTGGACTGTCCGCCAACGTGACCTCCCTGGTTGCGCGTACGTGCTCACAGTCTGCCACCCCCTCGTGACACGGGACAGCCTTCACCCTTTCGTGCACCTGCTTCCGTCATGCACTTGCATGAGCTGTCACCGGAGAGGATGCTACTAGCGGAGGGTGGTGATGTCGTCACTGCCTTTTCCAACTGCTGTTCACATTGCAACCGTTGGGCAGCGACAGTCGCTGCGGCCTGGGCAAAGGAGAAGCAGATGGCGGGAACGCGAGCGAAGAGGCGAACGGCTCCTGGACGCAACGTAGCCGAGTTTGAGTACACGGCGCCCCCCGGCAGGCGCGGGAGCACCCTCCCCTCCCCCGAGCAGACGACGGCTGGGAAACCGGTACACCTCACCGAGCCGTTCACTGACGAACCACGTGCGGTCCCCGGCTGTGACGTGTGCGGGGCGTTGTTGAGGCAATGGCGTCAGGCGATGGAGGTGGGCAGCCCCACCCACAACCCGTCGCGTGCCGTGGACATGGCCGTCGAACTCCGCCGACACCCGCACCCGCACCCGCACCCGCAGGGCGAGGCGAGCAGCGCCGACGTGAACCCGAACCCGGCCAAGTGCGGCGCCAGGAAGGCCTTCCCGACCGACCCGGAGGAGTTGACGCGGGCGCGGCTGGCCCCGGAGTGGGCCGGCGTCACCGTGTTCTGCGACGAACCCCCGCACAACGCCGATGACTTGGGCGCCCTGCACCGGGGAAGGGCCGTCGTCGAAGGCCGGGACAGCGTCGTCGTCTACTGGCGCGTTCACGACTCCCGCACGCCCTGAGCCAACCCCCTGAACCCGCGACCCGGGCGCCCGCGCGTCCGGCTCGCGGAGGGCGCGGCGGGGGTGGTCCGGGTTGAGGTTCGAGTGAGGTCGGCCGACTCCCCGCACCCCCGCCGCTGTCCGAGACTCCGACCTGGGGGATTTCCCTTGGGGGCTTTCCCCTAGGGCCCTCCCCCTGGGGCCTTCCCCCTAGGGCCTTACCCCCCCCCGGGTCCTCCCCCTAGGGCTCTCCCCCTGGGGGCCTCTCCCCTAGGGGATTCCTCCCGTGGGGGCTTCCTCCCTTGGGGCTTCCCCTACGGGGACTTCCCCCCGGGTCTGCCTTCCTTCCGGGACGGCGAGGCTCGGCACCCTCATCCGAGATCAACAACTCCTCTCCCGCCAGCCCGAGTTGAGGCGTGCGCGCGAAAAGGAACAGAACAGAAGGGAGCACCGGCTGATGAACGCCCGTGAGAGTGACTTACCCGCCCCCGAGCCGGGCAGCCTCGTCGACCCACCCGACGGTGAACGCACCCCCACCGACGACCCTTGGTACGAGGCCTACGGCGGCACCCTCGACCCGGAGTCCGGGGTGATCTCCTTCCCCCCGAACTCGCTCCCCCCTTGCCCGTTCGACTGCCCGACCTGCGCGGACACAACGGCGTGACCAGAGCACCCGAGCCCTCCGGCTACCTTGCGGAGACCGGCGCCGAGTGGCTCATACCCGGCACCCGCGAGAGCGCACGGTGCCTGCTGGCAACGTTCCGGTCCATCTCCCCCAAACTGGCGCTGCGTTGGCTGAGCGGCGAGGCGTTACGCATCGCCGACCGGCTCGACCCCCAGCCCACCGGCACGCCGTGGGTGTCGCCGCTGATGCACGCCTTCCGCCTCGTGAAGCCCGGCTGCCCCACCGAACTCCGCGCCTGGGCCACCGACCACGCCGAACTGCGTGCCGCCCGCGCCCACATCAAGAACGGCCACCCCCTCTTCGCCAGGTTCCCGGACACGGACTGCACCTACACCCTGACCATCCGGCCGATCGCCTTCCCCACCAACTGGCCCGCGCAGCAAGGCCGTTCGGCCCCCACCCCGGTCCGGTATCGGATCGGCGGACTCGCCCACCCCCTCTACGTACTCGCAGCGGAAGACTCCTGGACGCAACCGTGACAACCAACCCCCACAGCAAGCCTGCCCGGCCCACCACCCCCGCTGAGAAAGCCGCCGCCCGCGACATCGCCCGCGCCGACAGCGAGACCATCATCCGCCGCTACCAGGCCCGCGAACCCGTCTCCCGCATCGCCGCCGACTACGGCGTCACCCCCAACTGGCTCGGGCAACAGCTCATCGACTGGGGAGTCCCCCGCCGCCACCGGCACGAGGCCCACGCCCTGCGCCGACCCGCCGGGCACGTCTTCCGAGGCCGCACCCGACGCCGTTCCACCGCCGAAGTCCGCGCCGCCCAGGCCCAGTTCACCGCCGACCGCGCCGACGTCACCGCCCGCTACCTCGCCGGAACCTCCATCACCACCCTCGCCCGCGAATACCAGGTCAACCCCGTCTGGGTCACCGAACGCCTCGACGACTGGAACGTCCCCCGCCGCAAGCGCCCCACCCCACCCCTGTAAGGGACTTGGCAAGGGACCCGCTCAAGCCACCGTCCGCAGCCCCGGTAGCGCCGTCGCCCCGGCCGTCCCCCGCACCACCCGGTGCGCGCAGGTCGCCGTCAGCAACTCGCCCAGCAGGTCGGGGTCGTCGACGTCGAGGCCGAGCAACGACTCGATGCGTTCGAGGCGTTGGTAGAGGGACTGGCGGCCGATGTGCAGCAGGGCCGCGGTGCGGGTCGGCGAGCAGCCGTGCCGCAGATGCACCTCCAGGGTGCGCACGAGGTCGCTGGGGTGGGCCGCCTCCCAGGCGAGCAGCGGGCCCAGGGTGTGCTGGACGAGCCGGGCCAGCCGGTCGCGGTTGGCGTCGATGCCGCCCCGGGTCAGCTCCCGTTCCAGCGCGAGGGCGCGCGCGGAGGTGACCGACGGGCCCTCGGGGACGCCGGGTTCGGCACCGGGCACGGTCAACGCCAGTTCCAGGGTGGTCCGCGCGGCCCGCAGGGTGTCGCTCCAGCGCAGCCAGCCCCCGCCCGCGTCGACCGGGTGTCCGACGGCGACGGTGGTGCCGGGCTCGGCGACGGTCCGGAAGGCGTCCTGCACGGCCCGTACGGGATCGCCGCCCCGCCCCCTTACGGGTTGCCCCGGCAGGGCGAGCAGCGCCAGGACGTCCCCGGGGAACGCGGCCCGCAGGACCCCTGCCCCGCCGAGCAGCCGGGCCGCCCGGTCCACGGTGCCGGGCTCCCGGGTGCTGCCGTGCAGGGAGACGCCGATCAGGCGGGCGTCCGGGGCGGGGTGGAACCCGGCCAGGGCGGACCTCGCCTCCACCTCGGGCTGGTTGAGGGCGGCCCGGTCGGCGAGGTCGGCGAGGAGCGCGGCGGGATGGTCGTCGCCCCACGCCCTGACCACCGTCCGGCCGGACAGGCCGCGGGCGACGATCGCGCGGTTGGCGGCCTCGGTGATCCGCACGAACGGCACCATCCGGCGCAGGGCGATCAACGGCAGCCCGAGCCGCCGCGCCTCGTCGGTCACCTCGGCCGGCATCACCGGCAGCGCGCGGCCCACCTCGACAGCGAGACCTGCCGCGCCCCGGGCCGCCAACTCCCGTACGTAGCGCCGCCGTACCTCGTCGTCGGCGTCGGTGAGACCGAAGCCGTTGGTGAGCAGGAGTTCGCCGCCGTCGAGGAAGTTCGTGGCCTCATATACCTCGCTGATGGGGGTACCCCCTCTTCGAGCGAAGTCGAGAAGTTGGGGGAGCACCCAACGGACGGGCATGTCGAGGGCAGTTTCACCGGCGAGGAGGGCGGGGTCTGCGGCCCTGACGGGGTCCAGGTCGAGAACCTCACGGAGGGTGAGTGCGGGCACGGGAACCTCCAGGGCGTGGACAGTTCGTCCGGCGGCGGGTTGCCGGGAGAGTACTTTCCGCACGTTGCCCCGGTGTTTCGGCCGCAGGAGAGTGAACGACATGGATCAGGCACAGGCACACGCGTGGCTCGCCACCGCCCTGGGGGAGGCCCGTAAGGGGCTCGCGGAGGGCGGCATCCCGATCGGCGCCGCGCTCTACGGGGCGGACGGCACCCTGCTCGGGAGCGGCCACAACAGGCGCGTCCAGGACGACGACCCCGCCCTGCACGCGGAGACGGCGGCGTTCCGGGCGGCGGGGCGGCAGCGCTCGTACCGGGGGACGACGATGGTGACGACGCTGTCCCCCTGCTGGTACTGCTCGGGTCTGGTGCGGCAGTTCGGGATCTCGCGGGTGGTGATCGGCGAGGCGGCCACCTTCCACGGCGGCCACGACTGGCTCGCCGAGCACGGCGTCGAGATCGTGCTCCTGGACGACCCCGCGTGCGTGACCCTGATGCAGACCTTCATCCAGGACAACCCGGCACTGTGGAACGAGGACATCGGTGAGTGACCCGCGCATCCCCACGATCGACCTGCGGCCCTGGCGGGACGGCGACGAGGCCGCCCGGCGTGCCATCGCCAGGACCGTCGACGACGCCCTCCAGAGCGCCGGGTTCCTGCTGGTCACCGGGCACGGGGTGGACCCGTCGCTGCGGGCCCGCATCCGGGCGGCGGCGCGCGCCTTCTTCGCACTGCCCACCGAGGTCAAGCAGCCCTACGCGGCGCGGGTCGGCGGCCGGGGCTGGCTCGGCCCCGGCGCGGAGGCCAACGGCTCGGCCGACGGCGCCGCGACCCCGCCCGACCTCAAGGAGTCGCTGACGTTCGCGACCCATGAGCCGTTCGAGGACCCGGTCGTCGACGCGGAGTGGCGGGCGCCGAACGTCTGGCCGGCCGAGGTGCCGGAGCTGCGCGCGCTGTGCGAGGAGTACCTCGCGCGGATGGCCGAGCTGGAACGGCTGCTGCTCTCGCTGCTCGGCGCCGCCCTGGGGGTCGCCCCCGACTTCTTCTCCCGGCACATGGACCACCCGACGTACGGGTTCAACATCAACTGGTACCCCGGCACCGAGGTGGTCGGCGCCCCCGAGCCCGGCCAGTTCCGGATCGGCCCGCACACCGACTTCGGCACGGTGACGATCCTGGACCGGCAGGCCGGCAAGGGTGGCCTCCAGGTCTTCACGGACGCCGGCGGCTGGGAGGACGCCCCCTACGACCCGGAGGCCTTCACCATCAACGTCGGCGACCTGCTCTCCCGCTGGACCGGCGACCGCTGGCGCTCGGGCCGCCACCGCGTCCTCCCGCCGCCCCCGGACACCCCCACCGAGGAACTGATGTCCCTGGTCTACTTCGGCGAATGCACCCCAGGCACCAGAGTCGAATCCCTCCCAGCCCCGGTAGGCCGAGTAGCCCACCCCCCGGTCGACTCCCACACCTACCTACGAGCCAAACTCAACGCAATCACAGTGAAGTAACCACCAACAGCCGAACAACGCCGCTAAGGGGCCGCGCCCAGCAGACCCAAGCTTCCAACCAACGGCCGGACAAGGCCGATAAGGGGCGCGGGGAACTGCGCGACCAGCCACGACGGCGCCGCACAGGCCCACGGCCGTGTTTTAAGGGGCGCGGGGAACTGCGCGACCAGCCCCCACCGGCCCGCACCCAATTAGCTACCCCAACGCCCCCGAAGGGTCAGACCCCGGCGTACGAGTGCTTGCCGGTGACGAAGATGTTGACGCCGTAGTAGTTGAACAGCCAGCACCCGAAGGCGATCAACGCAAGGTAGGCGGCCTTCCGCCCCTTCCACCCGGCGGTGGCCCGCGCATGCAGATAGCAGGCGTATCCGACCCACGTGATGAACGCCCACGTCTCCTTCGGGTCCCACCCCCAGTACCGCCCCCACGCGTCCCCCGCCCAGATCGACCCCGCGATGATCGTGAACGTCCACAGCGGAAACGCCCCGGCGTTGATCCGGTACGCGAACTTGTCGAGCGACGCCGACGACGGCAGCCGTTCCATCACGGACGTGGCGAACGTACCCGGCTGCCCACCGTCGGCGAGCTTGCTCTCGTAGGCGTCCTTGAAGAGATACAGCCCCGTGGCGACCGCGCCGACGTAGAAGACCGCACCGCACAGGATCGCCGTCGAGACGTGGATGTACAGCCAGTACGAGTGCAGCGCCGGCACCAGCTGGTCGCTCGCGGTGTACAGGACGGTGACCGCGAGGCCGAGGTCGAGCAGGACCGTGGTGATGAGGAAGAGCCCGAGCCAGCGGACGTTCTTGCGCAGCGCCAGCAGCGTCAGATACACGCCGACGGCGACGGTCGAGAAGGTGATGTTGAACTCGTACATGTTGCCCCACGGCGCCCGCTGCACCGACAGGGCCCGGGTGAGGACACCCGCGAACTCGACGAGGAACGCGAGCACCGTCAGCGAGATCGCGATGCGCCCGTAGAGGTCGCCCTGCTCGTCACCGCCGGCCGCGCCGGGACCGTCGGGCACGTCACGCGTGCCGGCCGCGGCCCGCACGACGACCTGCGGCCGCTCCAGGACGGCGGTGCCGCCCGCCTGCTGGACGGTGACGGCGGGGCCGTTCGCCTGCTTCGTCTTCGCCTCGGTGAGCGCGGCGGCCGTGCGGCCGACCTTGCTGCGGCTGCCGAAGAGCCATTCGGCGATGTACGCGAGGAAGGCCAGGGTGTAGACGGCCATCGCGGAGTAGATCAGCGTGTTGCTGAGGCTCGCTAGGTGTTCGTTGGTGGCGGCGGCGAGAATCACTGCTGCTCAGCCCCTTCGGCAGGTACGACTGGGGAGTCGGGGGATTCAGACGGTACGGAGGAGTCCGCGGCGGCGTCGGGTGCGCCCGGCGTCCGGTCGAAGAGGGTCCCGGCGAGTTCGCCGAGTTCCTCGGGCACCTTGGCGGACTCGCTGCGGCCGAGCCCGGCCATCTCGACGACGGTGACCCCGCCGGGGCCCGGCGTGGCACGCACCCAGACCCGGCGCCGTTGGATGAACAGGGACGCGGCGAGGCCGAAGACGGCGGCGGTGGCACCACCGAGCGCCCAGCCGCTGCCGGGCTGCTGGGTGACCTGGAAGTTCGCCCACTCCTTGGTGCCGTCGTAGGTGATCGAACCAGCGCCGCTCGGGAGTTTCATGGTCTCGCCGGGCTTCAGGTTGACGCGCAGATCCTGGCCCTTGGAGTCCTTGTAGGCCTTCATGTTGGTCTTGTCGAGCTGGTACACGCTCTGCGGGATGCCCGCGTCGACCCCCAGGTCACCGTGGTAGGCGACGAGGTTGAGGATCGGGTTGGTCAGCGCGGGGAACTGCGAGACGACCGCCGCGTTCTTGCCGCCGTAGGAGGGCAGGAAGAACGCCTGGAAGCCGAGCTGTTCCTTGACGCCCTTGGCGTTGCGGTAGCCGTCCATGACCTTGATGGCACCGGAGGAGGTGACGTTGGAGTCGAGCGGCAGCAGCGGCACGGCGTCGGTGTAGACGACCTTGCCCTTGCCGTCGCGGACGGTGACGACGGGCGCGTAGCCGTGGGCGGTGAGGTAGACCTTCGAGTCGCCGATCTCCAGCGGCTCGTTGACCTTGATGAGGTCCTTCTTGTCCTTGCCGTAGGCACCGACGCTGTAGGTGACGGCGGCCTGGTAGGTGCGCGGGGTACCGCGGTTGGGCCCGTCCGTCTCGTAGGTGCCGGTGAACTTCTTCAGGACGAAGCTGAACGGGTCCAGGTCGTCCGGGGTGAAGAGGTTGCCGGACTTGAAGTCGTCGTAGGAGATGAGGGTGTTGGAGAAGCCGTCGCCCTCGACGATCAGTTTGTTGCCCTCGGAGCGGAAGAGCTGGCCCCACGCGAAGGCGACGAGCATGACGATGAGGGCGATGTGGAAGGCGAGGTTGCCGACCTCACGGAGGTAGCCCTTCTCGGCGGCGACGGCGTCCCCGGCGAGGTCCGCGCGGAAGCGGCGCTTCTTCAGCAGGGCGAGGGCGGCCTCCCGGACCTCCTCGGGGGCGGCGGCGGTCTGCCAGGTGGTGTAGGCGGGCAGCCGGTTCAGCCGCTTGGGGGCGCCCGGCGGCCGGCCCCGCAGCTGGCCGACGAACTGCCAGGTGCGCGGGACGATGCAGCCGATCAGGGACGCGAACAGCAGCAGGTAGATCGCGGAGAACCACACCGAGCTGTAGACGTGGAAGAGGCCGAGCCTGTCGTAGATCGGCGCGAGGAAGGTGTGCGCCGTGCGGAAGTCGGCGACCTTCGTCTCGTCGGTGCTGGTCTGCGGGATCAGCGAGCCGGGGATCGCGCCGAGCGACAGCAGCAGCAGGAGCAGCAGCGCGACCCGCATCGAGGTGAGCTGGCGCCAGAACCAGCGGGCCCAGCCGAGCACGCCGATCCCGACCGGTCCCGTGCCGTCCTCGGTGGGCGCGGTGGACAGCCGGGAGCGGGCCGCGCTGACATCCGTGTCCTCGGCCGGGGCGGGGGCCGGGCTCTCGTCGGGCCCGGTCTTCGACGTCGTCACCATGATTCAGATCCCCACCGAGAAGCCGTTGGACCAGGTCTGCATCTCCTGCACCAGGGAGTCCCAGGCGCCGGTGAGCAGCAGCAGGCCGGTCGCGATCATCATCGTGCCGCCGATCCGCATGACCCAGACGTAGTGTCGTTTGACCCAGCCGAAGGCGCCGAGGGCCTTGCGGAAGGCGACCGCCGCGAGCACGAAGGGCACGCCGAGGCCCGCGCAGTAGGCGACGGTGAGCAGGGCGCCCCGGCCGGCGCTTCCCTGGTCCTGGGAGAGGATCAGCACGGAGGAGAGGGTCGGGCCGATGCAGGGCGTCCACCCTATGCCGAACAGGGCGCCGAGCAGGGGCGCGCCGGCCAGCCCGGTCACCGGCCGCTTGTGCAGGCGGAATTCGCGCTGGGTCAGCCCGGGCAGCAGGCCCATGAAGAAGACGCCCATGACGATCATGAGGACGCCGAGCACCTTGGACAGGACGTCCTGGTACTCCTGGAGCGTGTCGCCGAAGTAGCCGAACAGGGCGCCGCTGGAGACGAAGACGGCGGTGAAGCCGAGGACGAAGAGGGAGGCACCGGCGACCATCCGGCCGCGCCTGGCCTCCGCGAGGTCGGTGCCGGTGACCCCGGTGACGTAGGAGAGGTAGCCGGGGACCAACGGCAGCACGCACGGGGAGAAGAAGGAGACGAGGCCGCCGAGCAGCGCGACGGGCAGGGCGACCAGGAGGGCGCCGTCGAGGACCGTCGGGTTGGGGTCGGAGAGGGCGGCGAGGGTGGTGAGCGCGCTCACGTCACTTCTCCGCGAGGACGGGGGCGAGCATGGCGCGCAACTTCTCCTCGCTGAGCGCCTGGAGGGTGCGCGCGGCGATCCTGCCGTCCCGGTCGATGATCAGCGTGGAGGGGATGGCCTGCGGGTTGAGGGTGCCCTTGGCGAAGCGGAGCATCAGCTTGCCGGTCGGGTCGTACAGGCTCGGGTAGCTGACGCCGAACTCCTTCTCGAACGCCTTGGCCGGTCCGGTGCTGGTGTCGCGGGTGTTGATGCCGACGAACTGGACGCCCTTGCTCTTGACGTCCTGGTAGACGGTCTCGAAGTTCTTGGCCTCGGCGCGGCAGGGCGGGCACCAGGAGCCCCAGATGTTCAGGACGACGACCTTGCCCTTGTAGTCGTCGACGTCCAGTCGACCGCCGTCGACGGTCTGCCCCGAGAGGTCGGGGGCGTCGGCGCGTTCCGCTTTCTTCACGGCGGCGATGCCGTTGGAGCCGGTGACGAAGTTGGTGTCGCCCGACCCGCCGGACGTGCCGCCGGAGCCGCACGCGGAGAGGGTCAGCGCGGCGGCCGCCGCCACGGCGCTGAGCAGGGTGGCACGGCTACGGCGCGAGCGCAGGGGGGCACGGCTTGCGGCACTCATGTGAAAAGTTTCGCATGCCCGTTCCCGGGATCTCGGGCGACCCCCTTGTGGGCGGAAACCCGCATTTCAGGCGGCCTGCCCCGAGGGTGTGGGGGTGGCCTGGTCCGCCGCGAGGAACGTCTTCCACCCGCCGACCGGCTGCTGGCCGACGTCGAGGGTGCGCAGCTTGGCGAGGACCTCGGGCTTCTGGACGTCCATCCAGTCGACGAACTGCTTGAAGGAGACGAGCCGCACGTCAGCGCCCTTCTCCCGCTCGGCCGCGATGTGCTTGAAGGCCTCCTCGACGGAGTCCATGTAGATCCCGCCGTTCCACTGCTCGAAGTGGTTGCCGATGAAGAACGGCGCCCGGTTGGTCTCGTAGGCCCGCTGGAACCCGGCGATGTAGGACTGCGCGGACTGCCTGCGCCAGCCCGGGTAGTTGTAGGCGGGCGCCTTGGTGGTGTTGACGGACTGGTTGGCGAGCATGTTGTAGTCCATCGACAGGACTTCGAAACTGTGTCCGGGGAAAGGTATCTGCTGAAGCGGCAGGTCCCAGATGCCGAGCTTCTTGGCGGGCCACTGCTGGCGCCCGCCGGGCGAGGAGGCGTCGTAGCGCCAGCCGAGGCTCTTGGCGGTGGGCAGCAGATTGTCCTGGCCGAGCAGGCAGGGGGTGCGACCGCCGACGAGTTCCTTCTCGTAGTCGAACGGCAGCGACGGCAGGTCGGTCCAGCCGGTGTGGGTGCGCCACTCCTTGACGAACGCCTTCGCCTGGTCGATCTCGCTGCGCCACTGCTGGGGCGTCCAGTTGCCGACGGTGCCGGTGCCGGCGCAGAAGTGGCCGTTGAAGTGGGTGCCTATCTCGTGCCCTTCGAGCCAGGCGCGCCGCACGTTGGCGAGGGTCGCCTTGACGTGCTCGTCGGTGAGGTAGCCGATGTCGGAGGCGCCCTGCGGATTGTTCGGCGGGTTGTAGAGCCGCTTCTTCGACTCGGGGAGCAGATAGAGACCCGAGAGGAAGAACGTCATGTGCGCGTCGTGCTGCTTGGCCAGGTCGAGGAAGCGCGGGAAGAGCCCGTTGCCGACCTCGCCCGCGCCGTCCCAGGAGAAGATCACGAACTGCGGCGGGGTCTGCCCCGGCTCCAGCGGCTCGGGCTTCGCGGGCTGTCGCGGCTGCTTGCCGGTGAACGACGTCGAGCCGTCGCCGATCGGGCGCGCGGTGACACCGGAGGGGCTCGGGCTGGAACCGGCCGCGTGGCTGGAACCGTCTGACGACGTGAGCCGACCGCAGGCGGCCAGACCTGCGGTGGCCGCGGCCCCCGCGCCGAGACCGAGCATTCCCCTGCGAGAGAGCGCGCGCATTGCATCCCCGATTCGTCATGTCCTGCCGATGGTCATCCAGTCAGATGACCTGACGAAGGGGCGGGTTCCAGCCGAACACGGATATCTCGCAACAAATGTCACGAGCGTGTCATAAGGGGGCGAGGAGGAGGGGTGGAGCGGGGTGCGGCAGGGGTGGAGCAAGGCGCGGGGCAACGGCGGTGACCTGGGCGTATCCCCTAGGGGCGAACCCGGGGTGGCTCCCCTGGGGGACCGGGGTCGCCCCGGAGGGGTAGGGGCAGACCCCGGCATCGGGGGCCGAAATCAGCCACCGGAGTCTCACGCCCCTCCCCTGGGTCTACCTCACGCCCCGAAGGCCTTGCTCTTGCCCTTGACCGGCTTGGCGCCGGCGAGGAGGTGGGCGGGGACGAGGTCGCGGGCGGGCTCGGAGTAGCCGACGGAGACGATCCGGTCGCCCTCGTAGGTGAACGTCGTCAGGGAGGCGAGGGTGCACTGCCGCTTGCGCGGGTCGTGCCACAGCCGCCGCCGCTCGACGTACGAGCGCACGATCCAGATCGGCAACTGGTGGCTGACGAGCACCGCCTCGTGCCCGCGCGCCGCGTCCTTGGCGGCGTCCAGCGCCCCCATCATCCGCACCACCTGGTCGACGTACGGCTCGCCCCAGGACGGCTTGAGCGGGTTGACCAGGTGCTTCCAGTTCTCCGGTCGGCGCAGCGCCCCGTCCCCGACGCCGAAGGTCTTGCCCTGGAAGACGTTCTCGGCCTCGATCAGCCGCTCGTCGCTGCCGAGGTCGAGGCCGTGCGCCTTGGCGATCGGCGTGGCCGTCTCCTGCGCCCGCTCCAGCGGGGAGGCGACGACGTGGGTGACGTCGCGGCCCGCGAGGTGCTCGGCGACCCGGTCGGCCATCCGGCGGCCCAGCTCGGACAGGTGGTACCCGGGAAGGCGCCCGTAGAGGACGCCCTCGGGGTTGGCGACCTCGCCGTGCCGCATCACATGGACGACGGTGATGTCCCGGCCGCCGCCCGAACTGCCGTTGCCCGCACCGTCGTTGCCGTTGGCCGTGCTGTCGTCGCCGTTGCTCGTGGCGTCGTTGTTTGTGCTGTCGGTGCTCATGCTGAGGTGGCCTCCGCCGCCGCTCGGGCCGCCGCCGGGAGGGCGTCGGCGATCCTCTGTACCGCCCGCTCGTCGTGGGCCGTCGACACGAACCAGGACTCGAAGGACGAGGGCGGCAGATAGACGCCCTGTTCCAGCATCGAGTGGAAGAACGCGGTGAACCGGAACGACTCCTGCGTCTTCGCGTCCGCGTAGTTCCGGACCGGCCGGTCGGTGAAGAAGACGGAGAACATGTTGGAGGCGTTCTGCACCCGGTGCGCCACGCCCTCCTTGCTCAGCGCGTCGCTCACCAGACCGCACAGCTGCGCGGAGACGGCGTCGACCACGTCGTACGCCCCCTCGTCGAGAAGGCGCAGCTGGGCGAGGCCCGCGGCGGTGGCGATCGGGTTCCCGGAGAGCGTCCCGGCCTGGTAGACGGGCCCGGCGGGCGCGAGGTGGGCCATGACGTCGGCGCGGCCGCCGAACGCGGCGGCGGGGAAGCCGCCGCCCATGACCTTCCCGAAGGTCATCAGGTCCGGGACGACCCCGTCGACCCCGAACCACCCGCTGCGGCTGGTCCGGAACCCGGTCATCACCTCGTCGGAGATGTACAGGGCGCCGTCGGCGGCGCAGACGTCCTTGAGCCCCTGGTTGAAGCCGTCCGCCGGCGGCACGACGCCCATGTTGCCGGGCGAGGCCTCGGTGATCACACAGGCGATCTCGCCCGGGTGCAGCCGGAAGGCCTCCCGCACGGCGTCGAGGTCGTTGTACGGGAGAACGATGGTGTCGCCGGCCTGCGCCCCGGTGACCCCCGGGGTGTCGGGCAGCGCGAACGTCGCGACGCCGGAGCCCGCCGAGGCGAGCAGCGCGTCGACGTGCCCGTGATAGCACCCGGCGAACTTGACGACCTTCGCGCGCCGCGTGAACCCACGGGCCAGCCGGATCGCCGACATGGTGGCCTCGGTACCGCTGCTGACCAGCCGCACCTGCTCCACGGGGGCGATCCGGGCGACGATCTCCTCGCCGAGGGCGACCTCCCCCTCGCCGGGCGTGCCAAACGACGTTCCGCGGGCCACGGCCTCCTGGACGGCGGCGATCACCTCGGGGTGCGCGTGGCCGAGGATCATCGGGCCCCAGGAGCAGACCAGGTCGACGTACTCGCGCCCGTCCGCGTCGGTCAGATACGGCCCGGTCCCGGAGACCATGAACCGGGGCGTGCCGCCGACGGCGCCGAAGGCGCGCACCGGGGAGTTCACGCCCCCGGGCGTGACGGCGGCCGCGCGGTCGAACAGAGCCTGCGAGGCAGGCGCTTCGTAGGGATAGGGCAGTTCGCTCATGACCTGCGACTTCTCCGGATTTCTCGGGGGTGTCCCGGGCTGTGTCGGGGCTGTGTCAGGGTGCTCTCGGGGTGCTCACGGCGGGTCCCGGCCGTTCCCGGGTCGCGCCGGCCCCGGTCGCCCGGAGCCTCCCTCAGAGTAGGCCAGCGGCTCCGGGCCGCAGAGGGCGCCGATCTGCGAAACTGAGACCTGGTACACAGAGCGCGGGCGGCCTCCACAGAACGTACGCGAGTGCGAGGGACCGCTCCGGGGCTGCGAAGATCCTGCGGACAGGTGTTTCACCGTACGTTTCGGCGGGCGGCCGTGGGGGAGGTCACTGACACGATGATCGGGTTGCGCGGCGGGGGCCACGCGTCCTGGAAAAACAGTCGGGTGGAGATATGCATCGCGGTGGCGGACTGGGCGAGGGGACTGACGACCTCGGTCCTCGACGTGCCCGGCGGGGCAGGCACCGGCGAGACACGGAGGACGCGACGGAGGCTCGCGGCGAGCGCGGCGACCGGAGCGAGCGCGGCGACCGCGGGGTGAACGGCGGTGCGGCGGGCGGCTCCAGCAGCGGCGGCGCGATGAGCGGGTCCAGCGGAGCGGGCGGAGCGGGCGAGGAACGCACGGAACGCGCCGAACGGGCGGAACACCTGTCAGACTTGGGCCACTTGGACCGTCCGGACCACTTGAATCGTCAAGACCTGGGCGGGCAGGGTGAGTCAGAGCGGCGCGATCGACGTACTGATCGTATGGACCGTATGGATCGTAAGGACCAGAAGAACGATCGCGGGGTCGACCGTCCCCAGGCCGGGAGCAGGAATGGTGGTCGGGTGGGGGTGACCTACAAATACTTCGGCGCGCCCGACGGCGCGACCGCGGCCCGCGTCCCGATCTCGATGCGCCCCGAGGAACTGGGCGGCGACGAGCTGGGCATGAACGGCATGTTCACGAAGATCAAGCCGGAGACGATGGCCGCGATGGTCCTCACCGGCATCGAGGGCGTCCCCCTCCACAAGGTCCCGCCCCTCGAACTGGTCGTCCTGCACCCGGACTACGCCGTCGTCAAGCTCCCCATGACGGTCGTGGACCCGCTGCGCGGCATCGGCGAGGAAGCGGTCGGCGCGGCGGCGTTCATCTGGTCGACGGTCCCGGACCGGGGCGGCCCGAGGGACGCGTTCAACGTCTACCAACTCCTGCACGAATGGCAGGACTTCAGCCACCGGCTGCACGAGGCGGGCCACCAGCCGTACTGCCTGGTCTGGCCGTGAGACGGACGCACGACGGCCCGAGAGGCCAGGAGGAACGGGCGGGGTCTGCGGACTCCGCCCTTGTGGTTCCGGGCCCGCGCATCCCGGTGCGTCTCCCGGTGCCTCTCCCGGTGCGTTCCGTCACAGGCGGGTGAAGACGGCGACGGCGTTCTGGCCGCCGAAGCCGAACGAGTTGGTCATGACGCTGGAGAGCCGGAGCGCGCGGGGGTTTTTCGTCACGACGTCCAGGTCGATGTCCGGGTCCTGGACATCGAGGTTGGCGGTCGGGGGAATCGTCTGCCGCTCCAGGCTGAGCACGGAACAGGCGGCCTCGATCCCGCCGGACCCGCCGATGGCGTGCCCCAGGGTCCCCTTGAGCGCGGTCACGGCCGGCGGGGTGCCGAAGACCCGGCGCAGTGCCCGGCTCTCGGCGAGGTCGTTGAGCGGGGTCGAGGTGCCGTGCGCGTTGACGTGGCCGACCTCGTGCGGGCCGAGTCCCGCGTCCCGGAGCGCGGTGTTCATGGCGTCGGCGGCGCCGCGTCCCTGCGGGTGCGGCGCGGTGAAGTGGTGGGCGTCGGACGAGCTGCCGAAACCGGCCAGCCGGGCCCTGAGCGCCACGCGCCGCGCGACCGCGTGCTCGGCCCGCTCCAGGACGAGAACCCCGGCGCCCTCCGCCAGGACGAATCCGTCCCGGTCCCGGTCGAACGGGCGCGACGCTCCCGCCGGGTCGTGCGAACGGCTGGACAGCGCGCGCATCTGGCCGAACGTCGCGGCGTAGATCGCGCCGTACGTCGACTCGGCGCCACCGGCGATCGCGATGTCACAGCTGCCGCCGCGCAGCAGGTCACGGGCGATGCCGAGGGCGCTGGTGCCCGAGGCGCAGGCGGTGGAGACGGCCAGGCTGGGGCCGCGCGCGCCGATCTCAAGGGCCACCTCGCCCGCGACCATGCCGGGCACGCTCCGGGTGATCATGAACGGCGAGACCCGGCCGACGCGTCCTTCGGCGAGCAGCCGGAACGCCTCCGGGTAGCTCTCCAGGCTGTTGCTGCCGACCCCCAGGATCACCGCCACGCGGGTGGGGTCCCAGTCGGCCGGGGCGAGAGCGGCGTCGGTGAGGGCTTCCCGCACGGCGACGAGGGCCAGTTGGGCACCCCGGTCCAGGCGGCGGGCCAGCCGGTGCCCGAGCGGGCCGCGCCCGTCGAACTCCGGGACACGGCAGCTGAAGTCCACCGGCATTCCGGCGAGAACGGGATCTGCGGCGGCCGTGGGTCGGCCCGTGAGGAGCCCGCGCCAGGTGGCCTCGGTGCCGATGCCCGCCGGGGTGACGAGTCCGAGGCCGGTGACGACGACGTCCTTTCGGCGAACCGGCGTGGAACAGTTTTCAGACATCGTTCTCCGTCGGTTCGGGACACCGGAAAAGCACGGGAAAGAAATGATCCTGTTCTCGTCGCGGCCCGATACGCCTCGACGGGTCAGAACCCTACGGGGCATCGCGCTCATTTCCGCGGAAATGAATTTCCCGCCCGGCGCGCCTCCGGCCGGCCGGGCCTCATGCACCCCGCCGTGTCAACGGCCCAGCGCGAGAACGGCGTTCTGGCCGCCGAACCCGTACGAGGCGCTGATGACGTGCTCCATCCGCACCTGCCGGGGCATCTTGCTCACGACGTCGAGCGGGATCTCCGGGTCGAGGCTGTCGAGGTTCGCCACCGGGGGAACGACCTGCTGTTCCAGGCTCAGCACCGCGCACGCCGCCTCGATCGCACCGGCGGCGCCCATGGTGTGCCCGAGCACGCCCTTGTTGGAGGTGACGGGCGGGGAGTGCGGGAAGACCCGGTCCAGGACCTGCGACTCGACCAGGTCGTTGAGCCGCGTCGACGTGGCGTGCGCGTTGACATGGTCGATGTCACCGGGCCGCAGCCCCGCGTCCCCGAGCGCCGCGCGCAGCGCCAGCGCGACGCCCTCGCCGGTCGGATCGGGCGCCGTCGGATGATGCGCGTCGGCCGACGCCCCGTACCCGAGCAACCGGGCGCGGACCCGTCCGGCGCGGCGGGCGAGCGCGTGTTCGGAACGTTCCAGAACGAGAACGGCGGCGCCCTCGGCCACCACGAACCCGTCCCGGTCCGCGTCGAACGGCCGCGACGCCGCCGCCGGATCGGACCGCCGCGTCGACAGCGCCCGCATCTGGCTGCCGGCCAGCACGTGCAGCCGCGCGGTCGGCGCCGCCTCCGTGCCGCCGGCCAGCACGATGTCGCACCGCCCGGACCGCAGCAGATCGAGCGCCGTGCCGAGCGCGGTGCCGCCCGAGGCGCACGCCGTGGAGACGGTGAGGTTGGGTCCCCGGGCGCCGAAGCGCATCCCGATCTCCCCCGCCACCATGTTGGGCAGGCTGCGCGGCAGGGTCAGCGGGGAGACCTCCTTGTAGTTCCCTGCGTGCAGCTTGACCCACTCGCGCTGGCAGGTCTCCAGGCTCGGCAGGCCCACGCCGATCACCACGCCGACCCGGTCCGCCGCCCACTCGGCGGGGTCGAGTCCGGCGTCCAGGAGGGACAACCGGGCTGCCGCGACGGCCAGTTGGCTGAAGCGGTCGAGGCGTCCGGCGCCCTTGCCGACCAGGGCGTGCGGGTCGAAGTCCGGTACCCGGCAGGAGAAGTCGACCGGCAGCCCGGCCAGCGCGGGGTCGGTGGCGGCGACGGACTGCCCCGCGAGCACGCCCTTCCAGGTCGCCTCCCAGCCCACCCCGGCCGGGGTGACCAGCCCGAGTCCGGTGACGGCTACGCAGTCGGTGCCGAATTCCTCGTCCAAGCGGCTTGCTTTCACGGTCTCTCCCGAGTCGATCAGCCGTGCAGGATTGAACTGTATTTCCGACCACTACGCATTCCCTTCCTTATGCTTCCCCCCGGGAAATACACAATACGCCGAGGGCACGAGGCCCCCCAAAGGAATGAAAGGTCCCAGGATCGTACGATCACTTCTTCGGGGAGAGATGAATACACCCAAAGGAATAGGCCCGGAAGAATAGGCCCGGTGGAATAGGCCCGGTGGAACAGCCCAGGAAGAATGGCCGCACGCCCAGTGCGCCGGTCCCGTTCCCTTCGCCCCGGCGGACACGGCTCCGGGTGCGCGATGGGCGGGCATCCCCGCCCAGGAAGCCATCCGCGTCCCGCACGACGCCAACACGGACCCGTACGACCCGTACGACCCGTAAGGACCCCACCGGACCCGCGTCCCCGCACGCCCCGTAGGGGACCGCCCCCCTCAACCCCCCAGCCGTGTGGCCCCCGCCGGGGTGCCGCCCACGGTGAAGCCGATCACCGCTCCCCCGCCCTCGCGGCGGAGGGCGAAGGGGGCGCCGCCGTGGGCGAGGGCCACCTCGCGGACGATGGAGAGGCCGAGGCCCGAGCCGGGCAGGGAACGGGCGTCGGCGGCGCGGTAGAAGCGGTCGAAGACGCGGACGAGGTCGCCCGCGACGATGCCGGGCCCCCGGTCGAGGACCTGGACGCGGACCGGGCCACCGCCGGTGCCGGGGCCGCCGTTGCGGAACGGGAGGAGGACCGGACCGGTGACGTCGATCTCGATGGGGCCGGTGCCGTCGCGGTCGAACTTGGCGGCGTTCTCGACGAGGTTGGAGACCGCCCGGGTCAGCATGCCGGGCCGCCCGTCGGTGCCGGTGTCGCCGCTCGCCCGCACGATGATCTCGCGCCCGGTGCGGCGGCGGGCCAGCCCCGCGACGTCCTCCGCGATGTCAGCGAGGTCGACCCGTTGGGGCGGCTCGGTGTCGGACTGACCGGCGGCGAGGTCGACGAGTTCGTTGACGAGGTCGGTCAGCTCCCGGGCCTCCTGGGAGAGGTCGGCGACCAGTTCCTCCCGGGTGTGGGGCGGGAGTTCGTCGATGCGGCGCAGCAGGGAGATGTTGGTGCGCAGGGAGGTGAGCGGGGTGCGCAGTTCGTGCCCGGCGTCCTGGACCAGGCGGCGCTGGTCCTCCTCGGACTGCGCGAGCCGGCCCAGCATCCGGTCGAACGCCCGCCCGAGGCGCCCCACCTCGTCGTGCCCGGTGACCGGCACCTGGATGCCGAGGCGGCGGGTGCGGGCGACGTCCTCGGCGGCCGAGGTGAGGATGATCAGGCGCCGGGTGATGCGCCGGGCCAGCCACCAGCCGAACAGCCCGGCCGCGATGACGACGGCGACCATCAGGATGAGCGTGCGCTGCTGGAGCGCCCGCAACAGGTCCTCGGTGTCGCTGAACTCCTGCGCCACCTGCACCGCGCCCTGCCCCGCGCCGAGCGAGACGGTGGCGACGCGGTAGACGTCCTCGGCGACGTCGACGTCCTTGTGCTCGATCATCCGCCCGGCCTCCGGGGCGCCCGCGAGCGCGCGGTCGGCGTCGGTCACCGGCAGCGCGGGGCTGCCGGGGTCGACGACGGCGCCGTTCGAACCGAGCACCTGCACATCCGTGCGGGCCGGGCGGACGACGTCGTGGCCCGGCGCGGACGACGTGAAGTCGTCCGGGGTCATCCGGTGCTGGCTGACCTCGTCGCGTACGTCCTGCACCACCTCGTCGAAGACCGACTCCTGGTCGACGCGGACCAGCCGGGCGGCGGCGTTGTAGGAGAGGACGCCGACCAGGACGGTGACGGCGGCGGTGACCGTCGCGAACGACACCGCGAACGTCGTCCGCAGCGAACGCAGCCCGGGTCGCCGTCCCGCCAGCAGCCGCCGCAGACGGCCCACTCAGTCCTCCCGCAGCACGTAACCCACACCGCGCACCGTGTGGATCAGCTGCGGCGCGCCGGGCCGGTCGAGCTTGCGGCGCAGGTAGCCGACGTACACGGCGAGGTTCTTGGAGCCGGGGCCGAAGTCGTAGCCCCAGATGCGGTCGTAGATCGTGGAGTGGTCGAGGACGATGCCGGAGTTGCGGACCAGCAGCTCCAGGAGCTCGAACTCGGTGCGGGTCAGCTCCAGTTCGGTCTCGTCCCGCCAGGCGCGGCGGGCCTGGACGTCCATGCGCAGTCCGGCGGCCTCGATCTGCCGGTCGGCCTGCCGGTCGTGGGCCTGGGGGTCCTTCGTGGCTCCGCCCGGGGCGGGCGTGCCGTTGGCGCCGGGCGGCTGTCCGGTGCCGGTGCGGCGCAGGAGGGCGCGCAGGCGGGCGAAGACCTCTTCGACGTCGAAGGGTTTGACGACGTAGTCGTCGGCGCCGGCGTCGAGTCCCGCGATCCGGTCGGCGGTCTCCACCAGTGCCGTGAGCATGAGGATCGGGGTGCGGTCACCCTCGGCCCGGAGGACCCGGCACACCTGGAGGCCGTCGATGCCGGGCATCATCACGTCCAGGAGGAGGACGTCCGGCGGGGTCCTGTGGGCCTGCGCCAGCGCCTCGACGCCGTCGGCGACCGCGGTGACCTGATAGCCCTCCAGGCTCAGGGCCCGCTCCAGGGCGTGGCGGATGGCGCGGTCGTCTTCGGCGAGCAGCACAGTCTGGGGCACGGACCCACTGTGTCAAAGCATCGGGGGGTTGGGCGGGGGGAGTGGGTCTACGATCAGCCTTTTTACCCGGCTCTCACCGTGATGGGGGCAACCCCGGGGGGTACGCCTACCCTCCTCTCACCCTGAGCTGGGGGCACTACCTGGGGGTTACGCCCCCGGACGGGCGACCGGCCCACGGCGGCGGCCGGCCGGTCGGCCGGCAGCCGGGTGGAGGACGGGGTGCCCAGCCCCGCCGACACAACGGCCGCTCTCATGCCACGGGCTCCGTTGCGTGCGTGTCCTCGGCGCTCCGGGTGCGGTCGGCCGCCAGGAGGGACGCGTGGGTCGGCGCGTCCGGCACGTTCGCGGGGCGGTTCTTGGCGAACTCCTCGCGCAGCACCGGAACGACCTCCTCGCCCAGCAGATCGAGCTGCTCCAGGACCGACTTCAACGGCAGCCCCGCGTGGTCGATGAGGAACAGCTGACGCTGGTAGTCACCGGCGTACTCGCGGAAACTCAGTGTCTTCTCGATCACCTGCTGCGGCGAGCCCACCGTCAACGGGGTCTGGTCGGTGAAGTCCTCAAGGGACGGCCCGTGCCCGTAGACCGGCGCGACATCGAAGTAGGGCCGGAACTCACGCACCGCGTCCTGGGAGTCGCGCCGCATGAACACGTGGCCGCCGAGTCCGACGATCGCCTGTTCCGGGGTGCCGTGCCCGTAGTGGGCGTACCGGCTGCGGTACAGGTCGATCATGCGCTTGGTGTGGTCGGCGGTCCAGAAGATGTTGTTGTGGAAGAAGCCGTCCCCGTAGTACGCGGCCTGCTCGGCGATCTCCGGCGACCGGATCGACCCGTGCCAGACGAACGGCGGCACGTCGTCGAGCGGCCGGGGCGTCGAGGTGAACCCCTGCAACGGCGTCCGGAACTTCCCCTCCCAGTTCACGACGTCCTCGCGCCACAGCCGGTGCAGCAGGGCGTAGTTCTCGATGGCCAGGTTGATGCCCTGCCGGATGTCCTGCCCGAACCAGGGGTAGACGGGACCGGTGTTGCCCCGGCCCATCATCAGGTCGACCCGCCCGTCGGCCAGGTGCTGGAGCATCGCGAAGTCCTCCGCGATCTTCACCGGGTCGTTGGTGGTGATCAGGGTGGTGGAGGTGGACAGCACCAGCCGCTCGGTGCGGGCCGCGATGTACCCGAGCATGGTCGTGGGGGACGACGGCACGAACGGCGGGTTGTGGTGCTCGCCGGTCGCGAACACGTCGAGGCCGACCTCCTCGGCCTTGAGCGCGATGGCGACCATGGCCTTGATCCGCTCCCGCTCGGTCGGCGTCCGCCCCGTGGTGGGGTCCGGCGTGACATCGCCGACGCTGAAGATCCCGAACTGCATGGTCGCTCACCCTCCAGTTTGTTTACGGTTCAACTATACCGTCGAACGGCACGGAGGGTACCCCGTATTCCCGGACCACGGCTTCCCCGGCGACCGGACCCGGCCGCACACCCCCAGCCCCCCCAGTCCCTCCAGTCCCCCCAGCCCCTCCAGTCCTCCCAAGTCCCCCCAGCCTCCTCCCCCTCCCCGTAACTCCCACGTCACGCCCCTGTGCGAGGCTTCCGCCATGCTGATCGCCCGTTCCGCCGCCCTCTTCGTCGTCGCCGCGCTCTTCGAGATCGGGGGCGCCTGGCTGATCTGGCAGGGGCTGCGGGAGCACAGGGGGTGGCTGTGGATCACCGGTGGGGTGCTGGCGCTCGGGGCGTACGGGTTCGTCGCGACGTTCCAGCCGGACGGGCAGTTCGGGCGCATCCTCGCGGCGTACGGCGGCATCTTCGTCGCCGGTTCGATCCTGTGGGGCATGGTGGCCGACGGCTACCGCCCCGACCGCTGGGACGTGACCGGCGCGCTGGTCTGCCTGGCCGGCATGGCCGTGATCATGTGGGCGCCGAGGAACGGCAGCTGACGTTCACCTAGGCTGAAAGCCGCGCCGGAGCGCACCGGCGCGCGCGGCCGAGTCGGTCAGGACCGCCGAGACAACCGAGCCCGCGGGGCCGTCGAGCCCCCGAACCCCAGGAGCAGCCCATGGCCCCCGTCGCCCCCTCCCGCATCGCCGTCGTCACCGGTGCGAGCAGTGGCATCGGTGCGGCCACCGCGCGGCAGCTGGCCGCCGCCGGGTACCGGGTGGTGCTGACGGCCCGCCGCAAGGACCGGATCGAGGCGGTCGCGGCGGAGATCGGCGCGGCGGGCGGCGCGGCGACGGCGTACCAGCTGGACGTGACGGACCGGGCGGCGGTGGACGAGTTCGCGACGGCGTTCCAGAGCATCGGCGTGCTGGTGAACAACGCGGGCGGGGCGCTCGGCGCCGACCCGGTGGCCACCGGCGACCCGGCGGACTGGCGCACGATGTACGAGACCAACGTCATCGGCACCCTGAACCTCACCCAGGCCCTGCTCCCCAAGCTGGACGCGAGCGGCGACGGCACGATCGTCGTCGTCTCCTCGACCGCGGGCCACGGCACGTACGAGGGCGGCGCCGGATACGTCGCCGCCAAGCACGGCGCGCATGTGCTCGCGGAGACGCTGCGGCTGGAGATCGTCGGGCGCCCGGTGCGGGTCATCGAGATCGCGCCCGGCATGGTGAAGACGGACGAGTTCGCGCTCACCCGGTTCGGCGGCGACGCCGAGAAGGCCGCCAAGGTCTACCAGGGCGTCGCCGAACCGCTGACCGCCGACGACGTCGCCGACACGATCACCTGGGCCATCACCCGCCCCAGCCACGTCAACGTCGATCTGCTGGTGCTGCGCCCCCGCGCCCAGGCGTCGAACACGAAGGTCCACCGGGACGTCTGATGACGACCGACGAGGACCGCAGGCGCGCGGCCCTGGAGAAGAAGCGCGAACGGTTCGTCTGGTACTACCTCGCGTACTTCCTCTTCGGCATCCACATCGTGGCGTTCGTGATGATCTACGCGGTCACCCACGCCAAGTAGCAGGCCGGGTAAGGAAAACGGCGGTCCCGCACGCCAAGTCGCTTACAGGACCGCCCATTTCACCGACGCGGGGCCACGTCCCGTCGCCTGAAGGGCCGTTGACATCCCGCCCGCTGAAGGGCCGTTCACCCCTTCACGCACACCACCTGCTTCAGCTTGGCCACCACTTCCACCAGGTCCCGCTGCTGGTCGATGACCTGGTCGATGGACTTGTAGGCGCCCGGGATCTCGTCGACGACGCCGGAGTCCTTGCGGCACTCCACGCCCCGGGTCTGCTCCTCCAGGTCCCGCGTCGAGAAGCGGCGCTTGGCGGCGTTGCGGCTCATGCGCCGACCGGCGCCGTGGGACGCGGAGTTGAAGGACTTGTCGTTGCCGAGGCCCTTCACGATGTACGAACCCGTGCCCATGGAACCGGGGATGATCCCGTAGTCCCCGAGCCCGGCCCGGATCGCGCCCTTACGGGTGACGAGCAGGTCCATGCCGTCGTAGCGCTCCTCGGCGACGTAGTTGTGGTGGGCGCTGATCTCCGGCTCGAAGGCGGGCCTGGCCTTCCTGAACTCCTTGCGGATCACGTCCTTCAGGAGCGCCATCATCAGCGAGCGGTTGTGCCGGGCGTACTCCTGCGCCCAGAACAGGTCGTTGCGGTACGCCGCCATCTGCGGGGTGTCCGAGACGAACACGGCGAGGTCGCGGTCGACCAGCCCCTGGTTGTGCGGGAGTTCACGGGCGACGCCGATGTGGTGCTCGGCCAGCTCCTTGCCGATGTTGCGGGACCCGGAGTGCAGCATCAGCCAGACCACGCCGGTCGTGTCCGTGCACACCTCGACGAAGTGGTTGCCCGACCCGAGCGTGCCCAGCTGCTTCCCGGCACGCTCGTGACGGAACCTGACCGCCTGCGCCACCCCGTCGAACCGCCCCCAGAAGTCGTCCCACCCGGCGGTGGCCATGCCGTGGAAGCGGCCGGGGTCGAGCGGGTCGTCGTGCATCCCGCGCCCCACCGGAATGGCCTCCTCGATCTTCGAGCGCAGCCGGGACAGGTCGCCGGGCAGGTCGTTGGCGGTCAGGGAGGTCCGGACCGCCGACATCCCGCAGCCGATGTCGACGCCGACCGCCGCCGGGCAGACCGCGCCCCGCATCGCGATGACGGAACCGACGGTCGCGCCCTTGCCGTAGTGCACGTCCGGCATCACGGCGAGGCCCTTGATCCACGGCAGGGTGGCGACGTTGCGCAACTGCTGGAGCGCGACGTCCTCGACCGTCGTCGGGTCGGTCCACATCCGGATGGGAACCTGCGCTCCCGGTATCTCCACGTACGACATCGCGTCCTCTTTCCCCCGAAACAATGCAGAAGCCTAAAATCGCAAAACCGGTGCCAGGGTCAGTGAAATAGGACAACGGACCGGCATCCACGGCCATGCGTGCGATAGACATTGTCTCCAGTGCACGCCCCGCCTCAGCAAGCGAATAACCAGCGGGGACACTGGACGAACGGCCCCCGGCCACCGTCGGACTCGCACCACCGAGCCGTCGGACCACCGGACCACCGAGCCGTCGAACTGTCGAACTGTCGGACCACCGAGAGGAACCTGACCGTGCAGCGGAAGGCGTACGTACCCGGCGTGGCCGCGCTCCTCGCGGCTCTGCTGGTCGGCTGCACCAGCGGCTCCGGAGACTCCGGGGCGACGGACGACGCCAACCCCGGCGACACCGGCACCGCCACCGCCGCGCCCCAGCCGGGCAAGTACCGCACGCTGCCGGAACCCTGCGGGGTCGTGAGCCACGGCACCCTGGACTCGCTGCTGCCCGGCATCGAGCAGCTGACCGACGACGACCAGCGCGACGAGGCCTACGCGGGCGACGCCACGCTCACCTACGACACGGACCGCAAGGTCGGCTGCCGTTGGAAGGTCCAGTCGGCGGACGCCACCGACCACCTCCTCGTCGACTTCGAACGGGTCGTCTCCTACGACAACTCCGTCAGCGACGACACCCAGTCCCACGAGGTGTTCGCGGCGCTCCAGGACGCCGCCCACCTCCCCGAGCCGACGACCTCGGACTCCGCGAGCCCCACCGACACCTCCAGCGGCACCCCTAGCACCCCTAATACCCCTGGTACCGGCAGCACCGCAGGCTCCGACGTCTCCCCGCACGGCTCACCCTCCCCCACCGCCACCCCCTCCGGGGACGCCTCGGGGTCCAGCTCGGGGTCCAGCTCAGGGTCCGGCTCAGGGTCCCCCTCGCCTTCCGTCTCCTCCACCGTCACCCCCGCCGATCTCCAGCCCCGGGTGCTCGGCGACCTCGGGGACGAGGCGTTCCTCGACGACGCCCTCAGCAGCTCGGGTTCGACGGCCAAGCAGCGCACGGTGACTGTGGTGTTTCGCACGTCCAACGTCATTGTGACCATCGAGTACGAGGAGCAGCCGGCCACCATCGCCGCCGTCCCGGACAGCAAGGAAATGCAGGACAGGGCCCGGAAACTGGCCGCACAGCTCGCCGACAAGCTGGTCGGCTGACGCCCGCCCGCGCGCCCGCCCGGTCCGTCCGCGAACCGGGCGAAGCAGGACCGCTCCGCCGACTCACCGCGTACCGTGGCCCCTCGGACCCGATCCGACGGCAGGAACCACGAGCGTCTTGAGTGAAGGAACCATGCAGCGAGCAGCGGACCGAGATGACCGACGAGACCGGCGTGACCCGCGGCGGGGGCGCCTGACCCGCGCCCTGGTCGGCGTGAGCGCACTCCCGATGGTGCTGCTCGCCGCAGGCTGCTCCTCCGGCTCCGACGACAACGGCGGTGACAGCACCGGCGCCAAGGACACCAGCGCCTCCCAGTCCTCCCCGTCGGCGAGCCCCTCGCCCACCGTCGCGCCCGCCGCGTACGGCAAGTTGCCCAAGTCCTGCGACGTGCTGTCGAAGAAGTCGCTGGACTCGCTGGTTCCCGAGGCCAAGGAGTCCGGCAAGGCGGGCACCTCCAACGACGCCGCCACACGGTCCAGTTGCTCCTGGAGCAGCCTCGACAACAACGGCGTGAAGGGCTCGCAGTTCCGCTGGCTCAACGTCTCGCTGCTGCGTTTCGACTCCGACGTCACGCGCGGCGCGGCCGACAAGTTGGCGCACACGTACTACCAGAAGCAGATAGCCGACGCCGAGTCGGTGGACGGCGCGAAGAACGCCACGTCCGAGCCGGTCGACGGCATCGGCGACGAAGCGACGCTGGTGCGCTACGACTTGAAGAAGAAGGAAGGCGCCTTCAAGCAGCAGACGGTGGTCGCCCGGGTCGAGAACGTCGTCGTCACCCTCGACTACAACGGCGCCGGTCTCGCCGGTGAGAAGACGCCGAGCGCGGACGCGCTGAGCAAGTCGGCCGAGAAGGCGGCGAAGGAAGCGGTCGCGTCGGTGGCGTCGGCGAACGGCGACACCTCGGCCCAGCCGAGCGGGGAACCCTCCGCGTCGGCGTCGCCGTCCAAGAAGCCGTCGAAGTCGGCCAGTCCGTCCGCGTCCGCGTCGCCCTCCGCGTCCCCGTCGTCCACGTCGTCCACGGCGTCCGACGGCAAGAGCTGACACCGGACACCACGTTCGCCGCACACATGTGCCACCCTGTTGCGCGCAACAGCACGTGACCGAAGGGGAGTACGAGTGTCCGCGCCACTACAGCTGACTCGGATGCACCGCGTTCTCATCGGCGTGGTCGTGGCCGGCGCCGTGGTCATCGCCGGTATCGGCTTCGCCGGTTCGTACGCGGCCGTACGGGAGTTGGCCCTCCAGAAGGGCTTCGGGAACTTCGCGTACGTCTTCCCGATCGGCATCGACGCGGGCATCTGCGTGCTGCTCGCCCTCGATCTCCTGCTGACCTGGATTCGGATTCCGTTCCCGCTGCTGCGGCAGACGGCCTGGCTGCTGACGGCGGCGACCATCGCGTTCAACGGCGCGGCGGCCTGGCCCGACCCGCTGGGCACCGGGATGCACGCGGTGATCCCGGTGCTGTTCGTGGTCGCGGTCGAGGCGGCCCGGCACGCGATCGGGCGGATCGCCGACATCACGGCCGACCGGCACATGGAGGGCGTCCGGCTGACCCGCTGGATGCTCTCGCCGCTGCCGACGTTCCTGCTGTGGCGGCGGATGAAGCTGTGGGAGCTGCGCTCCTACGAGCAGGTCATCAAGCTGGAGCAGGAACGCCTGGTCTACCAGGCCCGGCTGCGCTCCCGCTTCGGCCGCGCCTGGCGCCGCAAGGCCCCGGTGGAGTCCCTGATGCCCCTGCGCCTCGCGCGCTACGGCGTCCCCCTCGCGGAAACGGCCCCCGCAGGCCTCGCGGCGGCAGGGATAGAGCCCCTCCTCATCCCCGCGCCCCCGCACCCCGAGCCGCAGCCGCAGCCACAGCCGCCGTCCCTCCAGCAGCACCCCGAGGTGGAGTCCAAGGCCCCGCACCCGGAGCTGCCCGCCCCGGCCTCGCAGCAGCAGGCCCCGCAGCAGCCCGCCGAGCAGCAGGGCGAGGCCCCGCAGCAACCGCAGCCCCAGCCTCAGCCCGGCACAGCGGCCGGGCCCGCCCCTGAGCCGCACCCCGGACAGAACCCGGACCAGCGCCCCGGACAGAACCCGGACCAGCAGCCCGGGCAGAACCCCGAACTCAACCCCGAGCAGAACCCTTGGTTCAAGGCGCCGCACCAGACCGAGTACCAGGGCGGCTACGACCCGCAGTTCGAGCCGGAGTTCGACCCCCAGGAGTACGCGGACTGGTTCGAGGAGCAGCGCCAGGCGGAGCAGTTCCAGGAGCAACAGCGCTACCAGGAACAGCGGTTGCGGGAGCGGCAGTACCAGGAGCAGCAGCAGCTCCTGCCGGACGCGCCCCCCGAGTCCGCCTCGGAGGAGACGGGCAGCTTCCCCATCCCGGTGGCGGGCGCCCGGACCCGGGAACTGGGCGAGGGCGGCGGCCTGCCGGAGCCGGACGAGGACTCGTACTACCAGGTCTTCAAGAAGTCGATAAGCGGCAGCGGCTACCCGACCCCGCGCGAGTACGGCGAGAACGTCGAGGCGGAGTTCAGCCTCACCCTCCCGCCGGACGAGGCGAAGCGCATGGTGAACCGCTTCACCAACCGCTACAACGCGGAGCTGGAAGAGGACCACATCGCCTGAAGGGCGAGCCACACCCGGCGGACATGAACACGGGGACAGGAACACGGACAGGAACACGGACAGGAAAAAGGGGCCCCCAGCCAGCGGGCCCCTTTCCCCTGCGGCCTACATCCCGTAGTACCGCCAGCGGTCTCCCCTACTGCCCAAGCAGGGCCCGCACCCTCTCCTGCCCGACCGCGAGCAGCAGCGTGGGCAGACGCGGCCCCGTGTCCCGGGTGACCAGCAGCCGGTACAGCAGGGCGAAGAACGTGCGCTGGGCCGTCTTGATCTCCGGCGGGAGTTCCTTGGGCCCGGCGTCGGCGGAGAAACCGGCCTGGACCTTCGGGACGCCGTAGACCAGGTGGGTCAGCCCGTCGAGCGACCAGTGGTCCTCAAGCCCGTCGGCCAGCAGCCGCAGCGACCGCAGGGACGCCTCGTCGAGGGACGCGAGGAGGTCCGCGTCGGGCTCCTCGCGCACGATGGTCCGCTGGTCGGCGGGGACGTGCGTGTTGATCCACGCCTCGGCCTTGTCGTACCGGGGGCGGGCCTCCGCGAGGGAGGTCAGCGGGTGCTCGGGGTCGAGGTCGCTGAGGATGCGCAGCGCCTGGTCCGAGTGGCCGGCGGTGACGTCGGCGACCGAGGCCAGCGTCCGGTACGGCAGCGGACGCGGGGTGCGCGGCAGCTCACCGCCTGCCGTGCCCACCGCACGGGCGTGCGCGGCGACGTCGGCGGGCAGCGCGGTGCCGTCGGCGACCTTGCCGTCGAGCTTGTCCCACTCGTCGTAGAGCCGCTGGATCTCCTGGTCGAAGGCGATCTTGAACGACTGGTTCGGGCGCCGCCGCGCGTACAGCCAGCGCAGCAGCTGCGGCTCCATGATCCGCAGGGCGTCGGACGGCGTCGGGACCCCGCCCTTGCTGCTGGACATCTTGGCCATGCCGCTGATGCCGACGAACGCGTACATCGGGCCGATCGGCTGCTCGCCGCCGAAGATGCCGACGATCTGCCCGCCGACCTGGAAGCTGGAGCCGGGCGAGGAGTGGTCGACGCCGCTGGGCTCGAAGATCACGCCCTCGTACGCCCACCGCATCGGCCAGTCGACCTTCCAGACCAGCTTGCCGCGGTTGAACTCGTTCAGCCGGACGGTCTCCGTGTGGCCGCACTCCGAGCAGGTGTAGGTCAGCTCGGTGGTGTCGTCGTCGTAGGAGTCGACGATCGTGAGGTCCTTGCCGCAGCCGCCGCAGTACGGCTTGTACGGGAAGTACCCGGCCGAGCCGGTGCCGTCGTCCTCGTCGGCGGCGCCCGACCCCTCGGCGGCCTCCAGCTCGGCCTCGTCGACGGCCTTCTGCTGCTGCTTCTTGACCGGCGGCTGCTGCTTGGTCCGGTACTGGGCGAGCACGGCGTCGATGTCGGCGCGGTGCCGCATCGCGTGCAGGATCTGCTCGCGGTAGACGCCGGAGGTGTACTGCGCGGTCTGGCTGATCCCGTCGAACTCCACGCCCAGCTCGGCCAGCGCGCCGACCATGGCCGCCTTGAAGTGCTCGGCCCAGTTCGGGAACGACGATCCGATGGGCGCCGGGACCGAGGTCAGCGGCTTGCCGATGTGCTCGGCCCACGACGCGTCGACGCCGTCGATCCCGGCCGGCACCTTGCGGTAGCGGTCGTAGTCGTCCCACGAGATCAGGTGCCGCACCTCGTGGCCCCGGCGGCGGACCTCGTCGGCGACCAGGTGCGGGGTCATGACCTCGCGCAGGTTGCCGAGGTGGATGGGCCCGGAGGGGGAGAGGCCGGACGCGACGACGACCGGTTTGCCCGGGGCCCGACGCTCCGATGCCTCGATGACCTCGTCCGCGAAACGGGAGACCCAGTCGGTGGTCTCGGTGCTCTGAGCCACGATCGGCACGTCCTTCTTTCTCACTGAGCAGCCGGTACGGTCGCACGGCTGACCGTGCCAGTCTCCCAGACCGTCCAGCGCCGGAGAAAACGGCTTTACCCACCGTGGGATACTGGGTGGGTCTATTCATTCCACGAGGAGAACGGCTCTTACTTCATGGCCTCGGTCACGTCGCTCGGCGACTCCGTACAGCAGCAGCTCGCGTCCGCCCTCTCGGCCACCCTGCCGGAGGCCGCCGGTGCCGACCCGCTGCTGCGACGTAGCGACCGGGCCGACTTCCAGGCCAACGGCATCCTCGCCCTCGCCAAGAAGGCCAAGGCCAACCCCCGCGAGCTGGCCTCCCAGGTGGTCGCCCGGGTCACGACCGGCGACGAGCTGATCAAGGACGTCGAGGTCTCGGGCCCCGGCTTCCTGAACATCACGCTCAGCGACCGGGCGATCGTCGCGAACCTCGCCGCGCGCTACGAGGACGGCGACCGCCTCGGTGTGCCGCGCGCCGCCGCGCCGGGCACCACGGTCATCGACTACGCCCAGCCGAACGTCGCCAAGGAGATGCACGTCGGCCATCTGCGGTCCGCGGTGATCGGCGACGCGCTCGTCCAACTCCTGGAGTTCACCGGCGAGTCGGTGGTCCGGCGGCACCACATCGGTGACTGGGGCACGCAGTTCGGCATGCTGATCCAGTATCTGGACGAGCACCCGGGCGAGTTGGACCACGGCGACGAGGAAGTCACCGGCGAGGAGGCGATGTCCAACCTCGACCGCCTCTACAAGGCCGCGCGCAGGCTCTTCGACTCCGACGAGGAGTTCAAGACGCGGGCCAGGCGCCGGGTGGTGGACCTCCAGGCGGGCGAGCCGAAGACGCGGGCCGCCTGGCAGAAGTTCGTGGACGAGTCGAAGATCTACTTCTTCTCCGTCTTCGACAAGCTGGACATGGAGGTACGCGACCCGGACATCGTCGGTGAGTCGGGCTACAACGACATGCTGGACGAGACCTGCCGCCTCCTGGAGGAGTCCGGCGTCGCGACGGTCTCGAACGGCGCGCTGTGCGTGTTCTTCGACGAGATCAAGGGCCCGGACGGCAACCCGACCCCGCTGATCGTCCGCAAGTCCGACGGCGGCTACGGCTACGCGGCGACGGACCTGTCCGCGATCAGGGACCGGGTCTTCCACCTGAAGGCGACCTCGCTCCTCTACGTGGTCGACGTCCGGCAGTCCCTGCACTTCAAGATGGTCTTCGAGACCGCGCGGCGGGCGGGCTGGCTCGACGACGACGTGACGGCGTACCAGTTGGCGTTCGGCACGATCCTCGGCAAGGACGGCAAGCCGTTCAAGACGCGTGAGGGCGTGTCGGTGAAGCTGGAGGACCTCCTCGACGAGGCGGTCGAGCGGGCGACGACGGTGGTCCGCGAGAAGGCCGAGAAGGTCGGCCTGACCGAGCAGGAGATCATCGACAACGGCCGTGACGTCGGCATCGGCGCGGTCAAGTACGCCGACCTGTCGACGTCGGCGGTGCGGGACTACAAGTTCGACCTGGACCAGATGGTCTCGCTGAGCGGCGACACCTCGGTGTACCTCCAGTACGCGTACGCCCGCATCCAGTCGATCCTGCGCAAGTCCGGCGAGACCCTCCCAAGTGCCCACCCGGAGCTGGAACTGGCCCCGGCGGAGCGGGCGTTGGGCCTGCACCTGGACCAGTTCGGCGAGGTGGTGGCGGAGGCGGCCACGGAGTACGCCCCCCACAAGCTGACGGCGTACCTGTACCAACTGGCGTCCGCGCTCACGACGTTCTACGACCAGTGCCCGGTGCTGAAGGCGGACACCCCGGCGCAGGTGGAGAACCGCCTGTTCCTGATCGCCCTGACGGCCCGCACCCTGCACCAGGGCATGGCCCTGCTGGGCATCAGGACACCCGACAAGCTGTGACCGTGCGTTAGTTAAAGCGCACGGACGACTGCGGGCCGCTCTCCACCAGGAGGGCGGCCCGCGGTCGGTTCCGGCGTGGCCCGGGGCGAACCATGGCCGTTTCCTTACCGAGTCACCACCCAGGGCCCGCCCGTGGCCTGGCGATTTTGGCAGAATGCGAGGAGGGCCCGGAGCCCTTCGGTGACGAGGGCCGGTGCCCTGCGGTCCGGCTCCGGAACGCGAACGGGGGGCTCATGTCGCGTGCGAGGGAGCTGCCCGCGGAACTCGACCCGCGGGTACGGCAGTTGGTGGAGCGGCTGCGGCGGCTGAAGGACGACAGCGGGTTGAGCCTGGCGCAGTTGGGGCGGCGCACGCCCTACAGCGCGAAGTCGTGGGAACGGTGGCTCGGCGCCCGGACGTTCCCGCCCCGCGAGGCGGTCGAGGTGCTGGCCCGGCTGACCGGCGAGGCCGCACCGCGTCTCCTGGCCCTGCACGAGGTGGCGTCGGCGGCCTGGTCGCCCCGCGCCGAGAAGCCACCGGCCGCTCCAGCGCCCGCACCCCCGCAGTCGGCGCCCGCCCCCTCGCCCACCCGCGCGCTGCGAACGGCGGTGGCGGCGGGCTCGGTGGCCCTGGTGCTGGCGATCACGTCGACGACGCTCCTGGTGTTCCGCCTCTACGACGCCCACGCGAACACCGGCACCGTCGCCATGACGACGTACCCCGCCGTGCAGGCCGCGCAGGTGTACTCCTGCCGCGTCACCCGGCAGAGCGGTGCCTGGTCGGCGGGGCTCAGCAGCGAACGGACGGCGATCCTCGGCTACGGCAGCAGCGGCCCGAGCATCGCCGAGGCGCAGTGCCTGTTGCGCCGGGCGGGCATCTCGCCCGGCGGGATCGACGGGATCTTCGGCCCGTTGACGCTGCGGGCGGTCAAGGCGTTGCAGCGGCGGGCGGGGCTTCCGGCGGACGGTGTGATCGGGCCGCGCACCTGGCAGGCGTTGCGCGGATGACGCCGCCGGAGCGGGCCCGACTCACCGTCGCGCTGGGCGAGTTGAGGCAGCGGACGGGGCTGAGCCTGGCGGGCCTCGCGGAGCGGACGACGTTCAGCAAGTCGTCGTGGGACCGCTATCTCAACGGCCGTACCCTGCCACCGCGCACGGCGGTGACCGAGTTGTGCGCGCTGGCGGGCGAACCCCCGGACCACTACCTGGCGTTGCGGGACCTGACCCCCCACCCCCGGCAAGCGCCCCCGGCACCGACCTCTCCCCCCTCACCCCCGCCGCCGCGTCCCCGCCTCCGGGGTGCGACCGTGCTGGCGGTCCTGGCGGCGGTGTGCGCGCTGACGACGGCGTCGGTGACGTCGGCCCTGGCTCTCCTCCCCCCTCCCCCTCCCCCGCACCGCACCGCGCCGCGAGCCGTGGCAGCGGGCCCGCTGTGCGGGGGAGCGTCCTGCGCGGGCCAGGACCCGATGGCGGCACGGTGCGCGGCGGCCCCGGTCACCCTCGCCGACCACCGCACGGCCACCGGCGCCTGGATGGAACTGCGCTACAGCCCGGTGTGCGGCACGAGTTGGGCCCGGATGTGGGGGACACGGGTCGGGGACCGTATCGACATGACGCCGGGCGGCGGCGAGGCGCGGGTGCGGACGCCGACGGAGGCGGACACGTACGTCTACACCCGCATGACCCGAACGGCACCGGGAACGCGGGTCCGGGCCTGCTTCCACCCGGCGACCGGGGCGCCCGGGGAGTGCGTCACGAGCAGGGTGACGGGGGCGGCCCAGCCCTGACGCCGACGCACGCACCTCCCACCACTCCCCCAACTCCCGTTCCCTGACGTCCCGCTGGTCACTGGTCCCGGCGACGATGAGTGGCCCGCGCATATCGGCCGTCCGACGGCATTGTCAGTGGGTGCCCTTACAGTCACATCCATGGCGACACTTCCCAATCCGCTGCCCAAGCTGACCTCCGACCCGAGCGGGCGGTCGCTCGGGCTTCAACTCCCGCCCGGGAGACTGATGGACGCGACGTTCGACGGCCCCTGGCACGAACCGCTGCTGTGGCACGCGGCGGTGCGGGCCAGCCCGGGCGGCTGGTCCGCGCTGGGCACCCCGGCGGGCCGGGCCGGACTGCTGCCGGTCCTGGTCGACCTGGGAACGGGCCAAGGCGGGCCTGAGTCCTGGGAGTTGGCGCCGGGCGAGATGTCGTACCCGGGTGACCACGACGCCGACGACGTGCTCGCGGAGTGGTGGGAGGAGGACGCGCCGGACGACGAGGACTGGCCCGGCCTGGCCGGCGCCCTGAAACTGGTCGCCGACCCCGACAAGCGCGCGGCGGACGTGGCGGACACGCTCGCCGAAGGGCTGCCCTGGCTGAGCGCACCGCACCTGGCGCTGGTCCCGGCCCGCCGCAGCGCCGACATCCCGGCCGCCCTCGGCTGGTCCGGTGCCGTGCACCACGAGGAGGACACCGCCCGCCTCTGCACGGTCCTGCGCTCCTGGGAGGACCGCTTCGGCATACGGCTCGTGGCCCTGGGCTACGACCACCTGGCCGTCTCGGTGGCGGCACCGCCGGCCGATCTGGAGGAGGCGGACGCGATCGCCGCCGAGCACTACGCGTTCAGCCCGGACACCGTTCTGCCGACCCAGGACGACACCCTGGAGTCCTACGCCGAGACCCTGATCGGCGCCCGCCTCTGGCACTTCACCTGGAACTGAGGGGGCAAGGGGACTGGAGGGGACGAGGGGACTGGAGGGGACGAGGGGACTGAGGGGGCGAGGCCGGGTCAAGGGGACGGCCACGCCCCGGCCGCCCCGCGCCCGACGCGCTCACCTCGATCGCCCCGCCCGCTTTCCGTCTCGCCCGCTCTCCATCTCGCCCGCTTCCCGTCCCGTGGCAACGTCACCCCGGGACGGAGACGCGCAGGTCGGAGACGGTCACGTCCCAGGATGTCGTCACCTCGGGGCGGTGCGTGGCGGTCGGGACGGTCGGCCTGGAAATCTACGGCCCAGCCCGTCGGCCCAGCCCGGCCGGCGGCTGCGGTCCGCTTCCCCGGGCCGTTTCCGACACTGTCGCAGGCCGCGACGGTCGACCGAAGAGAGAGCAATCATGCGCAAGGCGATCTGCCTGACCACCGCACTGTCGTCCAGTGCCGCCCTGACGGTCCTGCTCGGGAGCGGCACGGCGTCGGCGGCCATGGCCATGCCGGACACCTGCCCGACGCAGATCACCGTCTCCATCGCCTCGCACTCCGCCTACTTCCTGCCGGGGACGACCGCGTTCAAGGACGGCCGGGGCGGCAAGATAACGGTGAGCGTGACCCAGGCCAAGACGCTGTCGGCGACCCTGTCCGCCTCGGCCGAGGTGTCCGTCAGTGACGTGGTCGCCTCCGCCAAGGCGACCGTCAGCAAGAGCGTCACCGGGTCCGTCGCGGTGACCGTCGGACACAGCTACGAGCACGACATCAGCGCCGGGAAGTACGGAAACGCGCAGTACGGCTCGTGGGGCTACAAGGTCGACTGGGAAAGAATCAAGGAGAACGGCAACTGCACCAGCACGGTGCTGTCCGAGGGAACGGCCACCCTGCCGGTCTCGTCGGTGGGCTGGAGGTACTGGGAGACCTCCTCCTGACCCCGCTACTCCCGCCCAGCGGGCGTCACTTGACCCGCCGTTCCCGCACGACAGCCGTCACGTGACCGCCGTTCCCGCACGACAGCCGTCACGTGACCCGCCGTTCCCGCTCAGCGGGCGTCACTTGTGGAAGACGGCCCGCACCACCTCACCCGCCCCTCTCAACTCCCGTCCCCCGCACCCGACTCGAACACCTCACCCAACCGCCGCAGCCCTTCCCCTATCTCCTGGGGCGTGTGCGTCACGAAGCACAACCGCATCGTCGCCCGATCAGGCTCCCCGGCGTAGAAGGGTGCACCGGGCACGTACGCGACATCGTGCCGGACGACCTGGGGGAGCAGCGCGGTGGTGTCGTACCCGTCGGGCAGCCGCACCCACAGGAACATCCCGCCCTCGGGCCGCTCCCACACCGCCCCGGCGGGGAGCACCTCCCCGAGCCCGGCGAGCATGGCGTCACGCCGCTCGCGGTACACACCGGCGACCCGCCCGACGTGCGCGTCGAGGTCCCGCTCGGCCAGATAGCGCGCGGCGGCGAGCTGGTTGACGGTAGGAGTGTGCAGGTCGGCGGCCTGTTTGGCGATCACGCAGGCCCGCACGAGTTCGTCCGGCCCCCGCAGCCACCCGAGCCGCATCCCGGGAGCCATCACCTTGGAGAAGGACCCGAGCAGCACGGTCCGGTCCTCGGCCCCGTCGCAGGAGGCGATCCACGGCACCCGCTCGCCCTCGAAGCGCAGTTCGCCGTACGGGTCGTCCTCGATGATCCACAGCCCGCGCCGGGCGGCGATGTCCGCGACAGCGGCCCGGCGGGCGAGGGACAGGGTCCGCCCGGTCGGGTTCTGGAAAGTGGGCACCGTGTAGAAGAACTTCGGCCGCTCCCGGACGACGAGTTCCTCCAGCGCCTCGGGATCGACGCCCTCCGCGTCCCCGGGAACGGCCACGACCCGCGCCCCGGCGAACCGGAACACCTGAAGTGCCGCCAGATAACAGGGGTTCTCGACCAGCACGGTGTCCCCGGGTTCGAGCAGCGCGGTCGCGAGCAGGGACAGCGCCTGCTGCGACCCGGTGGTGACGAGGATGTCGTCGGCACCGGTGGGCAGCCCCCGCCGGGAGGTGCGCGCGGCGAGGGCCTCCCGCAGCACCGGCTCACCCTCGGTGGTGGCGTACTGCAAGGCCCGCCCGGCCTGTCCGGCGAAGACCGCCCGGTAGGCGTCGGCGATGCCGTCGGCGTCGAAGAGTTCCGGCGCCGGGAGCCCGCCCGCGAAGTTCACGACCCCGGGCCGGTCCACGACGGCAAGGATGTCCCGCACCGGCGAACCCCCCACCGAACGAACCCGCGAGGCAAGCTCCGGCACCGGCCCCCGGCGCACTTCAGATCCAACGACGTTCATGGCACGGCTCCTTCGACGACAACGGCATCAGCCCGGCCTGACCCGGCGCTGCCCGCAGCGTAGAGAGATGCTTGCCGCCTACAAGAAGTTTTCCACCATCCGGACCGCACCCCGAAACAAGCCCCCAGCCCCTCTGTATGCTCCCCCCTACTCCTTGGAGCCGACGGCGCCGTAGACGTTGATGTCGGCGTCGGTGACGTCGTTGATGTCGGCGTAGCGGACGCGCTCGATGGCGTCGAGGGCGGCGAGGTACCCGGGGTCGGGCTGCTCGGGGACCGGTGCCGCGTGGTCGGCGCGCCAGTGGTGGACCGGGACGACACCGGGCTCGGCGAGGGCGAGGCCGGCGTCGGTGAAGAACCGCTCGACCTCCGCCCTGGTCCGCAGCACGAAGGTGAACCCGCGCTCGGTGTAGGTCCGTTGGACGGCCTTGATGTTCTCGGGGTTGAGGTCTTCGGTGAGATGGCTGAGCACCAGACGGCTGCCGGCCGGGAGCGCCTCGACCAGTTCGCGCACGATCGGGTAGGCCTGTTCGTCCTCGACGAAGTGCAGGATCGCGACGAGGCACAGCGCGATCGGCTGGTCGAAGTCGAGCGTCTTGCGGGCCTGTTCGAGGATCGCCGACGGCGTCTGGAAGTCGGCGTCGATGTAGTCGGTCATGCCGTCGGGCCCGCTGGTGAGCAGGGCGCGCGCGTGGGCGAGGACGACGGGGTCGTTGTCGACGTAGACGACGCGGGAGTCGGGGATGATCCGCTGGGCGATCTGGTGGACGTTCTCCGCGGTGGGCAGCCCGGTGCCGATGTCGAGGAACTGGCGGATGCCGTCCTCGCCCGCGAGCCGTGTCACCGTGCGGCGCATGAAGTCACGGTTGTGCCGGACGTCGAGGTAGCCGCGGGGGTTGGCGGCGAGCGCGGCGGCTGCGGCGGCGCGGTCGACGGGGTAGTTGTCCTTGCCGCCGAGGAAGACGTCGTAGACGCGGGCGGGGTGGGCCTTGGTCGTGTCGATCCTCCTTCTCAGCTCGGCGGGGTCCTGGCTGAGGGCGTCACCGGACATGGGCGTCTCCAGAGGTGAGGCGGGAAGCGGGGAAAAACCCGCACTGGTTCAACGGGCAACCAGTGCGCAACAACCTAACTCCGCAGCCGACTTGATGGTGCCCAGTCCCCCGGGGCACCTTCCCGGCATCCCGCAGAACATCCCGAAAGGGACCCATCCCCGCAGGTCAGCAAGGCACTGAACAACCCACCATCCCGAATCCAAGTCCAGACCTGGCCGGGCCCCCACCCCACCCCCCAAGCTGGAGGCACCCACCGAAACCACCCCCCTGAACCGAGAGGGTCGCCGTCCCATGCCCGTACGCCCGTCGCCGTCGTCCTCCACCGCCCGGCTGCTCCTCGCCGCCCTGGCCGCCCTCGCCGCCCTGACCCTGACGGCGTGCGAGGACGGAGAGGGCCTACGGGACGAGGGCCCGTCCACGGCGAGCGTCCCGCAGGGGGACGTCACCTCACCTTCTGAGCAGCCTCCACGGCCCAGTAGGTGAGGATGGTGCGCGCTCCGGCGCGCTTGATGCCGGTGAGGGATTCCAGGATGGCCTGGTCCCGGTCGATCCAGCCCTTCTCGGCGGCGGCCTCGATCATCGAGTACTCGCCGGAGATCTGATAGGCGGCGACCGGCACGTCGACGGCGTCCGCGACCCGGGCCACGATGTCGAGGTAGGGCCCGGCAGGCTTGACCATCACCATGTCGGCCCCCTCTTCGAGATCGAGGGCGAGTTCGCGCAACGCGTCCCCGATATTGGCGGGGTCCTGCTGATAGGTCTTCCGGTCCCCTTTGAGCGAGGACCCGACGGCTTCCCGAAAGGGCCCGAAGAAAGCGGAGGCGTACTTGACGGTATAAGCAAGGATCGCGACGTCTTCCCGCCCGATCTGATCAAGGGCGTCACGAACGACCCCCACCTGACCGTCCATCATTCCGCTGGGCCCCACGACATGGGCACCCGCATCGGCCTGCACCTGAGCCATCTCGGCATAACGCTCAAGAGTGGCGTCATTGTCGACGCGCCCGTGCGCGTCGAGAACACCGCAATGCCCGTGATCGGTGGTCTCGTCCAGACAGAGATCGGACATCACCAACAGGTCGTCACCGACCTCGGCCCGCACATCACGCAGGGCGACCTGAAGAATTCCGTCGGGATCGGTCCCGGCCGTCCCGAGCGCGTCCTTCTTGGACTCCTCGGGCACCCCGAACAACATGATCCCGGAAATCCCCGCGGCAACGGCCTCGGCAGCCGCCTTCTTCAGACTGTCCCGCGTGTGCTGCACCACCCCGGGCATCGCCCCGATCGGCACAGGCTCACTCACACCCTCCCGCACAAACGCCGGAAGAATGAAGTCCGCCGGATGCAACCGCGTCTCCGCGACCATCCGCCGCATCACAGCAGCCCCCCGCAACCGCCGAGGCCGAGCCCCAGGAAAAGCCCCATACGTAGTCATGCCACCTACGCTACGCCCGCACCCCCCATGAACATGCCGACGCGTTGTCGCCCCCTTATCAGCCCACTGAACGGTTCCCATCAACGCCGACCAGCGCATTCCCAACCCGCCGGACGCTTCCCATCGACGGCGGCCAGGCATTTCAGCCCGCCGGACGGTTCCCATCGACGCCGGCCAGGGGAGCATTCCCAACCCGCCGGACGGTTCCCATCGACGCCGGCCAGGGCATGTTCAGCCCGTCCGGCGATTGAGGACAAGGCCGTCCAGGCCGAAGGGGGGCCTGGGGGCACAGCCCCCAGATCACTTCGGCGCCATGGCAACGCAGACCGACAAAACCAGCCCGCTGCGGCGGCTTCCATCGACACCGGTCAGGACATCCCCAGCCCGTCCGGCGTTTGAGGACGAGGCCCGTTCAGGGCCGAAGCGGGGGTGTGGGGGCGGCAGCCCCCAAGGACCGCCACCCCCACCGACCGCAAGGTCGAACCACACCCCCACCGACCGTCAGGTCGAAGTACGCCGGCGCCGAGCGCCAGGACGCCTCTCACTCGGCCGAGTAACAGGGTCCCCGGCCTCCAGCGCGGCAGCCCGCCGCCGCAGCCCAAACTCCGCCAACGCCTCAGCAAGCCGCAGAGCAGAAGGCTCGGGAGCCATCACATCCACCCGCAACCCATGCTCCTCAGCAGTCTTCGCGGTCGCAGGCCCAATACACGCGATGACAGTGACGTTATGAGGCTTCCCGGCGATACCGACAAGGTTGCGCACCGTGGACGACGACGTGAAGAGAACGGCGTCGAACCCACCCCCCTTGATGGCCTCGCGGGTGTCAGCGGGCGGCGGCGACGCACGGACCGTCCGGTACGCGGTGACGTCGTCGACCTCCCAGCCCAACTCGATGAGCCCGGCGACCAACGTCTCGGTCGCGATGTCGGCACGCGGCAGAAACACCCGGTCGATCGGATCGAAGACGGGGTCATAGGGCGGCCAGTCCTCCAGCAGCCCGGCAGCGGACTGCTCCCCACTGGGCACGAGGTCGGGCTTCACGCCGAAGGCGACGAGCGCACGCGCGGTCTGCTCCCCGACCGCGGCGACCTTGATCCCGGCGAAGGCCCGGGCGTCGAGCCCGTACTCCTCGAACTTCTCGCGGACCGCCTTGACCGCGTTGACGGAGGTGAAGGCGATCCACTCGTAGCGCCCGGTGACGAGCCCCTTGACGGCACGTTCCATCTGCTGGGGCGTGCGCGGCGGCTCGACGGCGATGGTCGGGACCTCGTGCGGCACGGCACCGTAGGACCGCAGCTGGTCGGAGAGCGACGCCGCCTGCTCCTTCGTCCGCGGCACGAGCACCTTCCAGCCGAACAACGGCTTGGACTCGAACCACGACAACTGGTCGCGCTGGGCGGCGGCGGAACGCTCACCGACCACGGCTATCACCGGCCGCCCGCCCTCCGGCGAGGGCAGCACCTTGGCCTGCTTCAGCGTCTGCGCGATCGTGCCGAGCGTCGCCGACCAGGTCCGCTGCCGGGTGGTGGTCCCGGCGACGGTGACGGTCATCGGGGTGTCGGGCTTGCGTCCGGCGGACACCAGTTCGCCTGCGGCGGCGCCGACCGAGTCCAGCGTCGTCGAGACGACGACCGTCCCGTCGGAGGCGCCGACCTCGGTCCAGCACCGGTCGGAGGCGGTACGGGCGTCCACGAACCGGACGTCCGCGCCCTGCGCGTCCCGCAGCGGGACACCGGCGTACGCGGGCACGCCGACGGCAGCGGCGACGCCGGGCACCACCTCGAACGGAACGCCCGCGGCGGCGCACGCGAGCATCTCCTCGGCGGCGTAGGTGTCGAGGCCCGGGTCCCCGGGCACCGCACGCACGACCCGCCTGCCGCCCCGCGCGGCCTCCATGACAAGATGTGCCGCATCCCGTACCGCGGGAGCCCCGACGGGAGTTGACGAACCGTCAACGACCGTCAGTTGCGGCGTGCCCGTGCCCAGAACCGGGTCCGACGAAGGACCCCCGTCCGTGTGCACTTCGGCGACACCGTGCCGGGCGTGCCGACGCACCACGTCGAGCACATCGTGCTCGGCGACCAGTACGTCCGCGTGCGACAGCGCCTCTACGGCGCGCAGCGTCAACAGCCCCGGATCTCCGGGTCCGGCACCCAGGAAGGTGACGTGCCCGTGTTCGAGGCCGGTGGGAAGAGTGGTGGGGCTCACTGTGCTCGCTCCCCCATCAGACCGGCCGCGCCCTGCGCAAGCATCTCGGCGGCGAGTACGCGGCCGAGCGCCAGTGCTTGGCCATGCGTCTCGGGCACGGGACCGGTGGTGGACAGCTGCACCAGCGTCGAGCCGTCGGTCGAGCCGACGACGCCGCGCAGGCGCATCTCCTTGACAATCTGCCCGTCGGCCAGAAGGTCGGCCAGTGCCCCCACGGGAGCACTGCAACCGGCCTCCAGGGCGGCGAGCAGTGAACGCTCGGCGGTCACGGCGGCCCGGGTGTACGGGTCGTCGAGTTCACCGAGTGCGGCGATCAGATCCGCGTGGTCCGCGGAACATTCGATCGCCAGTGCCCCCTGGCCGGGGGCGGGCAGAACCGTGTCGACCGACAGGAGGTCGGTCACCTCGTCGGCGCGGCCGAGCCGGTTGAGTCCGGCGGCGGCCAGGACGACGGCGTCCAGGGTGCCGTCATGGACGTATCCGATGCGGGTGTCGACGTTCCCGCGGATCGGCACGGCCGCTATGTCGAGGCCGTGGCTGCGCGCGTACGCGTTCAGCTGGGCGGTGCGACGCGGCGAGCCGGTCCCGATCCTGGCCCCGGAGGGCAGGTCGGTGAACTTGAGGGCGTCCCGGGCGATGAGCGCGTCACGCGGGTCCTCGCGCTCGGGAACGGCGGCCAGCACCAGGTCGTCGGGGTGTGCCGTCGGCAGGTCCTTGAGCGAGTGAACCGCGAAGTCGACCTCGCCCTTGAGGAGCGCGTCCCGCAGCGCCGTGACGAAGACGCCGGTGCCGCCGATCTGCGCGAGCTGCTCGCGGGAGGTGTCGCCGTAGGTGGTGATCTCGACCAGCTCGACGGGGCGTCCGGTCACCCGGCTCACGGCCTCGGCCACCTGCCCGGACTGGGCCATGGCGAGTCTGCTCCGCCTCGTCCCCAGTCTCAGTGCTCTGTCAGTCATGCCGGTCGGTCCTTGTCGTCCGTGCTGTCCTCGGCGCGGGAGACGGCGGCGACCGTCTCCTGGTCGAGGTCGAAGAGGGTGCGCAGCGCGTCCGCGTACCCGGCGCCGCCGGGCTCGGCGGCGAGCTGCTTGACCCGTACCGTCGGCGCGTGCAGCAGCTTGTCCACCACCCGTTTGACGGTCTGGGTGATCTCACCCCGGTGTCTGTCGTCCAGCCCGGGCAGCCGCCCTTCGAGGCGGGCGATCTCCCCGGCGACGACGTCGGCGGCCATGGTGCGCAGCGCGACGACGGTCGGCGTGATGTGCGCGGCCCGCAGCGCGGCCCCGAACGCGGCGACCTCGTCGGCGACGATCCGGCGGACCTGGTCGACGTCGGTGGCCATGGGGGCGTCGGCGGAGGCCTCGGCGAGGGACTCGATGTCGACGAGCCGGACGCCGGTGACGCGGTGCACGGCGGCCTCGATGTCCCGGGGCATGGCGAGGTCGAGCAGGAAGAGCGCGGGAGCGGGCCTGGGCACCTCGGCGACCGGCTCGGGCCTGCGCCGTTCCGGAATCCGTCCGACGGCGGTGGCGGCGGCGACCAGCGCGGCGATCGCGTCGCTCTCCTCGGCGGGGTCGAGGGTGATGACGGAGCCGGGGGCGGGGGCGCGGCGGACCGGGGTGTCCGGGGTGCCGTTGCCCTTGTCGACCCAGGCGGCGTGCTGTTCCAGGTCGGCGGCGGCCATGCCGGCCACGGCGGCCTCACCGGCGACGGAGAACCCGGCGGTGGTCTGCACGGCGGACAGGTCGAGCGGGCATCCCTCGTCGCTGCCGACGCTGGTGGGCGGCAGGGCGGCGATCGTCGGAGCGGCGGCGGTGTGGGAGGCGCCGCGGTCGGCGACCGGGACCCCGGTGCGGCCCTGGACCGCGCCCGCGATCGTCTCGGCGGTGAGCACCAGGCCGGTCGCCCCGGTGCAGGAGACGGCCACGTCGGCACGTGTCAGCTCGTCCGGCACCGCGTCCATCGGTACCGCGCGGGCCAGCACGTCCGTGCCGTCGCCCTCGGTGAGTATCCGGGCGAGCCGCTGGGCGCGGTCGGCGGTGCGGTTGGCGACGACGATCTCGGCGACCCCGGCCCGCGCGAGCGTGGCGGCGGCCAGCGACGACATCGAACCGGCCCCGATGACCAGGGCTTTCTTGCCGCGCGCCCAGTCCTGCACGGCGCCGCCCGCGGCCAGTTGCTCCAGGCCGAAGGTGACCAGGGACTGTCCGGCGCGGTCGATGCCGGTCTCGGAGTGGGCGCGTTTCCCGACCCGGAGGGCCTGCTGGAACAGGTCGTTGAGCAGGCGGCCCGCGGTGTGCAGGTCCTGCGCCTTGGCGAGGGCGTCCTTGATCTGGGCGAGGATCTGGCCCTCGCCGACGACCATCGAGTCGAGACCGCAGGCCACCGAGAACAGATGGTGGACGGCGCGGTCCTCGTAGTGCACGTAGAGATAAGGAGTGAGTTCGTCCAGGCCGACGCCGCTGTGCCGGGCGAGCAGCGTGGACAGCTCGGCGACACCCGCGTGGAACTTGTCGACGTCGGCGTACAGCTCGACGCGGTTGCAGGTGGCGAGGACGGCGGCCTCGGTCGCGGGTTCGGCGGCGACCGTGTCCTGGAGGAGCTTGAGCTGCGCGTCCGCGGTCAGCGTGGCCCGTTCCAGGACGCTGACGGGGGCGCTGCGGTGGCTCAGCCCGACGACGAGGAGACTCATGCCGGCATCACGGCGGGTACGTCCCCGTCGGGTCCCTGCTCGGTGGAGTCGGTGCGCGGGGCGGCGGCCGGGGCGGCGGTCGCGGCGCTCTCCTCACCGGCCTTGCGCTGCTCGTGGAAGGCGAGGATCTGCAACTCGATGGAGAGATCGACCTTGCGCACGTCGACGCCGTCGGGGACGGACAGGACCGTCGGTGCGAAGTTCAGGATGGAGGTGACCCCGGCGGCGACGAGCCGGTCGCAGACCTGCTGGGCGGCTCCGGCGGGCGTCGCGATGACGCCGATGGAGACGCTGTCGTCCTCGATGATCCGTTCCAGCTCGTCGGTGTGCTGGACGGGAATCCCGGCGACGGGCTTTCCGGCCATCCCCGGGTCGGCGTCGATGAGCGCCGCGACCCGGAATCCGCGGGACGCGAATCCGCCGTAGTTGGCCAGCGCGGCGCCGAGGTTGCCGATGCCGACGATGACAACCGGCCAGTCCTGGGTCAGGCCCAGTTCACGGGAGATCTGGTAGACGAGATACTCGACGTCGTAGCCGACACCGCGCGTTCCGTAGGAGCCCAGGTAGGAGAAGTCCTTGCGCAGCTTGGCGGAGTTGACCCCCGCGGCGGCCGCCAGCTCCTCCGAGGAGACCGTGGGCACCGAGCGCTCCGACAGGGCGGTGAGGGCTCGGAGGTACAGCGGAAGCCTGGCGACGGTGGCCTCGGGAATCCCTCGGCTGCGGGTCGCCGGTCGGTGAGTTCGGCCAGTTGCCACGGTGCTCCTGCGGGTAGAGCGGGGCTGCGGGCGGTCGTGTGTCCCCAGACCGCCCCGTCGACAGCAGGCTATGTCTTTGTGAACGCGTGCACAAAGATGGTGTCCGATTTGCCCGGCCAACGTGACCGGGGTCACGCACTTCCCTCCAGGGGGCAAAACCGCTCACGCTCCTCGCGAATCCCGCCCCCCGAGACCGACTCACCGTCGATCCTAAGCGAATTCGCGCCGCCTTTGAACTGAGCAGTCAGTGCGCTATCCGGCCAGCGCCTTGCGCAGCCGCCCCTCGTCGACCTTCCAGAACGTGTGCTGGGCGCCGTCCACGAGCACCACCGGGATCTGTTCCCAGTACTGGTCGTGGAGTTGGGGGTCCTCGGTGATGTCCTTGCCCTCCCAGGGGACACCGAGTTCCCCGCAGACCTTCTCGACCACGGACTGTGCGTCATCACACAGATGGCAGCCGGGTTTACGGATGAGCGTGACGGTCCGGTCACCGGGACCGGTCCTGCGCCGGAAAAGAGGACTCATACGTCCATTCTCGGGCCTCGACGACGGTCCGGTGGCGCAGAGTTCACATCCCGCAAACCTCTCCGCACGGGAAGTGTCCGCCGGACTGGATATGCTCACGCCATGGCCGCTCTCGGATGGCTCACTCCCCGTAGGCGCTCCGCCACGGCGCGGAGCGTGTTGGCAGGCGAGGCCTCGGCGGAGGCCGCGCGCAGGACGGCGCTGGACGACGCCCGCGAGGCCCCCGACGCCGACCACGAAGACCCCGGCAAGCCCGGCGGGTCCGGGAAGCACGAACCCGATTTCCCGGTCCTCGGCGACGACCGGGCCGCCGCCTTCTTCGACCTCGACAACACCGTGATGCAGGGCGCCGCCCTGTTCCACTTCGGCCGGGGTCTGTACAAGCGGAAGTTCTTCGAGACCCGCGACCTGGCCCGGTTCGCCTGGCAGCAGGCCTGGTTCCGGCTGGCCGGTGTCGAGGACCCCGAGCACATGCAGGAGGCCCGCGACTCCGCGCTGTCGATCGTCAAGGGCCACCGCGTCGCCGAACTCCAGTCGATCGGCGAGGAGATCTACGACGAGTACATGGCCGAGCGGATCTGGCCGGGCACCCGCGCCCTGGCCCAGGCCCACCTGGACGCGGGTCAGCGGGTCTGGCTGGTGACGGCGGCGCCGGTGGAGATCGCCCAGGTGATCGCCCGCCGCCTCGGCCTGACCGGCGCCCTGGGCACCGTCGCCGAGTCCGTCGACGGCGTCTACACCGGCAAGTTGGTCGGCGAACCGCTGCACGGCCCGGCCAAGGCGGAGGCGGTGCGCGCGCTGACCGCCGCCGAGGGCCTGGACCTGTCCCGCTGCGCCGCCTACAGCGACTCGCACAACGACATCCCGATGCTGTCCCTGGTCGGCCACCCCTACGCCATCAACCCGGACGCCAAGCTGCGTCGGCACGCCCGCGAGCTGGACTGGCGGCTGCGTGACTACCGCACCGGGCGCAAGGCGGCGAAGGTCGGCATCCCGGCGGCGGCCGGGGTCGGCGCGGTGGCGGGCGGCACGGCGGCGGCCATCGCCCTGCACCGCCGACGCCGCTGACCTCGGCGGACCTCCCCAACACCCCGGGCAGCGCCCCGGATCACCCCAGGCCGACCGGCTCCTCGCCGGTCGGCCGAGTCGTGTGCGGTACCCGCGCGGGCCGCGCTTCAGTCCTGTTGTCGGCGCACAGCCACAACACGCCCCGTTCTTCACCGGAAGCCGAAGATATTCGGTCAACAACCTGTCAGATTGCGGTACTTGACCCTACGTCAATGAGGTACCGAAGCGACGTAATCGGTGATTTGAGCAACTGGGTGTAGCAGGGCCTGTACGAAGCGTTATTCTCCTCAGACGCAAACCGGTACCCCTCCGTCGCTACGACGGGTGAAAGGTCCGGCACTGCACGTGATGGAAGCTCTGCCTCTGGGAGTCCCGTGTACCCACACGTCGGGGTTGACGCCTCGGGCCTGGCTACGCTGCGCACAACGGTCCAGGACCTGCTGCGCAGTTTCGTCCCCACCGCGTTCGCCGTCCCCGCGCTCGCTGTAGCCACCACCCCCGTCGGCCCTGCCTATGCCCTGGCCGACGGCAGCGCCGCCGTCGGCAGACGGGGCCGGGCCACCGGCGCCGCCACCGTCCGCCGCCCTGCCGCCGACAGCGACAGCGCGCGCATGATGGATCTGGTCGAACGCGCCCAGGCCGGCGAGGCCGACGCCTTCGGGCGCCTCTACGACCAGTACAGCGACACCGTCTACCGCTACATCTACTACCGGGTGGGCGGAAAGGCCACCGCCGAAGACCTCACCAGCGAGACGTTCCTGCGCGCCCTGCGCAGGATCGGCACCTTCACCTGGCAGGGCCGCGACTTCGGCGCCTGGCTGGTCACCATCGCCCGCAACCTGGTGGCCGACCACTTCAAGTCGAGCCGGTTCCGCCTGGAGGTGACGACCGGCGAGATGCTCGACGCCAACGAGGTCGAGCGCTCCCCCGAGGACTCCGTCCTGGAGTCCCTGTCGAACGCGGCCCTGCTGGACGCCGTCCGACGCCTCAATCCCCAGCAGCAGGAGTGCGTGACGCTCCGCTTCCTCCAGGGCCTGTCGGTCGCCGAGACCGCCCGTGTCATGGGGAAGAACGAGGGCGCCATCAAGACCCTCCAGTACCGGGCCGTGCGCACGCTCGCCCGGCTCCTCCCGGACGACGCGCGCTGACCGACACGCTCCGCAGTCCCCAACTCACCATCGGTGAAAGTCCGTTGCCTTCGTCGTCCGATCATCCGTCGTCCGTAACCCAAGTGCCGCGCCGCTCGTTGTGCGGGATGCAGGCTCCCTGTGGTCACTCGGGGGGAGCCGACCGTCATGACGAGAGGAGGTGCCGCCCGTGATCGCGAACGTATCGGCGCACCGGCGGGCGAACGCCTTCGCCCAGGCCCTGGGGGAACAGTCCGAGCCGGACACGGCGGCCGAACGGCCCGAAGGCCCGGCCCCGAACGCGGCCACCGAGCAGCCGACCGAGCAGGGCCGCATGCTGGCCCTCGCGGCAGGCCTCGGTGAGCTGCCCAAGCCGCAGCTGGACCCCGAGGTCAAGGTGGTCCAGCGGGCCCAGCTGGTGGCCGCGTTCGAGGCGATGCTCCAGGGCGGCGAGGCGACGGCTCTGTCGGTGCCCGAGCAGCGGTCCCGTTCCCGGGGCACGCACCGGGCGACCGGCCTGGGCAAACTACGACCGCGGACCCGGCTGACCAAGGGCCTGGCCGCGGGCGGGCTGAGCGTCGGGGTCGCCGCCAGCGCCTTCGGCGGGGTCGCCGCCGCCAGCTCGGACGCCCTGCCCGGCGACTCGCTGTACGGCCTCAAGCGCGGCATCGAGGACTTCAAGCTCAACTACCTGTCCGAGGGCGACGACGCCCGCGGCCGCTCCTTCCTCGACCAGGCGTCCAACCGGCTCAGCGAGGCCCGCAGACTGATGGAACGGGGCCGCAGCGGACCCCTCGACCACGAGTCCCTCGGCGAGATCCGCCGCGCCCTGTCCGGCATGCAGCACGACGCGACCGAGGGCCACCGCCTGCTGCACGCCGCGTACGAGCGCGACCCGAACTCCCTCGCCCCCATCCAGGCCCTGGACTCCTTCACCCGCTCGCACCGGCAGGCCTGGGGCACCCTGCGCGACCAACTCCCGGTCCAGCTCGGCGACGTCAGCCGCGAGGTGTCGTCGGTCTTCGAGGCCATGGACGACGAGGTGGCCCCGCTCCAGTCGCTGCTTCCGCAGCCCCCGGCCACCGGCGGGGGCGCCCACACCGGACGGCGTTCGGGACCGGCCGCCCCGGGCTCCTCCACCGCCACCGGGCACACGACGGCGCCCAGCACCGGCAGCCACTCCGCCGAGCACGGCCACTCCAGCGGCCCCAGCAAGTCGGCCGGGGCCGGCGCCGCGGCCGAGGGTCTGCTCGGCGGCTCCACCGGCGGCCTCCTCGACCCGCCGAAGGACACCGACAGCGCGTCCCCGTCCGTCACCAAGCCCCCGATCACGGGCCCCGACGTGACGATCCCGCCGCTGCTCCCCGGACTCCTGCCCGGCCTGGGCATCGACGAAGAGGACGCCAAGTAGCCCTACCGGTAACGGAGTTGGGGGTGCCCTTCGCGAGAAGGGCGCCCCCAACGACGTTCCAGCGGGTCTCTCGGGTGAGCGGCTAGAAGAACACCGAGCGGCGTTGGACCAACAGTTTGTACAGGGTGTGCTGGATCTGTTCGCGGACCTGGTCGGTGAGGTTGAACATCAGCATCGGGTCCTCCGCCGCCTCCGGCGGGTAGCCGTCCGTCGGGATCGGCTCGCCGAACTGGATCGTCCACTTCGTCGGCAGTGGGAGCGCGCCCAGCGGGCCCAGCCACGGGAACGTCGGCGTCACCGGGAAGTACGGGAAACCCAGCACCCGGGCCAGCGTCTTGGCGTTGCCGATCATCGGGTAGATCTCCTCCGCGCCGACGATCGAGCACGGGACGATCGGCGCCCCCTGCCGCAGCGCCGTCGAGACGAACCCGCCCCGGCCGAACCGCTGGAGCTTGTACCGCTCGCTGAACGGCTTGCCGATGCCCTTGAACCCCTCCGGCATCACCCCCACCAACTCGCCCTGCCCGAGCAGCCGTTCGGCGTCCTCCGCGCAGGCCAGGGTGTGACCGAGCTTGCGGGCCAGCTCGTTGGCGACCGGCAGCATGAACACCAGGTCGGCGGCGAGGAGTCGCAGATGACGGTCGGCGGGATGGTGGTCGTGGACGGCGACCTGCATCATCAGGCCGTCCAGCGGCAGCGTCCCCGAGTGGTTGGCGACGATCAGCGCACCGCCCTCGGCGGGGATGTTCTCGATGCCCTTGACCTCGACCCGGAAGTACTTCTCGTACAGCGGGCGCAGCAGGGACATCAGGACCTGGTCGGTCAGCTCCTCGTCGTAGCCGAAGTCGTCGACCTCGTACTCGCCTGTGAGGCGGCGGCGCAGGAAGGAGAGCCCGCCGGCCAGCCGCCGTTCCAGGGACGGGGCCGGTTCCGGGCGCTGCTCGGCGCGCGGGGCCGGGACGTCGTCCGGGGTCCGTGGCCGGCCGGGCAGGTGCTGCACATCGCCGGCCGGGGCCGGGTCGGTGCCGGTGCGTCGGCCCGCCGCGCCCCGGCGCCGCGCCGGGCGGGGCACGGAGCTGCCCCGGGACCGGTCGTCGTCGAAGGGAATGACCTTTGCGTCCGCCATCGTTGTCGCGCTCCTCAGTTGGCGCTCTGCGTCGGGAGGTGGCCGGGGCCCACGGCGGGCAGCGCGGCGAGCCGGTCGACGGCCCCCGCGAGCACCGCGGGCGGCAGCAGTCCGGGGCCCCGGCTGCGCGCGAAGTCCGCGAACGTCTCCGCCGTCGAGTACATCGGCCGAAAGCCCAGGGTCTCGCGCATCTGGGCGGTGGCGACCACCCTGCCGTGGGTGAGCAGCCGGATCTGCTCGGGCGAGAAGTCGGTCATGCCGAGCGTGCGCACCAGCGACCCGGCCCAGGTGACCGCGGGCAGCAGCAGCGGGACCGTCGGGCGGCCGAGCCGGCGCGAGCACTGCGACAGGAGCAGCACCCCGTCGCCCGCGATGTTGAACGTGCCGCTGTTGAGGGTGCCCCGGGCCGGTTCGTGCGCGGCGATCCGCAGCACCTCGATCACGTCGTCCTCGTGGACGAACTGCAACCGGGGGTCGTACCCGAACACGGTCGGCAGCACCGGCAGATCGAAGTACGAGGTCAGCGGGGTCTCGGCGGCCGGGCCGAGGATGTTGGCGAAGCGCAGCACGCACACCGCGACGTCCGGGCGGCGCCGCGCGAAGCCGCGCACGTACCCCTCGACCTCGACGGCGTCCTTGGCGAAGCCGCCGCTGGGCAGCGACTTGGGCGGCATGGTCTCGGTGAAGACGGCCGGATCGCGGGGCGCCGAGCCGTAGACGTTGGTGCTGGACTTCACCACCAGCCGCTGCACCGTCGGCGACTTCTGGCAGGCGCCGAGCAGCTGCATGGTGCCGATGACGTTGGTCTCCTTGACCAGCGTCCGGCTGCCGCTGCCGAGCGCGGTGGCGCTCACGTCGAGGTGGACGACGGTGTCGGCGCCGCTCTCCGCGAGCACCCGCGCGAAGCCGGGCCTGCGGATGTCGGCGAGCACGAACTCGGCGCCGCCCAGGTGGTGTTCGGGCGCGACGGCGTCCACCGCGACGACCCGGTCCACCTGTGGGTCGCGCTGGACGCGTCGGACGAACCGGCCTCCCAGCCTGCGGGCCACTCCGGTCACGAGCACGACCTTGCCCAAGATCAGCGCCTTCCTTCCCGCGTCGGTCCCCAGCCGGGTTCCCCGTCTGCGGCCAACTTAGCGGGTCGGCACTGCGCTGTGACGACCGCCTGACCCGCGAGGCGCCGGTGACCACCGCGATGCGGCCATCCCGGGAGACGGCTGTGGCCCCCCACCGGTCAACGGTGGGGGGCCACAGAACACGCTCCTGCGCGTCGCCTACTTCTTGTTGCGACGCTGAACGCGCGTGCGCTTGAGCAGCTTGCGGTGCTTCTTCTTCGCCATCCGCTTGCGCCGCTTCTTGATAACAGAGCCCACGACTTACCCTCGCTCACTTCTCATCACTCGGCGTTGGGCGCCATGGGCCCATACGACCTACAAGGGGCTAGCCTACCCGCCCGAGGGCTGAGGTCGTAATCGAGGTGCCGGGGTCCTCCCGGCGGGCTCCGTCAGGCCGTCTCCACCCCCACATAGCTCTCACGGAGGTACTCGTGTACCGCCTGTTCCGGGACGCGGAACGACCGTCCGACCCGGATCGCGGGCAGATGACCGCTGTGCACCAACCGGTACACGGTCATCTTCGACACTCGCATCACCGAGGCGACCTCCGCCACGGTGAGGAACTGAACCTCGTTGAGAGGCCTCTCGCCGGCTGCACCCATGTCACACCTGAACCTTCCGCACTCGACGGTCAACCGGCTTCCCCTTCCGGTCACTCTTCGTCGTTGCGTGCTCACTCCCCAATGTAGGGGCGGGTGATGCGAGTGGGGAAGAGGTGCACCCATCGGCGGCCTACTGTGACAGACACGCCCGATTGAGTACGTAGCGGATGAGCGGCCGGTAGTGACCAGGCGGCACGGAATCATCAAGCGGAACGGCGACCGCGACGCTCCCCTCGGCCGCGCCGACGAACAGCGCGGGGTCGCCGGTGGAGGCCGGGCCGATCGCCTCGAAACCCAGCTGACCTGCACCGCAGACCCATCCGCAGTCCCCGATCACCAGCTCGGGAAGGGGCCCTCCGGCGTCGGCCGCAGCGGCCAGCGCGGTCCGAACCGGGAGCGGGGAACGGGTCTGTGCGCCGGTCGCGCGACCGGGGCGCACAGCGCCGGGTTCGCGCATCAACGCGACCCCTCGTACGTAGTCGAGGATGTGCGTGCGTAGACCGAACCGGGTCGTTATGTCGACACGGTGACCCTGCGCGGGGGTGAGAACGGCACATCCCGCCGCCGACAGCGCGTCCGCCAGGGCAGCGTAGAAATCGAGCAGCCGGTACGGATGACCGGTACCGAGCAGCACGGGACCACCTCGCCGGGCGACCGCGCCCACCCGGTCCGCGAAGGCGTCGAGGGCGTCGAGGGTCAGCCCCGGGTCGATCACATCATGGCCGGAGACCTCCCGAGGATCGGCCGGAACCCCGCACCTGCCCGCCATCAGCGCGAGCACCTCCCGCAGCCCCCACGCCCCCGCCGGGTCGAGGCCGAGCAGCACCCGGGGATCGCGGGCGGCGAACAGCCGGTACCTGAGCAGGCTCGCCTCCCGTCTCGCCGCCACGGGCCCGGCGAGCCCGGTGCGCAGGAGGTGGGCGCGGAGGTGGGCGCGCGGGGCGCCGGTGCTCAACACGCCGACGATGCTGGCGGACCTCCCGCCCCGGCACGGGCCGAACGGCACCCACACCGCACGGTCGGCCTAGCGTTCGGTGACACAACAGTGACAAACGGTGGCACAACCGAGGTACGGTTTGCCCGGTCTCAACTGGTGTGGACGGCAATGACCGGCCGTCCCCGGCACGTTGACCGCATCGACGCAGTACCACCGACCCGCATCACAGGGGGAACGACCATGAACCTGTCCCGTCGCACCACCACCGCCACCGCTCTCGCCGTCCTGGCCCTGGGCGGCTCCCTCGCCGCGACCACCTCGGCCTCGGCGGCCACCACCACCGCGGCCACCACCAGGGCGACCGCCAAGGCTCCCGCCCCCGCCGCCACCGCCGTCTACAACGGCGCCTGCGGCACCGGCTACACCGTCATCGACTCCACCCCGGTCGGCAACTCCGGCAAGACCTTCCTCACCTGGAACCAGTCGACCGGCAAGAACTGCGCCGTCACCATCCGCAACACCACCGGCGCGAAGATCTCCCTGTCGGTCCGGCTGGAGATCGCCGGCAAGCCGGCCACCGCCGTCGTGGACAAGGGCCTCTACACGTCCTACGCCGGGCCGGTCTACCTCGCCGCGCGCGGCGAGTGCATCTCGTGGTCCGGCACGATCGGCTCGGCCACCGGCGGCGACACCGGCCACTGCGGCTGACCCCCGCGTCGGGGGCGGGCGGCGGCCCGTCCGTCCCCGGCGAGCCCCGAGCGGCTCACGGCAGCAGGCCGTGCAGCGGGAACGCGGCCCGCCGGGTCGCGAGCACCGCCTGGTCGAGCCGGTCGGCGGGGTCGTACCCGTCCTCCCACGGAGCCCAGGACACCGGCCACCGCCCGTCCGTCATCCGGGCCGGGCCCAACTGCCGCGTCCGCGCGAAGACTTGCTGCCGCCAGCTCTCCGGGATCATCGTCTCCGGCGCGATCTCGTGCCCGGCCGCGATCCCCACGAGATGCGTCCACGACCGCGGAACGACGTCCACCACCTCGTATCCGCCACCGCCCAGGGCGATCCACTTCCCCGCCGCGTGGGCGTGCGCCAGCTCGTGGCAGGCGACCTGGACGGCCCGCTGCGCGTCGAGGGAGACCGCGAAGTGCGCGAGCGGGTCCTCGAAGTGGGTGTCGGCCCCGTGCTGTGTCACCAGCACCTGCGGCCGGAAACCGGCGACCAGCTCCGGCACGATCGCGTGGAAGGCCCGCAGCCACCCCGCGTCCCCGGTGCCGGGCGGCAGCGCGACGTTCACCGCACCGCCCTGCGCCCCGTCGGCGCCCGTCTCCTCCGGCCAGCCGGTGTGCGGGAACAGCACGCGCGGGTGCTCGTGCAGGGAGATCGTCAGCACCCGGGGGTCCTCCCAGAACGCCGCCTGCACACCGTCCCCGTGGTGGACGTCCACGTCGACGTACGCGACCCGCTCGGCGCCCAGTTCGAGGAGGCGGGCGATCGCGAGGGCGGCGTCGTTGTAGATGCAGAACCCGGAGGCCGCGCCGGGCATCGCGTGGTGCAGGCCGCCCGCGAAGTTCACGGCGTGCGGTGCCTCGCCGTGCCAGACCGCCTCCGCCGCCGCCACCGACTGCCCGGCGATCAACGCCGCGACCTCGTGCATCCCGGCGAACGCGGGATCGTCCACCGTGCCCAGCCCGTACGACCCGTCGGCCGCGCCCGGATCGAGCGAGGCCGCCTTCACGGCCGCCACGTAGTCCTCCCGGTGGACCAGCCGCAGGGTGGACTCCCCGGCCGGTTTCGCCGCGACGACGTCCACCTCCCGGTCCAGGCCGAAGGCGTCGACCAGTCCCCGGGTCAGGGCCAGCCGCACCGGGTCCATCGGGTGGTCGGGGCCGAAGTCATACCCCGTGACCGCCTCGTCCCACATCAGCTGTACGCGCCCGCTCATGCCCGCCACCGTATCGGTCCCGCCGTGGCGCGAACGAGGGGGCGTACACCAACGTCACCAGCACCAACACCATCGGCACCAGCATCGCCCCCCGGTAGCTCCAGGCGTCCCCGAGCGCCCCGACCAACGGCGAACCGACCAGGAAACCCACGTAGTTGAAGACGTTGAGCCGCGCGATCGCCGCGTCCGAGGCGCCCGGGAAGAGACGTCCGGCCGCCGCGAAGGTCTGCGGCACCAGCACACACAGTCCGAGCCCCAGCAGCGTGAACCCGAGCATCCCCACCCACGGCCCCGGCGCCGCCGCCACCACCGCGAACCCGCCCGCCGCGACCACCGCCCCGACCCGTACGACCCCTACGGCCCCGAACCGCCTGACCCCGAGATCCCCCAGGGCCCGCCCGACCAGCGTGGTCACCATGTACACGTTGTACGGCACGGTCGCGAGCTGCTCCGAACTCCCCAGCACGTCCTGGAGGTACTTGGCACTCCAGTTGGAGACGGTCGAGTCCCCGATGTACGCGAACATCATCACCAGACACAACGGCAGCAACGTCCGGAAAACGACGCCCCCGCCGCCGCCCTCCACCTCGTCGACCGGCGCCTCCTGCCCGCCGTCGACGTACCACCGGCTGCCCGCCAGCACGGCCGGCACCAGCACCGCGACGACCGGCAGATACGACACGGCGAGCCCCAGGTGCCAGTGCGCCCCCGCCCACGCGAGCGACGCCCCGACGATCCCGCCGAGGCTGTACACGGCGTGGAAGCTGAGCATGATGCTCCGCCCGTACGCCCGTTGCAGGCTCACCCCGAGCATGTTCATCGAGGCGTCCAGCGCGCCGACGGCGAGTCCGAAACACGCCAGCGCGCCGGCCAGCACGACGGTCCGGTCACCGACGCCGACCCCGAGCAGCGCCAGCAGCACCACGGGCTGGGACCAGCGCAGCACCCGGCTCGCCGGTATCCGTCTCACCAGCTGCTCGGTGGCGACACTTCCGGCCCCGGCCAGGATCGGAACGGCGGCCAGGAAGGCGGGCAGCAGCGCGTCGGAGACCCCGTACCGGTCCTGGATGGCCGGAATGCGGGTCACGAGCAGAGCGAAGGCGACGCCCTGGGCGAAGAAGCTGAACGCCAGCGAGGCCCTACCGCGCCGCAGCACATCTGTCATGGCGGCGAGCGTAGGGCCCCTGGCTACTTGTGGGTAGATCCAGCCAAAGGTGAATTCCCCTCAGCTCCAACGCCGTTGACGCCCGCCTCGGCCTCGCCGATGACCATCCTCGCCATCGGCCCGGCCGCGAAGGCGCCGCTGATCAGGGCCGTCGCGGTGAGCACGGCCATCGCGACGGCCTGGCCGAGCCAGACCATGGTCTCGGCGGGGAGGGTGTAGGCGCCGACGACGCGTGCCCCGCACTCCGCGAGCAGGGCCACGCCCCAGATCAGGGAGAACAGCCGTTCCCTGCGCAGAAAGTCGCCGGACGCGGCCGCCCGCCCCGACGCGAGCCGCTCCCACGCGGCTTCCCTGGCCCGGTCGCCCCTCAGCACGAAGGGCTTCATCCCGGCCGTCATCATCGGCCGACCGAGGGCCACGGAGACGAGAATGCCGACGGCGACCGTGCTGCTGACGGCACCGTCCTTGGCGAGCATCAGCCGCGGGTCGCCGGTGAGGAGGCTCAGCAGCAGGGAGACGACATTGACGGCGAGGATCAACGCGGCCAGCGCGTTCACCCGCCGTTCCTTGGCCAGGCTCCACCCGGTGCGCAGGGCGGGGAGCACGCTGCTCCAGGCGAGCGCGGCGAAGGTGCTCGTCCCGAAGGCGTCCTTGAACAGGTAGTACGACCCGAGCGGCAGCGCCACGTCCACGACCAGCGGGCGGAGCGTGGTGAGCGCGCGGGGGGCCCGGTTCTCGGTCCGGCCCGGGGACATCGTGTGCGTCGTCATGCCCTCAGCTTCGCCCCGGGCCGGGGTCCCCCAGTAGAAACGATCGTCCACAGCTGTGTATGACAAATGTCAGCGCCGCCGGGTGGGCCCTGTCATCGCAGCAGGTCGGTCAACTGCCCCAGGTCACCGAAGAGTTGATCGTCCCGGGCACCGGCGTCGAGGAGCCGTTCGGCGGGGGTCATGGCGGTGAACGCGTAGACGTCCATACCGGCCGCCCGCGCCGCGAGCACCCCGAGCGGCGAATCCTCGACGACCACACACCGCTGCGGTGCGACGCCCATCTTCTCGGCGGCGTGGAGGAACAGCGCGGGGTCGGGCTTGCCTCGCCCGACATCGTCGGCGCTGAAGATCCGCGTGTCCTCGAACCACCGGTCGAGCCCGGCCGCCCGGTGCCCGGACCGAATCCTGGCATGGCTCCCGGAGGAGGCCACGCAGTACGGCACCCCGTCCCGGGCCAGCTCCGCCAGCAGGTCGCCGGCTCCGGCGACGGGCTTCAGCTCCCGCTCGAACGCGGCGAAGACCCGGGCCTGGAACACGTCGTCGAAGTCCGCCGGCAGCCGGCGCCCGCTCCGTTCCTCGACCAGCTCGCGCACCCGGTGCAGTGCGGACCCCATGTAGTCATGGAGGGAGTCCTCGTAGGTGGTCGGGTGCCCCAGCTCGGTGAGATATCCGGCGAGCAGCCGATTGGAGAGGGGCTCACTGTCGACGAGAACACCGTCGTTGTCGAAAATAACGAGTTCGTAGCGCATGGAGATCACTCTAAACGCAGAAAACCCCGCACCATAAGGTGCGGGGTTCCCCACAATGATTGTTCGGCGGCGTCCTACTCTCCCACAGGGTCCCCCCTGCAGTACCATCGGCGCTGTGAGGCTTAGCTTCCGGGTTCGAAATGTAACCGGGCGTTTCCCTCACGCTATAACCACCGAAACACTATGAAACTGTTTCAGCCGCACCACGCTCCGCGGAGACGTGGGGCTGTTCGTGGTTTCAGAACCAACACAGTGGACGCGAGCAACTGAGGACAAGCCCTCGGCCTATTAGTACCGGTCACCTCCACCCATTACTGGGCTTCCAGATCCGGCCTATCAAC